>CAYTTF010000130.1:5058-11361 GCA_964440665.1 uncultured Myxococcales bacterium | reverse complement strand
GCTCGCTGGAGCTTTGCAAGGCGCTGGGGTTCATGCCGGACGTCATCCATTGCAACGACTGGCAAACGGCGCTCATTCCGGCCTACGTCAACACGGTGGAATGGATGCAGCCGTTGCACGCGGCGGCCACCGTCTATTCGATTCACAACCTCGCCTACCAGGGGGTGTTCGACGGCGGCGGCATGTTCGTGACCGGCCTCGGCGGAGAGCATTTCAACCCGCGCGAGTTCGAGCACTTCGGCGCCATGAACCTCACCAAGGGGGCGCTCCACCACAGCACGCTGCTCTCGACGGTCAGCCCCACCTACTCGCGCGAGATCCAGACCAGCCTCTTCGGCAACGGCCTCGACGGCACGCTGGCCGCGCGCGCCGGCGATCTCACCGGCATCTTGAACGGCATCGACGTCGAGGAGTGGAACCCCGCCGCCGACACCCACCTGCCCGCCCCTTTCGACGTCAACCGGATGGCCGGCAAGGCGGCGTGCAAGGCGGCGTTGCAAAAGGAGGCGGGCCTGGCCACGCGGCCCGACATCCCGCTCTTCGGCGTCGTCGGCCGCCTGACGCCGCAGAAGGGGTTCGACGTCCTGGCGCACACGCTCGACCGGATGCTCAGCTGGGACGTCCAGCTGGTGCTGCTCGGCACCGGCGATCCGGAAGCGGAGCGCTTCTTCGCCTGGGCCGACGCGCACCACGGCGACCGGTTTCGCGCCTGGCTCCGGTTCGACAACGGACGCGCACATCGCATCGAGGCCGGCGCCGACTTCTTCTTGATGCCCTCGCGCTTCGAGCCCTGTGGCCTCAATCAGATGTACAGCCTCCGTTACGGAACGTTGCCGATCGTCCGCGCCACCGGCGGGTTGGTCGACACGGTTGCCAACTACGACGAAGCGAGCGGCGGCGGCACCGGCTTCGTCTTCACCGACCTGCATCCCGAGGCGCTGGCCAACACGATCGGGTGGGCGGTCTCGACCTGGTTCGACCGCCCCGACCACATCAGGACCATGCGCCGCCGCGCGATGACCCAGGATTTTTCCTGGTCCCGCGCCGCCGGCGAGTACCGGAACCTCTATTTGCGCGCCTACGAAAAGCGGCGCGGCCATGCGTTCGAATAGCGGGCAGCCCCCGGCGCCGCTCACGGCGGCCAACTGAGGTACTATCGCCGCTCACTCAAGGGGGTCGTCATGGCGATAGTGGACCGCATCAAGAACATCTGCCTCAAGCCGAACGCAGAGTGGCCGGTCATCGCGGCCGAGGCCACCACCACCAAAGATCTGATCGTCGGCTATGTCGTTCCCTTGGCGGCCATCGGTCCGATCGCCGCCTTCGTCGGCGGAACGGTGATTGGTCGCTCGCTCCCTTTCATCGGCAGCTATCACGTGCCGATGGTGGCCGGGCTGACCCTGGCGATCTTCACGTACATCATGTCGATCGTCGGGATCTTCGTGCTGTCCTTCATCATCAACGCCCTGGCGCCCAGCTTCGGCGGCGAGAAGAACAGCGCGCAAGCCCTCAAGGTGGCCGTGTACTCGTACACCCCGATGTGGGTCGCCGGCGTGCTGAACCTCCTGACGGCCTTGGGCCTGCTGGCCATCCTCGCCGGATGCTACGGCCTCTACCTGCTCTACCTCGGGCTGCCGCGTCTGATGAAGGCGCCGCAGGAGAAAGCCGTCGGCTACACCGTCGTCGTCGTGATCTGCGCGATCGTGCTGTCGGCCATCATCGGCGTCGTGGGTGCGACCGTCGGGGGCGTCGGACTGATGGGCGCGGGCGCACTGAACGGCATGGCGCACCCGCACCCCGCCTCCGAGCCGGTGCAGTTCGACAAGGACAGCCCAATGGGGAAGCTCCAGGCCCTCGGCCAGGCGATGGCGGACAGCAACAAGAAGATGGAAGCGGCGCAAAAGAGCGGCGATCCGAACGCGCAGGCCGCGGCGGCGATGCAAGGCCTCGGCACGCTGCTGGGCGGCGGCAAGCGCGTCGATCCGATCGGCATCGACCAGCTCAAGCCGTTCATCCCGGCGACGTTCGCCGGGCTCCCCAAGACCAGCGGCAACGCCGAAAAGACCGGAATGACCGGTCTCATGGTCTCGAAAGCCGAGGCGACCTACAGCGATCAGGCGCAGAAGCGGGTGACGCTGGAGGTCTCGGACACCGGCGGCGCGAGTGGCCTTCTGGGGCTCGCCGGCTGGGCCGGCTTGCAGGGCGAGCGCGAAGACGACAACGGCTTCGAGAGAACCGGGAAAGAGAACGGCCGCTTGGTCCACGAGAAGGGCTCGAAGCACGGCGGCAGCAATGAATTCACCATCGTGCTCGGCGACCGCTTCGTCGTGAGCGCGCGCGGAAACGGCGTCGAGCTCGGCGAGCTCAAGACCGCCGTCTCGGGCCTCGATCTCGGTAAGCTCGAAGCGCTGAAGGACCAGGGCGTCCAGAAGTAAACGGGCCCCGGGGCGCCGCCCCCGCAAATTGGCCCGGCCGCCGTGGTGCGGGCGCCACAGAACCTGGCGCGCGCAGACTAGCCCGTGCGAAACCGCCGGTGCCCGCGGTGGCATGAAAGATGAACCGGGTGGACGGATGCTTCGATCCACCCGCCCGGCTTTCTTGTCCACTGCGCGGGGCGCCGAAGTCAGCTTGTTGACGCTGGCCTTCTTCCTGCCCGTCGCGTCCGGATGCGTCTCGAACGAGTACGTCATCCCGAAGGACGAGCTGATGCATCAGGCTCAAATGCCGATCGCCGCGCGCGGACAGCGCGTGCGCGTGCTCCAGGGAATCGGCGATCGGCGCGGCGAGCCGGTGCCGCCCAGCATTCCGCCGCCGGTCGACGTGCAGCCGTTGCCGATCGCCGAGACTGAACCGACGCCCGACGCTGTCGGCGAGATCGCCGACGGCGCCGACAACGATCGTGAGTGCGAGGACGATTGCGATGTCGACACGAACCTGCAGATCGACATCGGTAACTCGAACGCCTCGGGTGGCGGCCCCGCGAGGCGCCGGATGCCGACACCACACCGCGCCACGCCCGCCCGCGCATCGGGCGGCGCGAATGCCTCGGGTGGCTGGCACGCATCCGGCGGTGGGCACGCGTCGGGCGGATGGCACGGGCCCGGACGGGTCGCGCCGACTGGCGGCGGTCACATCGGTGGGCACATCGGCGGTGGAGGTGGCGGCGGCAACGGTGGGGACGCTCTGGTGTTGCTGGCCGTCGTGGCGATCGCCATCGGCGTGGTGGTCGGGGTCGGCCTCGTCAGCGGTGAAGGGGTCCGCTTCGACGGCTACGTGCAGATGGCGCCGGAACAGCCCATTCACATCAAAGACGGCTACGGCCAGGCGCGGGAGGTGGCGCTCGCCGCGCTCTCCCCGGAAGACGTCCAGGCGACGGTCGAGGCGAAAGTGATGGACGACGAAGGGTACGGCCTAGAGCGGCTCGATCGGGCACCGCTCGACCGGACCGGCGGCACCTTCAAGCTCGACTCCGGCGAGACCACCTTCGGGCTCGGACCTTCGAGCTTCTATGGCCCGACCGCGACGATCCAGTTCGGATATTTCTTCACCCGCAAGCTCGGCCTGCTCATGAACGTCGCCCTGGGCGGCTCGGCCGACGATCAGGGAATGATCGTCACGCGCCACACCTTCAGCCTCGAGCTGCAGGCTCTACCGCTCGCGAAGGGCCGCTTCCATGCCGGCGGTTACGTGGACGCGGGATTCGCGCTGGCAGGGCTGACCTCGAACGATGTCCTCAGCGGTCCCGCGGGCGGCGGCGGCGTGCTGGTGGAGCTGGACCTGACCTCCCGTCTGGCGCTCACCCTGCGCGGCGGGGCCAACCTCGCCCACCTCGACGACGGCTGGTCCCCCGCCGGAACCCTCGCATTGGGCGTCGCGGTTTACTGATCCTAAAAGGGACCCTGGGAGGGTCCCTTAGACCCCCCGCGAAGAGTCCCAACGGGCAAAGCCCGTCGGGATTCACGCGATCCGACCCACCCTACACGCCCAGATCTGCCGGTGGATGGCGCCGGCGTCCAGGCCTTCGCCGATGAGGACGATCTCCGTGCGCGGCGGTTCCGCGCCCCAAGGCTCGGTGAACCGAAGCTCGGTGCGGGCGCCGGCGCGTTCCAGGAAACCGCGGCGCGGATCGCCGGCGACGTGCACGAAGCCTTTCGCGCGCACCAGCGCAGAGCCGAGCCGCGCGACCAGGTCCAGCAGCGGCTCGGCCAGCAGCGGCGCCGGATCGCTGTAAGCGACGGCGGCCAGCTGGCCATGGGCATGCGGTCCGTGCGCCACGCGTGGGGCGCGCGAGGCGGCGCGCAGATCCAGCAGCCAGGGGGCGAGCTCCGCCGTGGCTTCGGCGGTCTCCGGAAAGCTGGCACGCTCGGCGGTGGGGTTGCGGCGCGCCAACTCTCGGTGAAGCGCCACCACCGCCTCCGGGGCCGCGAGATCCAGCTTGCTGAGCAACAGCCTATCGGCGGCCTCGACCTGCGCGCGCGCCTCTTCGTGCCGCTCGAGCTGCCCGCCGCCCGCTTCCGCGTCGACGACGCAGACCACACCCGCGGCGGTGGCCGGGGCGTCGTCGCCCAGCGCCTCGAGGCCGTCGAGGATCGACCAGGGCTCGGCGATGCCCGTCGTCTCGATCAGCACCACCTCCGGGCGGGTGCGCCGCGTGACCTCCTCGATCGCAGCCCAGAGCTCCGACTGCACGCGCACCTCGTGGCAGACGCAACCGCCGGCCAGCTCCATCACGTCGCCCGCGCGGCTCTTGATGAGTCGCGTGTCGATGTCGATGCGACCGAGCTCGTTGATGATCACCGCCACCCTGCGGCGATGCTGCGCGCCGAGGACGCGGTTCAAGACCGTGGTCTTGCCCGCCCCCAAAAAGCCGGTGAGGAGAATGAGCGGCGGCTTGCGGTCGCTGGTGGACACCGCCTTGGATACTAGCGCGGCACGGGAAAGCCGAACCGCTCGATCGTGTGGTCGAGCGACCGGGCGACCGTTTGAGCGAGCGAGCGAGCGACTTTCAGTCCTCGTCCGGAAGATCGCCACCACGAACCGGCGCCGCGCCCGGCGTGGGCGCGCCTTCCGGAAACGCGTCCGGGACGCAGGCGCGTACGGCGGCGGCGATCTCCGCCGTCGGGCGATCCAGATCGACTTTGCAAGACTCACCCCGCAGCGCCGCGAGGGCGCGGGCCGCGTAGTAGCGAACCAGCGGGAATGGATTGACCAGCTGGCGGGCGACCGCCGGGGCGGCGCCCGCGACCTTGGCCGCGCCCAGCGTCGCCAGCGCGACCGCCTGCTCGTGTGCCCTGCCCCGCTCGAGCGTCGCGGCAAGTGGCCGCGCGTCCAGGCTGCCATAGAGCGCCACCAGCGCGGCCCGATCGTATTTCTGCCCCCACCATAGCTCCATCGTGGATGCCAGATCGCCCACCGACTTGTCGGCGTGGCAGAGGGCGCATTCGATCGGCCGATCGCGCTCGACCCGCACCGGATCGTCGGGGCGACCGATGCGGTGGTAGCGGGTGAGCGCGTACCCGAGCCCCATGTTCTTGCGCGGCATGTGGCAGCCGATGCAGCTGGCCCCCGCGCCGGTCGGATCGTGGTGCGCGTGGGCGGCCAGCGCCGCCGGGGCCGCGTACTGGCCGTGGCAACGGACGCAGGTCGCGTTGCCGGCGACGGTCGCCAGCCGATCGAGATTGGCGCGGCGATCCTCGCCGTGCGGATCGTGGCAGGTGACGCACGACATCTCCCGCGCACAGCCGCCCAGCAGGAAGTCGCGCCCCTCGCCCGAAGTGATCGAGCTGCCGCCGGGATTGTCGCCCCGACGCGTGCCGCCCTCCCAGGTGTAGGGATAGCGCGAGAAGAGCACCTGGTGACAGCGCGCGCAAACCCGGTTGATCTGTTCGGCCCGCGTCACCTCGCGCCCCGGCTCGGGGCGCATCTCGAGGAACGCGCTGCGCGGCGCGAAGTCCGGGAGCACGCGCGGATCGTCGGCGTGCGCCCGGCTGCCGCCGTGGCAGGCCTCGCAGCCGATGCCGACCTCCACGAAGTGGCGGGCCGAGAAGTGCGTGCGCAGCTCGTGGATCCCTTGTCTGAGCGCGGCGGAACGATCCCCGCCCGCGGGCGTGCCGCCGACGGTGGTCACCTCGGCGCCGACCGCGTCGATGAGGTCGCGCGTCCCATCGCCCGCGATCTCGACCTGGAACCGGCGATCGGCCGGTAACAGCCGATCGACCACCTCGCCCTGGTAGGCGGGCGCGCCACGCCCGGCGAGCGCGCCCCAGGTGCTGTCGAAATAGGGCGTGGTGTTGTGGCAGAAGA
>CAYTTF010000130.1:0-4958 GCA_964440665.1 uncultured Myxococcales bacterium | reverse complement strand
CCGGCGAGCGCGCCCCAGGTGCTGTCGAAATAGGGCGTGGTGTTGTGGCAGAAGATGCAGGTCTGATTCCAGACGCCGCCCGCGCGCAGCCCGGGCCGCTCGGTCACCAGCACCGAATAGCCTTTTAGCCTGAAGCTGCTGGTCTCGAAGACGTACGACAAGGGGAGGAGTAGCTCGCGGTCCGGGTTGGCGGCGCCGACCTCGACGCCGGCGAAATCCTCGCGGTAGCGACCGCCGATCACCCGAGTGACGCGATAAACGTGGTCCCCACCCGTCGGCGAGGTCAGCTCGACGAAGCGAGCGCCGTCCTTTTCGGTCAGGTGCGCGGCATCGCTCTTGAAATGAAAGGTGGCGCCGTCGAAGGGCGCCCGGATCCGCGCCGTCTCCGGCAGGCGGGTCATGAGGTGCATGGGCGCGTTCCGCCAGAGCGCGTAGACGTCGGCGTGGCAACCGGCGCAGCGCTCCGAGCCCGCGTAGTCGGCGCGCAGGATGTTGCTGCGCACGCGTGCCGGGGGCGCGATGGCGCCGGGACCGCCCGCTGCGACGCCCGCGCGTGCCGCGGGGCGAGCCGCACCGCAGCCGATCAGCGCCAGCGCGATCGGGAGCGTGCGGCAGACGGCCACCGAACGGACGACGAACGGACCACGCGCCAGCACGCGCCGAGCCTATCGCAAAGCGGCAGCTAGAGCGTGTCGGTCGGTCGGGTGACCGCGCGGAGCCGCGCGCGCGTGACGGTGACGAACTTCTGGCCGTCCTGCACCTGCATCTCCAGCATCACCGGGCCCAGATCGGGCGCGAAGGTGGTTCGGGTGACGCGCACCGGGTCGGTCCGCGTGACCTCGACGACCACGCAACCGAGGTAGTGCTCCCCCGAATCGAGCTTGAAGTCCGCGGTCACGGAAGCGATCCGGGCGCGGCCCCCGTCGACCGGCCATTCGGCGCCGACCTTCACCGGACCTCGGATGATGAAGTCGCCCACCCGATCGCCCTCCTTCTGCGCCACGCCGTCGGCGGTGACCGCGTAGGCGAGCCGCTCGTCGCCGGCCTGCACGATCGCCGTGTCACCGCTGTGCTCCAGCACCACGTAAGTCGCCAGGATGTTCACGCCGTCCTTCTCGACGTCGTAGGCCCATTTCCACCCGGAGCCGAGCGGGTAGTAGTCGGCGGCGGTCAGGTTGGCGCGCGGCAAGATGCCGGCCGGCGCGCCGCCGGAGGTCGCGCAGCCGATTGCCAAAGAGCCCAAGGACGCCAATACCACCCCTGCGACGAGTGAACGCATGCCACCCAAGATAGTCAGCGATCCCGGAGAACCTCTCAATTTTCTGAGACGGGAGGCCTTTCGGACGAACAAACAGGCGCTTTTCGGAAGGCGGACCGGTGGTATGACCCTTGCTGTGCTTCTGGAGAGAGCCACTCGGTCGATGTCGAAGCGCAGGTTCATAGTTGGTCTCGGCTTCCCGATCCTTCTGGTGCTCGCCGCCATGCCGGTGACGACGCGCGCGGCTCCCGCGCCGGGGACCGTCGAGGCCGCCTCCCTCACGGCGGAGCGGGAGCGCCTTCGTGGCGAGCTCGATCGTGTCGGCGCGGAGATCGACGCGCTCAAGCAAGCGGGCCGAGGCGTCGGTGACGACTACCGGCTCCGCGCGCGGTTGGCCGACGCCGAAGCGCTGGCCCGGCGGCTCATCGAGATCGAAGCCCGCCTCGGTCTGCGCGCCCCCGCCCGAAAGACGGCGCCGCTGCCGGTGGCCGAGCCGACCGACGGACCGGCCGACCTCGACGCCAAGGCGGACATCCTGGCCGACCAGTCGCGCCGCGTGCGCGGAGAAGCCGACGCGCTCGGTGGGCGTGTCGCCGAGCTCAAGGGGCGGCAAGAGCTGCGACGCCGAGCCGCCGACCTCGACCGCGACCCGTTCGGGCCGCTCGAAGGATCGAAGCGGCGGGTGGCGAGCATCGCCTCGCCGAGCGCCGGTCCGCATTCTCCAACGGTAAGCGACAGCCCGGGCGGCGGATCCACGACGGCGATCGCCCCGAGCGTCGGACCACAGACCGTGACCGGGGCGCCCCCCACCGCCTCACCCCTCCCCGTCACCAGCGGGACCGGCGCTTCCATGCCGACCCTGCCGACCCTGGCGGTGGAGCTACGCGATCTGCTCGATCCCGCCACCGTCGCCGACATCCGACGTCTCGAGGGAACCAAGGCGCCGGCCGGCTCGGTGCCAGCCCTCGAGCGCGCCGTCGCCGCGTTGCGCGCCCGCGCCGACTCGCTCGACGCCGCGGCGCGCGCGATGCGGGCCTCGGCCCGCGCGGCGCACTGACGACAGGTCGTCCAAGCGGGTATGCTCCCGGCGCATGGGCCGGTCGGTGCTCGGGCGGACGCTGACCGCTATGGCCCTCGTGGCGACGGCGGCGACCGCGCGCGCGCAGACCGACGCGCCGGACAGCGAGCGCTACACCCTTCGGGCCGAGCTGGGCGCCGAGTACGATACGAACGCCCACCGCGCCGAGGAGGTCGCCGGCGCCGCGAACCCGCCCGTGATCGCCTCCCCGCTGGAACGGGTGGTGGTGAGCGGAACGCTTTCGGACGCCGTCGCCGATGGGCAGGCGATCGCTCTGGCGGCGACGGTCGCGGGGAAGCTCTACGATGCGAACGGCGCGCACGACGAAGACGTCGCGATCGTGTCGTCGTCGGCCGCGTGGCAAACCACCATCAATGACAAGTCCGCGCTGACCTTCTCAGCGTCCTATTACGAGGCCTTTCAGCGCGCGCCGGACAATCTGGAGGATGCCAGTCTCCGGCGCAATTTCCGATCCTTGGTGCCGTCGCTGCAGCTCGACTGGGCCGCGGCGGAACGGGTGAGCGTGGCGGCCAGCGTCGGATACCGGATGTTCGTGTTCAAGCCCGATCGGGACATCGACTTCGATGCGCCCACCGCCGGCGTCGAGCTGCGCTGGGCGCGCCAACCGGACAGCGGCGCCGAGTGGGAAGGCGCCGCCGGCGCGACCTTCGAACGCCGCACGTTCGGGGGACCCGCCTTCATCGGTTGTGCGGCGCCCGCTCAGCCGGCCTTTGATATTCCCTGCTCGGGGCCGGACACCCGCGTGGACGACTTCCTGATGAGCCACCTCGATGTGACCCGCACCGACCGCGTTCTGCTCGGCCTCGGATACGCGTTCCAATTCAACCTCTCGAACAGCTTCGGCGAGACGGTGATGCGACACTTCGTGATCGGCCGCTTCGCGGTGGCGCTGCCCGGCGGATTGATGCTCGCCGCGCGCGCCGAGCTGCTCTTCGCCACCTACCGCGATCCGGTGCTGGTGGGGGTGGGCCCCATCTCCCCCGGCAGCGCCATCAGCGTCGAGAGCATCGGGGACGAGAATCGCTCGAGTGTCCGGCTCGATCTTTCGCGCGAGGTCGGCGAGCGAATGCGGCTCATCGCCCGTTACACCTTCTACGCAAACGAGCTCGGCGCCACGGCGCCTGTCAGCTACCGGCGCCAGACCCTGCTGCTGTCTCTGGCGTTCGCGCTCGAGAAGTAGGGGCTACCGGAGCGCGAGCTGAACGGTCACCTGAGTCGCGGGCGGCAATCCGGTGCCGGGCGTCGCGATGGCGTGCGCGACCAGGCAACGCTCCCGCGCGGTGCGGCCGGTTTCGGATCGCGCGAGGGCCGGTGCCCCACGCCCGTCGGTCTGAAAGGTGAATAGCGGCGACGGGCCGCCGGCCTCTCCCCGGCAGGCTTCGATCCATTTCTGGGTTCCCGTGGCGACAAATGCGAGGAAGCCCTCTTCGCGGCCGGGCGGATTGGTGACGATCGCGCCGCGTTCGACCGCCCCCCCGGCGGGAAGCACGAACCCCACCCCAGCCAGAGGCGCGGAGTCGGCTTGCCGCGAACGCGAATGGCAGCCGTCCAGCGCCGGCGCCAACGCGACGGCAATCAGCCCGACGGCAATCAGCCCGACGGGCGCCCGCGGGTGGGAAAAACTCATGGCTTGGACATAAAAAAACAGGACCCCCGTCAAGCGGCGGCCCTGCTTTTCGTAGAGCTTTGGCTACGGAGGGGTGGTCTCGACGCAGGTCAGCACATTGCCGACCGCCTTGCAGACGTAGACCTTGCGCAGGAGGCCGAACAGGATGTTGTCGTTCCGCGTGATGACGATCGTTCCGTCCGGAGTGCTCGCCACACCGCCGTAGGCGCATCCGCCCACAACCGCACCCGTTCCGCCCAGCGTCAGCGCCAGCAGAAGCGCCGTTGAAGCCTTCTTCCAGATGGGGATCGATTTCATCTCGTCTCCTTTTCGTTGTTTGCGATACAGGGGCACCTGCGACTGCGTGAATGTACTTGGACTTCCCTGGTGGATGCAACAACGGATGAGCTTTCGGGATGATCCCAAAAAACAGACCTGAGGCGCACCAATAGAAACGGCGAGCCGGTTTCCCGACTCGCCGTCGAAGGCAAGGACCAAAGTCGATCCGAAGGATCGACCGGGCGCACGCTACATCATGCCGCCCATGCCACCCATGCCACCCATGCCACCCATGCCGCCCATACCACCGCCACCGGGGGCCGGCGGGGGGGCTTCCTCTTTGGGGCGCTCGACGATGAGCGCTTCCGTCGTCACCAGCAGCGACGCGACCGAGGCCGCGTTCTGCAGGGCCGACCGGACCACCTTGGTCGGATCGATGACGCCCGCTTCGACCAGGTCCTCGAACTCGTCGGTGGCCGCGTTGTAACCGAAGGCGCCTTTGCCTTCGCGCACGCGGTTGACGATGATCGAGGCTTCCTTGCCGGCGTTGGTCGCGATCTGGCGACAGGGCTCCTCGCAGGCGCGGCGCACGATGGTGACACCGACCTGTTGCTCCTCCGAGAGGCCCTCGATCTTGTCGGTCGCGGCCAGCGCCCGGATCAGCGCGACGCCGCCGCCCGGAACGATCCCCTCTTCGACGGCCGCGCGCGTGGCGT
>CAYTTF010000129.1:0-11479 GCA_964440665.1 uncultured Myxococcales bacterium | reverse complement strand
GTGAAGTAGGTCGAGACCGCGAACACGTCCCAGGTGAGCGGGCTCTTGAACTGCGGCCAGATCCGCTGGACGCTCGGATACGGCATGAGCCAGTAGGCGGCGAACCAGGGCCGGCCGGTGTGCAGGAGCGGGAAGAGCAAGGCGCAGATGACCGCGAACAGCGTCATCGCCTCGGCGAAGCGGTTGATCGAGGTGCGCCACTTCTGCTGGAACAGCAGAAGAATGGCCGAGATCAGCGTCCCGGCGTGACCGATGCCGATCCACCAGACGAAGTTGATGATGCCGAACGCCCAGCCGACCGGGATGTTGTTGCCCCAGGCCCCGATCCCCTTGTAGAGCGTCCAGGAGATCGCGATGACCAGCAGGCCCAGCATCGACAGGGCGCAGCCGAACAGCATCCACCAACCCTTGCCGGCCCCGCGCAAGACGTGGGTGAGCAGGCTGTCGTTGATGGTCTGATCGGTGTGCGTCCCCTCGATGAGCGGAAGCGGCTCGAGCGGATCGTGCGACAGATTTGGAGCGGCCATCGCCTAGTCCACCTTCGCGAGCTCGGGGTTGGGGTTGCGCACGCGCGCAAGATACGCGGTGCGCGGGCGGGTGCCGAGCTCGTGCAGCAGATCGTAACGGCGTGTGTCGGCGTGGAGCTGCGAGACCTTGGAATTCGGATCGTTGAGCGAACCGAAGACAATCGCCTGCGTCGGGCAGCCCTGCTGGCAGGCGGTCTGGAGCTCCCCATCGGCGATCGTCCGGCCCTCGATGCGGGTCGCGATCCGGGCGCGCTCGATCCGCTGCACGCAATAGGTGCACTTCTCCATGACGCCGCGGGAACGGACCGTCACCTCGGGGTTCATCCCCAGCTCGCGCGCCGCGCTGATGTCGCCGGTGTAATCGAGGAAGTTGAACCGTCGCACCTTGTACGGACAGTTGTTGCTGCAGTAGCGGGTGCCGATGCAGCGGTTATAGATCATCTCGTTCAACCCTTCGTCGCTGTGGACGGTGGCGTTGACAGGACAGACGTATTCGCACGGCGCGGTCTCGCAGTGTACGCAGCCGAGCGGCTGGTTGATCATCTCGGGCTCGTCGACCGGCCCGCTGAAGTAACGGTCGATCCGGATCCACTGCATCTCGCGGCCGCGCCCGACCCCGTCCTTGCCCACCGAGGCGATGTTGTTCTCCGACTGGCAGGCCACCACGCAGGCGTTGCACCCGGTGCACTTGTTGAGGTCGACCGACATGCCCCATTTGTAGGCCTGTCCGCTGTAGTCGACCGGCTGGTGGATCACGGCCTGCGGACCGCGACGCTCCTCCAGCTCTTCGTGGAACATCGAACCGGGGTTTAGCACCTCGGCGAGCGGCGCCGAGACGGCGGGCGGCGGGCTGTCGCGACCGTCGGGGGACATGGTCCAGTGGTCCTGCGTGATCGCGAACTTGAAACGCCTCCCGGTCTTGCTGAGCGCGGCGCCGCGATCGAACCAGGGCGCCTCGCTGGTGCGCAGTGCGTTCGCGTTGAAGCCAACGCCCCGTCCCACGTGTCCGGTGGCGGTGCGCCCGTATCCGAGGGGCAAGGTGATCGCGTCGTCGACGTGACCGGGCACGATCATCGCGGGCGCTTCGAGCGTCCGGTCTCGGTAGGTGACCTCGACGATGTCGCCGGTCTCGAGGTCGAGCCCCTTGGCCGTCGCGTCGGAGATCATGAGCGCGTTGTCCCAGGTGAGCTTCGTGATCGGGTGGGCCAGCTCCTGCAGCCAGGCGTTGTTGGCGAATCGGCCGTCGAACACCTTCGGATCGGTGGCGAACGCGATCTCCATTCCGGAGCCGGTCCGCGCCAGCAGCGGGGCCGCCGCCTGGGCCAGCGCCTGTCCGTTGATCGCCACGCCGGTCTCGGCGCCGGCGCCGGTGTCGGGAACGATACCGTCGGCCAGCCAGCGCTCCCACACGTTGTCGAATGAGCCGACCGGGTTCCCCGGCAACCTGGCCATGCCCTGCCAGTAGCGCCGCAGGAGCTCGTGGGTCCCGAGATCGCCGTCGCCGACGAACGCCGCCAGGACCTCGGCCTCCGTCCGGCCTCCCCACAGGGGGGCGATGAGTGGCTGCGAGATCGACACGATGCCGTCGGTGGCACGCCCGTCCCCCCACGACTCGAGGACGTGCGCGGCGGGTACGAAATAGTTGCAGATGGCGGCGGTCTCGTCCTCGTACAGGCCGTGATAGATGACGTTCGGGACGCGCTTCAGAAGCTGCGCGAGCTTGTAGTCGACCGGCGCCGCGTAGACCGGGTTCTCGCCGGTGACGACCAGCGTGTCGACGCCGCCGGCGGCGATGTCCTCGGCCAGCGCGCCGAGCGCCGCCGTTCCGGAGGTCGCATCGGTCGTGATCGGGAGGCCGTATTCGACGGTGCTGCCGAGGTTGCCGAGCGCGACGTTGAGCGCCGCGGCCAGCGCGTGAACCACCGGCGGCTGCCGGCGCCCCGCGATGACCAGCGAGCGCCCGCGGTTGCGCTCCAGATCCCCACAGAGCGCGACCAGCCACTTCGGATCCCAGGAGCCCTGGCCGTGGCCGAGCGATCCGACTGGACCCAGCGCCGAGAGCCCGCGTCCGGAGAGCATCGCGCAGAGCGAGCCGATGAGCGCGCCCACATCCGACCCGCGCAGGCGCAGGCGATGATCCGCCATCCCGCCGGTGACCGTGAGGGCCGGTTCGATCACGTAGAGGCGGTTCATGTCCCGCGAGGGCTCGCGGCGCGCCGAGAATTCGCGGGATAGTCGGGTCTGCTCCGGGCCGTCGGCCAGAAAATCGGAATCGAGCGACAAGATGACGGCGGCCGGCGCCAGGTGGTGGCGCGGCACCAGAGGACGGCCGAACGCCATCTTCGACCCTTCGACGGCGCCGTCGCCCGCAACGGCCGCGTAGCTGACGAACTTGGCCTGCGGGAAGCGCTCGAGGATCCGGCGGCGCAGATCGGCCAGCAGCGGCGAGGTGGTCGGCCCGGTCAGGAAGCGAAGCCCGGAGCCCCCCCTCTCGGCGAGCTTGCCGCCGCGGGCCTTGACGTCGGCCAAGAACGTCTGCCAGCCGATGGCGTCGCCACCCCGCCGGAGCTGCTTGGCCCGATCGTCGTCGTAAAGGCCGAGGATCAGCGCCTGCTCGGTCACCGTGGTGGCACCGATCGTCTCGGGGTGGGCTGGGTTCCCCTCGATCTTGGTGGGTCGCCCTTCGTGGCTCTCGACCAGAAGGCCGCTGGTGTATCCCTCGAGCGCGTAGGCGGTGGCGAAATGGAGGGCGTTGCCCGGGGTGATCTCCTCGGGGCGGCGCACGAACGGAATGATCTTCTCGTTCGGTTTGCGGCAGGCGGCCCCGACCGTCGCGATCGCCGTCGAGACGCCAAGGAGCTGCATGAATCCCCGGCGCGAAACGCCGTCCATTTCCGACGCGCCACCCGGAAACTCGTTGGCGGCGCCCGGAACCGCACCAAGCAGAGAACGCTCCTCGATCGAGCGCCAGAGCGGGCGCGAGGTCAGCCCGGTCTCGGCTCCGGCGACGTTCTCCGCGCCCACCATCGGCAGCGACCGTCGGGCGCGGTCATTCGCGCGCGCTTCGTGGTTGTCGTCGCAGCTCATTTGTATTCGGGACCCTCGAAGGGTCCCGCTCCCCCCGCGACGGGCTCGCGCGAGCACAGCTCGCGCTCCCCCACGCGATCGGCTCTATTTGGAATGGTCATCATCATCGGTGGCACGTGGTGCAGCTGGTGCGCGTGTGGACGTTGTTCTGCACGGCGAGCAGCCGTCCCGCTTCGACCGGGTCGCCTTCCGGCTTCCACTCCATGTTCACGACCTCGGAGACCGGTCGGAGGTTCTCTTCCGGGTGACGGTGGCAATCGAGGCAGAAGCCCATCGTCAGCGGGGTGGCCTTCTCCACGGCCGCCATCTGATCGACGCGGCCGTGGCAGCTGACGCAGCCGACGCCCTTGTTCACGTGGATCGAGTGGTTGAAGTAAACGAACTCGGGAACCTTGTAGACCCGTCGCCATTCGAGGGGCTTGTTCTGGAAGAAGCTCTCGCGCACCGGTTCCAGAAGCGGGCTCTTGTTCCAGATCTGCGAGTGGCAGTTCAGACAGAGCTGCGTCTGCGGGATGCTGGCGGCGGGCGACTTGTCGACGGTGTTGTGACAATAACGGCAGTCGATCCCCTCGTCACGGGTGTGGTGGCGGTGGTCGAACTGGAGCGGCTGCTCGATGGGATCCTGCATGCCGCGTGCGAGAGGCGTGCGGGCATACAGCATTAGACCGCCAGGAACGCCCAAGGCCCCCGCCGCGATCACGAACAGAGAGATCTGGGCGAGCGTGTTGTGCTTGGGCCGAAAGAGAGGACTCATCCTCGTCGCGGAGCATTTAGGCCGAGCGCGGCGGCGACGTCAAGAGAAGTATTGGAGAGAATTTGGCAGGCCGGTCGGTGTCGGCACGGTGACGTCGGGGCCGGCCCGCAACGGGCCCCCGCGAAACGCCCGCGATGGCGATCTTCAGAACCCGATTTTGCGCATCACGAACCGGGGCAGCAGGCGGATCACGAACATGATCAGGCCCCAGATCCCCGGCGCGTAGACCACCGGCTTGCCGCGGTCGATGGCGCGGACCACGCGGGCCGCAACGGCCTCGGGCTCGCCGGCGAAGGGCGGCGTCTTCAGGCCCTCGGTCATGCCGGTGCGCACGAAGCCGGGTTTCACGCAGATCGTGCGCAGCCCCTGTGCGCGAAACTTGTGATCGAGCCCTTCGAGGTAATGTGACAGACCGGCCTTGGCCGCGCCGTAGAGCACCACCGGCTTGCGGCCCCGTTCGCCGGCGACGGAGCTGAACACGCAGAGCGTGCCGCCGCCCCGGGCGAGCAGACGCTTGCGCGCTTCCTCGCAGAACACGACGGTGTTCGCGAAATCGACGGTCAGCAACCGGCGCGCCAGCTCCGAATCCGCCTCGAGGCGCTCCTGGGTCGCGAAGAGGCCGGCCGTGACCACCACGACGTCGAGCCCGCCCAGGCCCGCCTCGGCGGCCGCGAGCGCCGGGGCGAACCCCTCGGGCCGATCGAGATCGCAGACCGCCGTGCCGACCGAGCCGGCGGCGCGGCCGGCCCGTGCCTCCAGATCGCGCGCGCTCCGGGTGAGATCCTCCGGATCGCGGCCCAGCAGGAAGAGCGCGTCTCCGCGTTCCATCAGCCGGCGCGCCAGCGCCCGTCCCATCCCCTTCGTCGCGCCCAGCACCACGATCTTCACGGCGTGCCTCCCTTGGTTGGACCGAGATCGAGCAGCCGTTCCGACTGGGCGCTGCGCAGGCGCCCCTCGGGGTCCCAGCGGCGGCGAATGGACTGCCACTCGGCCAGTCTCGGCTCCATCTTGGCGAAGTGGTCCCGCCGGGTGAAGGTGTCCTTGGCGAGGTAGATGCGCCCCCCCTCTCCCAACACCAGATCGTTGAGCGAATCGATCAGACCCTGCGTCCACGGCCGCACCGGGAAATCGATCGCGAACGAGATGCCCGACTTGGGAAAGGAGAGCAGCCCTTCTCCCTCGGGCCCGCAATCCTTGATCACGCACACTGGGGACGCCACCACGCCCGGCCGGGTCACCATCTCCAGAAAGCGGGTCAGCGCGCGCGGGCCGCTGCTGTGCGGAATGACGCATTGGTATTGCGTGAATCCCCTCTTTCCGTAGACCCGGTTCCAGTGGCGAATGGCGTCGAGCGGATAGAAGAAGACGTCGGGGTGAATGAGACCAGCCGGACGGGTCGGATGCGTCCGGTAGTACAAGCCGTTGAACACGCGCGCGGTCACCCGATTGAGCGTCCAGCTGGGCAGGTTCACGGGCAACGTGAAGCCCTTCTTGGGAGCCGGCGGCTTGCCGGGCGCCTCGACGCCTTGTGCCCAGCGCGCCCGGAACATGACCCCGCGTCCCAGGTTCTTGCCCCGCGAGACGCAGTCGATCCACCCCTTGGTGAATGGCCAGTCGGCGGCGGCCCGGGCGAGCACGTCGACGAACTCACCGACGTTGCGCACCCGTTCGCTCTCGCCCCACAACCAGGGCGACGAGACCCGCACCATGCGGAACGTCACCTCGAGAATGTGCCCGGTCAGCCCCATCCCGCCCAGGGTGGCGCGAAACAGGTCGCGCTCTTCGTTGCGCGAGCAGTCGACGATCCGCCCGTCGGCCACCCGCATGCGCAGCTGAGTGACGTGGGCGCCGAAGCAGCCGTCGCGGTGGTGGTTGCCACCGTGAACGTCGGCCGCTGCCATCCCACCGACGGTGACGAACTGCGTCCCCGGGGTCACCGGAACGAACCAGCCGCGCGGCAAGAACAGACGATAGAGGTCGGAGAGCGGAAGGCCCGCCTCGGCGCGCAAGGTCCCACTTACGGGGTCGAAGGAGAGGATCCGATCCGCGAGGACCGCCGAGGCCACCACCGGATCGCCGGCAGCGGGGAGCGACGAATCGCCGTACGACCGACCAAGCCCGCGCGTGAGCGGCCGCCCCGTCGTGATCCGCGGCAGATCCTCGGAGCGCACCTCGCTGCCGGGCACTACGGGCGACCGGCCCCAGCCGGCCAGAGTCTCGGCGCGCTTCACGCCAAGAATGTAGCCCAGGCGGGCGGCGTTCGCCGGTGAGGTTTACGCCCGTTGGCGAATGCTGGCCATGTTCCGGCGGCGGAGCTTTTCGACCAGGGTGGTGCGGCCCAGGCCCAGCAGCTTCGCGGCTTCCTTCTTGTTGCTGTGGGTCTGTGCGAGGGCGGCCCGGATGTAGGCATCCTCCAGCTCGCGCAGCAGCGTCGGCAGATCGACCGGCAGTGTGACGCCGGGCGAGGGGGTCATCCCAGCGTCGTCGGCCCGCGACTCCCCGGCCGCCGAGCCGCCGGACTCCGCCGACAGCGGCAGCCATGCGCTCCCAGCCCCTTCTCGAAAGGTCATGCGCTCCCCATCGACCATTCGAGGCCCCTGCTTTAGCTGTCGGCCGGAAACGACGACAAGGTCAAAGGGGGGGCCGTTTCGACATGTCCGACCGTCAAGCGGGCTCGGGCCGCAGATCGCGTACGTCTTCGTCGGCACCGCGCGCCGCGGTGCGGGGCGTACGCGTGATGTCGAGCGGGCGCTGGCGCCCGCCCCTGGGCCAACCGCCGCTGGCCGCGCGGCGCGCCCCGCGCCTGATCGCGATCGGTGCGGCCCTGCCGGGGGTCGGCAAGAGCGTGATCGCTTCGAACCTGGCCGTCGCCATCGCGGGACTTGGCCGGCAAGTGATAATCGCCGACCTGGACCTGCGCGCACCGCGCCAGCACGCGCTCTTTGGGGTCGCGCCGGCCGAGGGGGAGGCGGAACGCGCCACGGGCGTCCGCAACGTGCGGCTCTGGCCCGGCGCCGGCCGGGTGGCCAGCGCGCGCGATTTGGCGGCCCGCCGCGAGATCCTGCTCGAGCTCTCGGCGCTTGACGCGGACGTCGTCGTCGTCGACGTCGGGGCCGGCAACCGCGACGATTTGTGGGACTTCTTCGCCGCGGGCGCGACACGTCTACTGGTATCGACCGGCGACCAGCCCGCGCTCGAGGCGACCTACGCGTTTCTGAGGAGCGCGGCGTTGCGGGCGGAGCGGCGTTACGGCGCCGCCCGGGCCCGCGCGGTGCTGGCGGAATTTTCCGGTGGGTTGGTGGGAAACGCCGCCACCGCTCCGGAGCAGGCTGAATCCTTCCACGCGTTCGCGCGGATCGTGCGCGAGCGCCTGGGCATCCCGCTGTCCACGCTCGGCTGCCTCCAGAAAAGTCCGCGGATCGTTGAGGCGATCGCCGCCGGCAAACCGCTCCTCGCCAGGCGCGGTCTCGACGACGAGGTGCGCGCCTTTCATCAGATGGCCGAATCGATCCTGACCGAGTCCGCCATTTCCACCGGAGACTGCGCCCTCGACGGCCCCGCGGAGGACGTGGCGACCGTGCCGCTCCCGGTCGAGCTCGCCAGCTACGTACGAAAGCATCCGCGCTTTGCCGTCGATTGGACGGCGATGCTGGAGCTGCCCGAGGGCGTAACCGACGTGCGGGTCCTGGATGTCTCGGAGGCGGGCGCTGCGATCGAGACCACGCTGCGCCTGCGCGTCGGCGAGACGTGCGTCCTGCATCTGCATCAGCTCGAAGGTCAGCCCGCGGTTCCCGTGGTGGTGAAGAACGTCGTCCCCCGTCTGGGTCGGGTCGGTCTGGCCTTTTCGAGCGGCGGCGGCGCGGTGGTGGGCATCGTTCTCGCCGGACGTGCGCGCCACGTCGCACCTTGACCAACGACACGGGGCGCGCGAGGCTGGCCGAGACGTGGGTCGGCGGTTTCAGCTGTCGTTTTGCGCCGTCATCGTCGGGATGACGGGCGGGCCCCTGCCGGGTTGTCACCAGCGCGTCTTCGTCCCCGCCGGTTCCGACGCCGCGGTGGACGCAAACGGCCACGACGGGCTCGCGCCGCTCACGCTGGACATCGCCGTCACGGGGTGCGCTACCTTCGATACCAGCGCCGTCGCCTGCGAGGGAACCGCGCCGCTGTCGGTTTCATTTTCGCCGGTCGGGTCGGCGGAGCTGACCCACTTCCTCTGGACCTTTGGTGACGGGACGCCGGCCTCTTTCGATCGCGCCCCTCTGCACACCTACTCGCTGCCGGGCAGCTACGACGTGAACGTCACCGGGGGCGGCGACACCGTCGGAACCGTGTCGCAGCTCAGACGCAGTCTGATCGTCATTCAGCCGGTGGCGACGGGCGCGCCGTGCGACGTCGGGGGTCAATGTGGCGAGGGGCTTCAGTGCCTTTGTCAGCCTGGAACCGGCTGCGGCACGGCTTTCTTGCGCGGGATCTGCTCGACCACCTGCTCGACGGGATTCTGCGGCGCCGGCGCCGCCTGCACGTCCTACGCGCCGGGCGCTTCACCGGACGCCGGGGTCGCAAACGACGCCGCCGCGCCACTCTGCCTGGCCGCCTGTCAGACGGACACCGACTGCCCCGCGGGATTCGTTTGCGAAGAGCTTCTGGCTGGCCCCTCGACCACGGCCAGCTGGGTGCGCGGCTGTCTGCCGCTCGGCGCCGCAGGGGATCTGGGCGCGTCCTGTCGCAACGCCAGCGGCGTCCTCGACAACGCGCGTTGCACGACCGGTCTCTGCGCCGATCTGGGAACGTTCGGCGTCTGCACCGCGGCTTGCGACGGGACCCACCCCTGCCCGGCCGGCGCGGCCTGCGCCCAGGTACAGAGCGGCCAGCCGGTTTGTCTGCGCGCCTGCTCGACGACGAACCCGTGCCCGGGCGATCCGTCACTGACGTGCAAGCTGGCAAACCCGGCCGATGCCGGAGCCGATGCCGGCACCGGGTTTCGAATCGTCGGCGGCGACGTCGGCGCGACCTATTGTGCGCCGAGCTGAACCCGCCGCCGCGTCACTTTTTGCCGTCGATGCGACGGGCGGCGTCGTTTCGAGCCTGACCGACCTTTTCGCGCGCGGCGCCCGAAACCCGATCGATGAGCCCGCCGGCCTGCCGGCTCTTGTTGCCGGTCAGCGCCCCCACGGCCTCCTCGACGCGCCCTTTGATGTTCTCGGCCTTGCCCTTGATCTGTTCTTTGTTCATGGTGGATCTCCTTGCACCGAATCTGCGCATCGACGGGCGCGGGTCAAGGCCGCCCGTCGGTGGCGTCGCGCAAAGAACAACCCAATGAGGAGCGTGAAGCTCCAGGCGCCGGTCGACCCACCGCCGGTCTGACAGTCACATCCGCTACCGCTTCCGAGGGTCGTTCCCGCGCCTCCGCCGTTGCCGCCTGCAGATGCACCGGCGTGGCCGCCCGCGCCGACCCGGCCTCCGGCGGCGCCGGCACCCGTCACGCCCGAGCTTCCCCCAACGCCCGTACCCGACATGCCGCCATTTCCCGTGCCGGTCGTTCCCGCGGTGCCGGTGCCGGTCGTTCCTGCGGTGCCGGTGCCCGAGCCGGTCGTTCCGGCGAAGCCCGAGCCAGCCGTTCCCGCGAAGCCCGTGCCGGTCGTTCCCGCGAAGCCCGTCGCGGTGCCGCCGTCGCCCCGGCCGGCGAATCCACCCGAGCCGCCGGCAGAACGTCCGGCGTCGGAGATCGCCGCCGGAAGATGGGCGGCGATCTTGCTCGCGATGATTTGAAAGGCCGGCTGATAGCTGCTGTCGCAGATCGAGGTGGTGACGCCGTTGTCGCCGAACGCTTGCACGAACTGGGCGATCCGCACCCCCGGATCGCCGAAGCTCCCATCGGCACTCGAATCGCAGGAATGCTCGACGTCCGGCCACGCCTCGGCCGGGGAAGCGTTATTCGGTAGCCACTCGACCGTGTACGGCGTCGCGGGCGCGATGATCGCGCCAACGACGATGTCGTAGCTTGGCTGGGCCTTCAGCGCCTTGATCCCGGCGACGATCTGGCTAACCGGTGTAAGCAGGCCAGTGCCCGTGTCGTTCGATTCGCAGTTGGTCAGGGTCAGCGTCGGCGCGGAGGCGGGTCCCGCGTAGTCGGCCGGGGGATTGAGGGGCGGGGGATTGAACGCGCTCGGGAGTGTGCTGGTCGGATCGGTGCAGAGGTGCCCGAGCTGGTTGCACCGGTAGTTGGCGATCGGACCCATCGGATTGGAGATGCTCTGCTGATACCCATTCAAGGAATAGAGGGTGGTGTTGGCGGGCGCCGAGCAGTCGTCCTCGTTGGTCAGGAAGACGATCGCCAGCTCCGCGTCGGGGCGTAAGAAGCCTTGGTTCTCGGACGGCGCCGGGCTGCCGTCGGCCCCCAGCGCACGGGCCACGGACGCCAGCTGGTGCTCGAAGCCGCAACCGTTCGATCCGAGCAGCCCGATGCACTGAAACACGGTCGACAGGCCAGCCGGATCGGCGAGCGTGAAGTTCTTGGTCGTTCCGGAAGCGTTGTCGCTGATGAAGGTTGCCCCGTTCAAGAGGCCGGTCGCCGCGCAGGTCCCCCGGGGCTGGTTCTGGAAGGCCCCGTTGTCGCCACCGGACTGGCTGCAACCGACGGCGTTCCCCACGTCGCTCGGGGCACCCATGTCCGATGACACCACCGCCAAGTGAAGGTCCGGCAACCCGTCCGGGAGGGCCTGGAGGGACTGGATGAAGACCGGGATCTGCAACAGCATCTTCTGCTGCATGCTGGTCATCGACGACGAGTTGTCGACCATGAACAGGATGTCGACCTTGTTCGTGCTGGCGCCGACCGCGCTCTGCACCGACTCGGTCCCACCGCCGGGATTCTGAGGTTCGCATCCGCTCGCACCGGCGAGCGCGAAACAGGCGGCGAGCGCCGCGACGACCTGGGAAGACGGTGAGACGAGCTTGCGCGGGAAGGACATGACGGGCCTCCTTGGGGACATTCCACCAGCGGAGACGGCTTTTCGATCGCCGTCTTTCAACCTGTAGTCCCCCGCGCCTTCAATTCCCGTTCAGGTTTCGGCAGGCGCCGGCGACCCGGCGCGTGTCACCACCCCGAGCG
>CAYTTF010000128.1:0-11571 GCA_964440665.1 uncultured Myxococcales bacterium | reverse complement strand
CACCATTCCGATCAGCGGATCGTCAGCGGGCGGCGGGCTGGCGTCTCCCAGGGGCACGACGGCTAAATTTATCACGCGCCGACTGAAAAATGGGGACGGCCGCCGTCGCGCCCGCCGCCCGGCGCCCGGCGCCCACGCTTCGAGCGCCCGCACCCTACCCCTCGAGCGCCCGCGCCAGATCGTCGTAATCGTCGGAGACGGCGAACCGGAGCAGCGTCAGCGCCTCGGGGCTGGCGGCGATGGCGGCCAGGGTCAGGCCAGGTTCCGACTCCGACGCGGATTTGGACGTAACCGATCCGGATAGGGCCAGCACCACCGAGAGCGCCGCCGGCAGATCCGCCGAGGCCAGAAGGCCAGCCGCGTTCGCCCCGTCGCGCACCGCGGCGTAGAGGGCGGCGAGATCGAACGGTCCCGCGCTCTCGATGGCGAACGGGAGCACCTGCTGCTTGAGCTTGCGGGAAATCAAGCGGTCGACGCGCGCGGCCTCGGCCACGACCAGCGTGTCGCGCACCTCCGCGTGGCGATAGTCGGGGACGAAGTTGCGGATGATCCCGACCAGCAGCGCCCCCGCCTCCTCCGTCGGGATGGCCAGCAGGGTGTCGAGGTGGGTCGCCGTCAGGCGCAACGTGCGCGCGGCGGCGAAGCGGAGGGCGTCCGGGCCCAGCGCGGCGAGGGGCGCACCGATGACGATGGCGGGCGGGTTCCCGGGCTCGGCGCGCAGCGGAACCGGACCGGCGGCGGCCGCCGACGTCCTGACGTACAGATCGAAATCCCCGATCCCCAGCTCGGCGGCCACCGCCTCGAACACCGGGCGTGGGGCGGCCCCGCGCGGCTTTCGATCGGCGCGGGCCACCCCATGCCGCGCGAGCTTCTGACCGAGATCCTGTCCGCTCGGCCGGAGCGCGGGGCCGAGCAGGACGAGGATCTGACGAATTCCGGGTGGCAGCGCCTGGGGGAAGGAGCGCTCATCGATCTCGGGCTGCCGGAGCGCCGCCAGGCTCCGGCCCGCACGGGTCGTGGCGGCGCGCCCGGCGCTCGCCCCGCTGTCGAGCGCCGCGAAGAGCTGCGCGGCCGCCAGCGCCGCGTGGGGCTTCTCGCGAAGCGCCAGCAAGCTCGCCAGCGCGCGGAGCGTTCCCGGATCGAGACTGGCCGCTCGGTTCCCCTCCAGATCGATGCGCAGCAGGCCGACCGCGCGATCGAGCACGGTTCGCCGTCCCGATGGATCCCGCGCGCGCTCGAAAAATTGCGCCAGCGCGCTGACCGCCGCGACGTTGCGCGGCGCCTCGTCGACCGCGCGGCGCAGCTCGGTTCCGGCGCGCCGCATGTCACCCGCGTGCATCAGGATCTCGCCGAGCCGCACGCGAAATCCTGTGCGCCGCGCGGGATCCGTCTCGCGCGCAACCAGCCGATCGGTCACCGGAAGGGCCAGCTTCGTGTCCCCTTCCGTCAGATAGAGATCCGACAGCGCGCGCAGGGCCTCGTAGTTCTCGGGGTCGACGGAGAGCACCCGTTCGTACGCCGTCGCGGCGCGCTTGGCGTCCGGGGCGCGCTCCGAATAGATCTGGCCGAGGCGCAGGAAGATCTCGCGCAGCATGCCGGGATCGCGCTCGACCATCGTGCGTTTCAGGTAGATCTCGCCGGCCTCGGCCCAGGCGTGGCTCTGCCACAGCAGGTCCGACAGCTTCGCCAGCGCCCGTGCGTGCTCCGGCTGCTTTCGCAGGACCAACTCCAGCTCGGCGCGCGCGTCCGCGGCGTCGGCCAGCGGTCCCGCCAGTAGATCGGCGCGCGCGAGCCGCAGCGAGGTGACCTCGAACGGATTGCCCGCGATCTCGATCCGCGCGGCGAGCGCAGCCGACAATGCGGTCGCATCCCCCAGCCGGACCAACAGCTCGCGGAGTTTTTCGAACGCGCCCTCGTGGGTCGGATCGATTGCCAGTGCCGCCCGCAACAATTCCAGCGCGCGATTGTCGCGTGCGACGATGGCGACGGGATCGGCAGCCCGATTCTCCGAGAGCAGCGCGGCTGCCAGCAACAGCGCGCGCACCCGGTGCGCGGGCACCAGCAGTGCCGCGGCCTCGGTCTCGCAGGCCGCAGCCGTCTCCGCCTCGTCGCCGCGGCGAGCGGCGTCGCGTCGCAGCGCGAGCGCCGCCGGAAGAAAGGTCGGCTCCGCCGTGAGCGCCGCCCGCCAGTGGGCCGCTCCCTCCGCCCACCCGGTGGCTTCTTCGAGCCGCGCGCGCCCGGCATGCGCGAAGGCCGCCGCCCGGCGTTCCGACTCGGAGACCCCGAACCGCCCGATCGCGAGGTCATAGGCCGAAAGGCGCAAGCCGGCGTCGTCGTCGGACTCCGCGACGCGCGCCAGATCGGAGAGCCCCAGCGCGGTATCGCTCGATTCGGCCGGCCGGGATGCCTCCACGGCGGCTGCCGACAGGCGCTTCGAGGCATTTGGAAGATCGTGCCCCTCGGCGACCAGCGCCAGGAAGGCCAACGTGACCGCACCCGCCTGAGCCTCGTGCGGCGGCGCCTTTTCGAGCGCAGCGAGAAGGTCCTCCCAACGTCCCGCGCGCGCCAGCTCGGCCATCGAGGTCAGTCCCGCGCGCGTCGCGTCCGCCGCCCGATCGGGTGGCCCCACGAGCAGGCCCGGTGGCAGGCCCTCCGTCCCCGTCCCCAATCGAACCGAGGCGCGCCGGGCATCGGCGCCGAAGCGGCCGTCCGCCAGCGGCAGCAGCGCCTGGGCCGCCCGCTCCAGGTCACCCACCTCGATCCGCGCCTCGCCGATCGCCAGCCGCAGCGCCTCGTCGACCCGGGTCGCGGGATTCGGCGCCGCATCGAGCGGCAATTCGGCCATGGCCCGCCTGCGGGCTCCGGCCGGCAGGCGCGCCGCCGCCCGCGCGACCGCGCCGCGCGCCTCCCGATCGGCGGGGGATGTGGCGGCCAGCTCCGACGCGTGCAGGAACGCCGCCTCGCCGTCGTCGTCGAGGCTGAGGATGCTTCCGGCGGCCAGGGAGTAGAGGCGCCGCGCCGCCGAGGACGACTCCGCCGCCGCACCGGCGGCCGCCACCGCCGCCGCCGCCGCATTCGATTCGACACCCGGCGCCAGCAGGTAGAGCGGCAGCGCGACAGGATGATTCGGGACCGCGTCCAGCGCCTGGCCGAGCGCCCGCGTCCGCGCCACGCCGTCCTCGATCGGAAACGACGAGGCGCGATGGATCGCCAGGTCGGCACGACGCATCGGCAGCTCGGGCGCCGGCGCTGGCGTCGCGGTGGCCGCGTCCAGCGCCGCCCGCAGCGCCTGGTGATCGCCGGCGCGCTCTGCGAATCGCGCGACGGCGACACTCCCGAGCGCCCGCCCGACATCCGAGAGGCTCTCCCCCGCCGCGCCCAAAGCCGCCAGCGCGCGCGCCGGATCGCCGAAACCGATCTTGGCGGCGGCGCAGGCGCGCAACCCCGGAGGCAAGCTACTGCCGGCCCACATCTCCGCGCCGTAGTCGAGGGTAGCCGCGGCGTCGGCCCGCCGGCCCGAGCGGGCGTCGGCGGCCGCCACCGTCCAGAACAGCGCCGACCCCGGCGCCGACTCGACGGCCGTCTGCAACGCCGCGCGCGCCGCCAACACATTCCCGGCACCGCCGCTGTCGCGTGCGTCGGCCAGGGCCAGCGCCGCCTCCGCCCGACGCGCCGGATCGCTCCGCAGCCACAAGTCGAGCGCGGGCACCCGCACGGCGGGATCGGGGGCAAGGGCCGCCAGTTCTTCCGCCAGCAGGCCGAGCGGGACCGCATCCGGTTGTGCCTCGATCGCGCGCGCGAGGAGCGCGCCTGCGGCCGCGTGCTCACCGCGGCGCAGAAGATCACCCGCTTCGATCCAGGTCAGGTTGGCCGCCGACACGGCGGTGGTCGCGGCCGCCCGCAACCGGCCGAGACTGGCTTCATCCAGCGCCAACCCGTTCGCGATGTCGAAGTCGATTCGATCGCGCGCTGCCGCGACCGTCGCGGGGCCGAAGCTCGCGTAGATCGCGCCGGCGGCCGCGATGTCTCCCCGCCGTCGGTGGAGCGCGGCCGTCCAGCGACCGACGGCCCGCGCGAGCGCGGAGGCCGGCGGCAGAGACGCCATCACCTCTGCGACTATCTTGGCCGCGCCCCGGGCGTCCATGCGCGCGGCGTCGCGCAGACGCCCGAGGAGTCCGCCGTCGGCATTCGGGTCGAGCTGACGGGCCGCCGCCTCATACCCGGAGGCCGACGTCGCGTCGAGCCCGACCGCCGCGAAGCGGGCCGCCGCCTGGAGGAGCGCCGCGCCGAAAGTTCCACCGACCGCGCGACCGGCCGCGCCGAGGGCGCTCGCCACCTTGGTCGCCTTTCCCCCGCGAAGGGATTCTTCCACCAGCGCGAGCGCGCGCGCCGGTCCGGGCGCCATCGCGTCCAGGGCGACCGCCGGAAGCGCGCCGCGCCGGGCCAGCGTCCACTCCGCTGAGAGCGCTCCATAAAACGCGCGCTCGTCGGGCGTCTCGGCCGCCACCGCCAAGCGGGCCCACAGCGCGTGGGCTTCGTCGAAGTCGCCTGCGCTTTCCGCCAACCGCGCGCGGCCCCGCAGGGCGTCCGGCGCGCCCGGCGTGCGCTCCAGCGCTTCGTCGTAGGCGGCCGCGGCCTCGGCCGACTCACCGGCCGCCTGCGCCGCGCGGGCCGCCGCGATCAGGCATCGCGCCGCCCACGCCGGCGCTTCGGCGATCGCGCCCTCTGCGCGGAAGAGGCGGGCCTCGGCCAGCCATTCGTCGCGCGCGGGCGAAAGCGGCGCGGTCGTATCCGGGACGCTGACCAGGGCCTGAATACCGGCCTGCCAGATCTCGGCCGTCATCTCGGGCAGGGGCGGCGCGAAAGCGGTCGGCGGTTCGCCCTCGAGCGGGACGTTTGCTTCGTTCGGGTCTCCGCCAGCGTCGGGAGGTTCGGCCGAGATCTCCAGCGTCAGCTCGTCGGCGATCGCCGGCATGTTCGGATCGGTCTTGGGTCCCTCCTCGAAGAGCTCGTCGAAGAGATCGTCGACCTCGATCGTCCCGTCGTCGCCACCGGGTGGTTTCCGCTCTCCAGCCATCAGCCGCCCAGCTCCCGTGCGATCCGTTTGAGAGCTGGGTATCGATCGGAGAGCACGAAGCTCAGCAGATCGAGGGCCACCGCGCTGCCGGCCACCGCCTTGGCGCCGCCCGCCACCGCGATGGCCGCCAGCGCGGGATCTCCGGCGACGAACAGGCCGAATCGATCCGCCGCGCGGAGCACAGCCTCACGCCACGCGGCGAGGTCGAACGCTTCGAAACCAAACCGCGACGCCTGCAGCGTGAGCGCCTTGCGATCCTTGCGGCCGATGGCGCGGGTGACGTCGCGCAGGAAACTCTCCGTCGGTTTCGGCAACCCGGGCGGCGGCGCGACACCGGCGACGATCGCCGCGCAAGCGAACAGCGGCGCGAGATCGTCGGCGTTGGCCCACTCGAGAACCGTCGCCCGCTGCGCGAGGAGCCCGAGCGCGCGGCCGACGTGAAAACGGGTCGCGGCCGTCTGGGGCCCGGCGGCCAGCACCAGGCCCGGCTCGGGATCTTCGATCGCAGCCACGACGGGCGCGCCGGCTTCGCGGCTCGAGAAGAGCGGAATACGGCCGAGGCCGATCGCGGCCGACGTCTGCAGGATCCAGGCGACGCCGGGCTCCGCATCGATCGCCGTTCGGCGGCCCCGAGCGGCGGGGACAGAAAAAACGGCCGCCGCCACCTCGACCAGGTGCGGCCAGATCTCCGCCACGAATCCACCGGCGGCCGGATCCGCGAGCTCGGCGACGAAGGCGCGTCCCGCCTTGGGGGCAACCAGGCGAGGCGCGACCGCGGGGTGAGACGGCAGGCGGTTTTCGACCAGCTGCCGCACGCTCTCCACCGCAGCCTGGGCTTCGGGGATGGCACCTTGCGCCCCGCGCGTGCGGGCGATGTCGAGGATCGTCGCCAAGCGCTCCAGCCGACGCCCGTCGAGCGGATTCGCGGCGAGCGCGCGCCGCAGATCGGTCACCTCGCGCTCGACGACGTCCAGCGCGCCGCGCGCGTCGCCGCCCGCGTCGCAGAGCGCGATCAAGGTGGCCACGGCCGAGCCCAGCGGCTCCAGATCCGCGGCGCGACGAAACGCCGCCGCCGCCCCCGCCCGATCGTGCCCGAGGTCGCGAAGGATCTCTCCCACCCGCAGCTGGAGGGCCGCCTGCGCCCGTGCGGTGGGCAGCCGCGGCTCCGCTTCTCGCAAGGCCTCCACCGCGTTCCGAACGTCGCCGCGCCCCAGGTAGAGCTCGCTCATCCGTTCGATCGGTTTGGGATCGGTCGGGCGCAGCCCCGCCGCCCGGCGCAGGATGTCGATAGCGCGCACCGGCTCGCCGAGCGCCTCGTAGCCCGCCGCCAGGTCGAGTCGTGCGGCCGCGGCCCGTTCCTCGTCTTCGGAGCCGACCAGCGCCAAAAAGCGCTCCAGCCAATGGGCCGCGGCCCGCAGGTCCTGATCCGCAAC
Source organism: uncultured Myxococcales bacterium (assembly GCA_964440665.1). Lineage (GTDB taxonomy): Bacteria > Myxococcota_A > Polyangia > Fen-1088 > Fen-1088 > JADGRB01. The sequence goes on along the minus strand of CAYTTF010000128.1, from coordinate 5,061 downwards.
CGCGCCGTAGGCCAGTTTGTAAATCGAAGCAATGTGTTCCGGGTTGATCTTCAGGATTTGCTTGAAGTCACCGAAGGCCGCGGCCCGATCGCCCATTGCCGACAGCCGATGCTCCGCCCGTTCGAAGAGGAGCGCGATCCGCTCGCCCGGCGGCAGCGTCGCCGCGGCCAGCCGATACGAAAGCAGACCATCGAACGAGAGCGCGCGACCGGGCGCCGCGAGATCCGCGCGAAGCAACGCGTGAACGCGGGCGTAGATCGCCGCATCGTCCGGACGCAGCTCGACCGCGCGGGCCAGCGCCGCGATCGCGTCGTCGGTGCGACCGGATCGTTCGTAGGCCCCACCGGCCTCGACGAACAGCGCGGCGGCTCGCTCCGGATTGGAGACCAGCGCGCCCAGCCGGACCAGGGCCCGGGCCTCGCCCAGAAGATCGCCACCCGCCCGCGCCACCCGACGGATGCCGGTCCAAGCCTCCAGGCGATCGGGGTCGACCGTGATGACGCTGCCGTAGGCGGCCAGCGCGGCCCCGAGCTCGCCCCGGCGCTCGGCGTCCAGAGCCACCTCGAGGTCGAGCGCGCTGCCGGTGGCGCCGCCCGTCCGCCGGGCGCGCGCCCGCCGCGGATCCGGACGCGTCTCCGGCCACGGCGCGTCGTCCTTGACCGGAAGATCCGACAGCGCGGGCGCCAGGGCCGGCCGGCGCGCCGCCAGCCAGGCCGAGATCGCGACCGACTCGGCCGCTTCCGGTCCGGCCAGCCGCGCGCGCGCGGCGGCTCGGCCGAGGAGCGCCACCGCTTCCGCGGGGAGCTCGCCGTCCGCGCTGGCGAGGCCGAGCGCGATCTCTGCCAGCGCTTCGGCGACCACCCGCGCGTCCCCTTGCCGCGCGCCGGCCATGAACCGCAAGATCGCCACCTCCGCCCGCTCCTTCGCCGGCGCATCGGGCGCCGCGCGCGCCTCCAGATCGGCGGGCGCGATCTCGCCGGTCGCGGCGTGCGCCAGCGCGGCCTCGCGCCTGGCCAGCGCCGCCAGCGCCGGATCGTCGGCCGCCGCAACCGCCAGCGCCCCCAGCGCCTCGGGGAGCGCGCGCGCGCCCGCGGTCGCATCGGCCGCGGCGAGACGGAAGAGCGCGAGCGCCGCATCGGCTGCCGTTTCGCCGGCCGGCGCCAGCGCGAGCGCCTGACGAAACGAGGTCGCCGCCCCCTGCGGATCGCCCGCTCGCGCCAGCGCTTCGCCATCCGCGAGCAGCACGCCCGCCTCGTCGCCGAGGGCGCCATCGAGGGCGCGCGTCTCCTCGGAGAGGACCGCGACCTCCAGAATTGCCTCACCCGACCGGCGCGCCAGCTCGTAGCTCCAGGCGCGCGCCAATGGATCGCCCTCCGATCGGAGCGGTGTGAGCGCCGCCAGTGCCTCGGCGAAGTGGCCGCCGGCGGCGTGGTGATGCGCCAATCGAAAACGCAGCGCGCGCAGCGCATCAGGGGCCGCCGCCTCGGCGGTCGCCGTCAGCTCGGCCGCCACCACGGCGGCCCGCGCTTCGCCCGACGGTGACGCCCGCTCGATCGCCGATGAGGCCAGGCCGGTCACGTCGGCGTCCGCGAGCTCACGCAGCAGCGCCAGGCCCCGCGACCGGCCCTCCGGATCTTCTGCGGCGGCGAGCGTTCTACCGGCGGCGACCCGCAACGCGACCGACACGGCGGGCTCGCCGGCCGCCGCGGCGAGCGCGATCAGGTTCGCCGCACGCTCGTCCGGTGATAGCCGCTCGCCGCCATCGCTGCCGAGATCGAGATCGCAAAGACGTACCCGCCTGCTGACGTCGTCCGGCGCCAGCGCGACCAGGCGCCGCTGGTGGGCGACCGCGCGGCCGGTCTCCCCCAGCTCGTCCGCATAGAATGAAACCAGCGACTCCCGCGCCCAGATTTCAAACAGCGCGCCCCCATCGCCCGGTTCCGGATCGGCGGGTGGCGCGGCCAGCGCCCCCTCCAGGATCGCCGCAGCCTCTCCAGTCCGACCACCGGCGGGCAGGAGGCCGACCAGCGCGCGCAGCGCCGGCCGCGCATCGGCGGAGCTCGGGCCAGCGGTGAGCGCTCGACGATAGAAATCCTCGGCGGCGTCGCTTTGCCCGAGCGCCGAGCCTCGAATCGCGCCCGCTGCGACCAGGGCGCGCACCTTCGACGGCTCGTCGGCGCCGATCTCCGGGTCGGCCTCGGCCGCGAAGGCGTCGGCCAGCGCCCCGGCATCGCGCCGCCGCACGGCGATCGCGAGCTCGAAGGCTCGCAGGTCCACCCGCGCGGAACGACAGTCGCGAACGCGCGGCGTGCGCAGAATCTCCGCGGCGGTCTCGGCGCGCCCGATCCGGATCGCCGTCTCCGCGTAGGCGAGCGCGAGGTCGACCGCCTCGTCGTCCGAGGCGGCCGCCGCGACGAAGCTGCGCGCGATGTCGCCGGCGCTCTCGAGGCGATCGAGCGCCACGGCCAGCTCCAGCCGTTCGGCCGCGACCAGCGGATGCGCGGGATCGAGACGGGCCGCCTCGTTCAGCGCCTCCAGCGCCGCCTCGGGCGCCGCCTGGCGAAGCACGGTCCGGGCGCGCTCGCGCAGGAGGGCCACCGCCAGCGCCGGGTCGGCCGGCGCGATCTGCCGGACCAGGTGCTCGAGCGCGCGCGCGACGATCTCCGCCGGGAGATCCTCCCGGGTGAGCGCATCCAGCTCGACCAGCAGGCTGCCGAGCGGCGACTCCCCATCCACCCGCCCAAGCTCGCCCTCGAGCACGGTCAGCGATTGTTCGAGGCCGCCCGGAAGCGGCGAGCTCCGCCAGGCGCGACCTTCCTCGATCGCGAGCGCCGCCCGCCGCGACGGCGCGCCGGCCCGTCGTGCCAGCCCGCCCAGCGCCGTGGCCGTCGGTGCCGACTCCTGGCGCCGCGCGCCGATCAGCAACAGCGACAGCAACGCCCCCGGGTGATCGGGCACGGACGCCAGCGCCTCCCGATAGGCGGCGATCGCCTCCGGCTCCCGGCTCAGGCGATCTTCCAGCAGGTGACCGCGCTCGACCAGGAGATCGGCCCGCCCCGTCGGATCGCCACCCGGTCGGGAGCGCGCCGCCCGATCGAGCACCTCGGCCAGCTCCGGCCAGAGCCCGGCGCGCACGAGCAAGCGACGCAACGGCCAGACCGCGAGCGGCATCGACGGATCGGCCGCGAAGGCGGCCCGGGACGTTTCCAGAGCGGCGTCCGAGGCGGCGCCCTCTTGCAAGCGCGCGACCTCCAGCAGCAGCGCCGCGCGGCGCCCCCCGTCGGCGGCGGCCGCCTCCGCCTCGAAGAGCGCGAGATCGGCGGCCGGATTGCTTTCGGCGGCCTCTGCGATCGGCTGCCGGACCTCGATCGCATCGGGTATCTCCGCCGGGGGCTCCGCCGCCGCCCGATTGGGCTCGGTGTTGTCCTCCGGCTCGACCACCAGGTCCGAGGCCAGCTCCGAAAGGTGATCGGGCGGCAGCGGCGGCGGCCCGGCGGGCACGAGATCGATCTCGACCAGATCTTCGTCGACCAGATCTTCGTCGTCGCCGTCGGGTCCTTGTGACATGCCGCGGGGGTTGTCCGCCTGGGGGGCATTATCGCGATTGGTTGATCGGCATGTCAATGGACAGGGCCGAATGCGGTTGGCATGATAGGCCTCCGCCCGACGCCCGGCGCCCACATTTGAGGCAACGTCTCTGCCGAATCTGCTCGTCCCCATCGATCTCCGCGACGGAGAGCCTACTGGACCGTCTCTGTTCGCGCTCTCCGAAGCGCGGCGGATCGCGCATCAGGCGGGGGCGACCATCTACGCGATCGCGATGAACGATCGGGAGCTCGATCCCCGGGTGGTGTCGGACCTCGGACGGGCCGGCGCCGACAAGGTGATCCTCTGCGAGGGCGCCGGATTGGGGGCGCCGCCCATGGAGCCGACGCACGGCGCGGCGTTGCTGGCAGCGGTCGAGCGCGTTCCGCCCCTCCTGGTGCTGTTTCCGGCCGGGGGCGCTGGGCCGCAGCTGGCGCCTAGCCTGGCCGCGCGGATCGGGGCAGCCTTCGCGGCGCGCGCCGATCTGGTGGTCGCGGAGACCGACGGACCCCTCGCCGATGGGGTCGGGCGGGTGTTTCTCCGTCGCTGGCGCGCCGATCGATCGTCCTACCGTCGTTTCGATCCCGTCGAGATCGAGCGGCCCGTGGTGGCGCTCCTGGCGTCGGGCCACCGGCGCGACCAGGGCGGACGGGGTGACCAAGGTGGCCAGGGTGGCCAACGTGGCCAGGGTGGCCAAGGTGGATCGGAGGACATCGACGTCGAGGTCATCGCCTGCGCCCCGCCCGTCCAATCCGGTATCCAGGAAATCGCCTCCGAGCCGGATGAGCTCGCCGAGGTTGCCCTCGCGCGGGTCCTGGTGGTGGTGGATCCGGCGGTGGGCGCCCAAGCGTTGGCCCGCCTCACGGCCGAAGCGCCCCCGGGCGTGGTGGTCGTCGATCGGAAAGCCGCCGCCACCGCGATCGCCGCCAGCGTGCCCGAGATCTTGATCGGCGTCGGCCAGGCCGATCTCCCGATGGTGGGGACGCCGCGGGGTCGGGTGGGCGTGATCTTGTTCGGCGACGCGGTGTTGCCGCCCGGTGCGCTGGCGGACGTGCTCTGGCGGGCGCCCGGCGATCCTGGCGATGTCGTCTGCGAGGACCTGGCGCGCGCGCTGGCCAGCTTGGCGATGCCCGCCGCCCCAGGTGTCGATGGCGCAGGGCGGGAGTCGCCCGCGTGAACCTGGTCGTTTGTCTGCACGCGCCGCCCGCTTCCTCCGACGGACAGACGCTCGGCCGAGACGACACGCACGCGCTCGGGCACGCGTTGGCGCTGGCCGGCGCCGGCACCTCGCACCGGGTTACGGCGCTGCTGGCGGGAACCGCCGTCGAGACCGGCGCCCTGCACCGGGCGCTGGCGGCGGGCGTCCACCGCGCGGTGCGCCTCGGGGGCGACGACTTCGGCGCCGCTGATTTTCACACGGTTGGGCAGGTGCTGGCGGTGGCCATCCGCCGCCTCGACGCCGACCTGATCTTGACC
>CAYTTF010000127.1:0-11580 GCA_964440665.1 uncultured Myxococcales bacterium | reverse complement strand
GACCGACGCGTGCCCGTGGATGTGGCGCAGCTCGAGGCCCCAGGCTCCGGGAAAATCGAACATCGCCGTGAAGTCACCCAGCTCGGCACCGGTGATCTGGAAGAACGATCCCGGTGCGCCGGGCACCGGGGGCGGTGGCGCCGTCTTCGGCGCGAGCGCGGCGATGAATCCGATCGCGTCGCCGTGCTTGAGCTGCGAGAACCGCCAGGTCGCCTTGGGCACGCGCAGATCGTTTATCGAGAAGCTGCCGCCGATCAGCGTGCGCAGCTTGACGTTCGCGTCCAGATGCGGAACGTCCAGGACCACCGTTCCCTCGGGATCGACGATCTGGAGATCGTCGACGGCGATGGGGCTGGGCGCGTCGGTGACGAGATCGACGAGCGCGCGCAGATGCCAGGTCACGCCCCCGATGTGCATCTTCCCCTGATTGGGCGGCAGGGCCCCCTCGATGAGGCGGCCGAGGCGCGGGCCTTGGACCACCGCCGAGGCCGCGAGAATCACGAATACAATTGTCCCCCCGAGTCCCACCGCGGTGCGACGAATCACGCGAACCAGACGAGCCCTCGGCAACGGAGATCCATTGTGTCATAAACGCGGCAGACCGTGACCACGCCCGACGCCACGCCCGGCACGAGGCCGAGCCTCTACATCGTCGACGCGATGAACTTTTTGTTCCGGGCCTTCCACGCGCTGCCGCCGCTCACCACCAGCCGGGGCATCCAGACCGGTGCCATCTACGGCCTCTGCCAGATGATCCTGCGCATCGAGCGCGAGCAGCGACCGACGCATCTGTGCGTGGTCTACGACGCGCCCGGCGACAACTTCCGGAACGAGATCTTCCCGGCCTACAAGGCGCACCGGCCCCCGATGCCCCCGGAGCTGGCGGCGCAGCTGGCGATGGTCCGGCGCGTGATCGAGGCGTTCGGCCTGACCCAGCTCCAGGTGAGCGGCTTCGAGGCCGACGACATCATCGCGACGCTGGCCAAGATCGCGGCCGCCGCGGGGATGGAGGTGGTGATCTGCTCGTCCGACAAGGATCTCCTGCAGCTCTGCGACGGGGACGTGGCGGTGCTCGACACCATGCGGAACCGCCGGCTCGGCCCCGCCGAGGTGCGCGAGAAGTTCGGCGTGCCGCCCGAGCGGGTCGGCGACGTGCTGGCGCTGATGGGCGACAGCGTCGACAACGTGCCGGGCGTGCCGGGGATCGGCCCCAAGACCGCCGCCGAGCTGATCAACACCTTCGGGACGTTGGACGCGCTCCTGGCCAGGGCGGGGGAGATCAAGGGAAAGAAGGGCATCTCGATTGTCGAGGCGCGCGAAGCGATCCGGCTGTCGCGCGAGCTGGTGCGGCTGCGCGAGGACGTGCCGCTGCCCAAGACACTGGAGGAGCTGCACCGGATCGATCCGGACAAGGAGCAGCTGCGCGCGCTATTTCGAGAGCTGGAGTTTTCTCGCCTGGTGGATCAGCTGTCCCCCAGCGGTGCCGCCGCGATCGCGGCGCTCGCCGAAGAGGCGCTGCCGCCCCCGCCACCCACACTGCCCGAGGCGCTCCCGGAAGCGCCGCCGCCCCCGCCGGTCGCCGCGATCACCGCGCTGACCGCGCTGGCGGCGCTGGTCGGGCAGATCGAGGCGGCGGGCGCCGTCGGTCTGGCGGCGCTCTACGACGGCGCCTCGTCGGTCCGCTCCGATCTGGTCGGCCTCGGCTTCGCGCTTGCCGATGGCACCCGCGCCTACCTGCCTCTCTGTCACCGCTATCTGGGGGCGCCGGCCTGCCTCGCCGAGGCGGCCGCTTTGGAGCGCCTCGCGCCGGTGCTGTCAGCGCCGGCCGTCGCCAAGCACGTTCACGACGTCAAGACGCTGGAGGTGCTGCTGCGACAGCGGGGGCTGACGCTGCAGGGCGTGGCGTCGGACGCGATGCTGGCGGCCTATCTGCTCGACGCCTCGCGGACCCGCTACGACCTCGACGTCGTGGCGGCGGCCGAGGGCGTGGTGCCGCCGGCCGCGCGCGGAAGCTGGATGGGAACCGGCGCCGCCGCGCGACCGGGCGCCGATCTCTCCGTCGAAGAGGTGGGCGCGCGGCTGGGCGCCGAGGCGACCGCGGCGCTGGCACTGGCGGCACCGCAATCGGCCAAGCTGTCCGCGGCGGGGCTGGACGCGCTCTATCGCACCATGGAGCTCCCCCTGGCCGACGTGCTCGCCAAGATCGAGAGCCGCGGAATCAAGCTCGACACCGACAAGCTGCGCGAGATCGGCGTCGAGGTCGGTACCTCGCTGGCGGCGCTCGAGGGTGAGATCCACGGCCTTGCGGGCGGTCCCTTCAACATCGCCTCGAACAAGCAGCTCGCGGAGGTGCTGTTCGGCAAGCTGGGGTTGCCGGTCGGCCGTCGCACCAAGACCGGCCCCTCGACCGATGCCGACACGCTGGAGGAGCTGGCGTCGATCCACCCGGTGCCGGCCAAGATCGTCGAGTACCGGATGCTCGCCAAGCTCAAAGGAACCTACATCGACGCGCTGCCGGCGCTGGTGAACCCCACCACTGGGCGCCTGCACACTTCGTTCAACCAGGCGGTCGCCGCCACCGGACGGCTCTCGTCGAGCAACCCCAACTTGCAGAACATCCCGATCCGCAGCGAGGTGGGGCGGCGCATCCGGGAGGCTTTCGTGGCCAAGCCGGGACATCTGCTGGTGTCGGCCGACTACTCGCAGATCGAATTGCGGATCCTGGCGCATTTTTCCCAGGACCCGGCGTTCCTGGAGGCGTTTCGCGCGGGCGAGGACATCCACTTGCGAACGGCGGCGGAGGTCTTCGGCGTGCCGCCCGCACAGGTGACACCCGAGCACCGCCGGATCGCCAAGGCGATCAACTTCGGGCTGGTGTTCGGGCAGGGTGACTTCGGCCTCGCGCAGGTGCTGCGCATTCCGCGCGCCCAGGCCCGCACGTACATCGACAGCTACTTCACCCGCTACGCGGGGGTGCGCGCGTACATGGAGCGGGCCATCGCCGACGCGCGCGCCAGCGCGTCGGTCTCGACGCTACTCGGACGGCGCCGTCCGCTCCCCGAAATCCGCGCGACGCGCGCGCAGGACCGCGCCTACGCCGAGCGCATCGCGCGCAACACGCCCATCCAGGGATCGGCCGCCGACCTGCTGAAGCTGGCGATGATCCGCATCGAGCACGCGATAGAGACCGGCGCGGCCCCAGTGTCGGGTGCGGCGCTTCTCCTGACCGTCCACGACGAGCTGGTGTTCGAGGTCCCCGCCGGGGGCGCCGAAGAGCTCAAGGGTTGGGTTAAGAACCAGATGGAAACCGTATATGCGCTCGCGGTTCCGCTGGTGGTCGATGTGGGCGCCGGAACGACCTGGGGACAAGCGCACTAGCGCGCGGATCGCGGCCAGTCGGGTATGATGAACAAAGATCGATGAAGCGGGTGGTCGTACGCGGGGGCGCATGGCTCTTGCCGGTTTTGGCGGCGGTGGGGGCGTGTCACCACCGCGCGCCCGTCGCGCCGCCCGTCTCCCGCCCCGCCGATGCGACGAAGCCGTCGGTGCGCGCCGCCGCGCTCGACAAGGACAAGGATTCGCCCGAGCCGCCTCCGCGCCCCCTGCGGCGCTGCTTTCCAGCGCAGCCGTCCTGGGTCGACGCCCCGATCGCCGACCTTCTGGATCGGGCGTCCGATCTCTTCGACCACGGCGACTACGCGGGGACGCTGGCCTGCGCGGAGGAGGCCGCGCGGCAGGCGCCGCGCTCGGTCGAGGCGCACCACAACCGGGCCATCGCCCTGCTGCACCTGGATCGTCTGGACGAGGCGCGCGACGCGCTGGAGCTGGCGCTGGCGCTGGCGCCCGACGACGCCGAGACGTTGGAGGCGGCGGCCGATCTCCACATCAATCAGCTCCCGCCCTCGGGGGACGGATCATCGCTGGGGCTCGAGTATGCGCGGCGCGGAAGCCGTCATGTCTCGCGGCGGGATTCGGAAGAGGTGGCGCGGCTCGCGCTCCTCGAGGGGCAGGCGCTCATCGACCTCGGGCGGCCGGCCGAGGCGCTGCGCCGGATCGATGCGGCGCTGGCGGCGTGGCCCAAGTTTTCGGCAGCGGGCTACGAGCGCGGCGTGGCGCTGTTCGAGTTGTGCCGGTTCGACGAGGCGCGACGGACCTTCGAAAAGGTGGTGGCGGGAACGCCGGATCACGCCCACGCGATCTACCACCTCGGGCTCATCGAGGAGCGGGTCGGCGACGACGCGGCCGCGGCCCGCCACCTGGCCGCCGCCACGGCCGCGGATGCCAAGGCGTTCCCGGCGCCACCGGAGATCTCGGCGGCCGACTTCGCCGAGCGCGTCCGTCGCGCCGTCGCCGAGCTGCCGCTGGACTTCAGGCGCGATCTCTCCGGCGTCAAGGTCGAGGCGGCCGAGCTGCCCGACCTGGATGATCTGACGGCCGAGAAGCCACCGCTTTCGCCCACGATTCTGGGCCTCTTCCGCGGGCTGCCGCTCGACTATGGCGACGAGGCCGCGGCCCCGAGCCCGTCGGGCCGCGCTCGCAAGGGGCGCCCGGCGTCGCCGTCGAGCGCGGCGGCGGGTCCGCTCCAGTGCGACGCGGGTGACAGGACCATCGTGCTCTACCGACGGAACTTGCTGCGGACCGTGCGAGACGGCGCAGAGCTCGACCAGGCGATCGCGCGAACCCTCCTGCACGAGGTCGGCCACCTGCGGGGCGAGGACGACGGATCGCTGCGGGATCGCGGCCTCGAGTAATAGACTCACCCCGCGTGATTCGCGCCTCCGCCCTCACGAAGACGTACGGCCGCGCGGGCGTGGGCCGTCCCCCGGCGCTCGACGGCGTCTCCTTCGAGGTGGGCCGCGGCGAGATCGTGGGGCTGCTCGGTCCGAACGGCGCCGGCAAGACCACGCTGATGCGGATCCTGACCTGCTTCCTTTCGCCCACCCGGGGCGAGGCGCAGATCGGCGGGTGTTCGATCGCCGACGATCCGCGCGGCGTGCGTCGCGCGGTCGGCTATCTGCCGGAGGCGGTCCCGTTGCCGCCAGAGATGCGCGTCGACGAGTACCTGGGATTTCGCGCGGCGCTCAAGGGGATCGCCCGGCGCGCGCGTCCCGGCGCGCTGGCCCATGCGATCGGGCGGGCGCAGCTCGGCGATCGGCGTCGCCAGATCATCGGCACGCTCTCGCGCGGCTTTCGGCAACGGGTGGGCCTGGCGGACGCGCTGCTGGCCGAACCGCCGATCCTGATCCTCGACGAGCCGACCGTCGGTCTCGATCCCAACCAGATCCGGGAGACGCGGTCGCTCATCCGCGAGCTCGGGCGCGAACGAACAGTGCTGCTGTCGACGCACGTGATGTCGGAGGTGGAGGCGCTCGCCACCCGCGTGATCATTCTCCACCAGGGGCGGGTCGTTGCCGATCTCTCCCGGGGTGAGCAGGAGGCGGCAGGGAGCTCGCTGGACGAGATCTTTGCGCGCGCCACCGCGGCTTCCGAAGGGCCACCGGAATGATTCGCCGGTCCGCGTTCGACCCCGCCGTCGTGGGCGCGATCTTCCGCCGGGAATGGGCGGCGTATTTTCGCGGCGCCGCGGGGTGGGTGGTATTGGCGTTGTTTTTGGCGCTGCAGGGCCTGGTGTTCTGGATGTTCGTGCAGTTCCTGGGGCGGCCGGACGCGCCGCCGGGCGGCGTGATGGAGTTCTTCTTCGGCGGAACGATCTTGTATTGGGTCGCGCTGGCTCTGCTCGCGACGGTGGTGCCGATGCGGCTTCTCGCCGAAGAGGTCCGCGCGGGCACCATCGAACCGCTGCTCACGGCGCCGGTCTCCGCCGGCGAGGTGGTGCTCGGAAAATGGTTGGCGGCGCTGGCGTTCTACCTCGCCGCCTGGGCGCCGACGTTGCTCTATCTCGTCTATCTGCGCCACGTCGGTGCTGCGCTCGATCCGGGGTCGATCGCCGCCGGCTACCTCGGCACGGCGCTGCTCGGCGCGGCGGTTCTGGCGGTCGGGCTGCTCGCGTCGGCGGTGACGCGTAACCAGCTGGTCGCGGCCGCGCTGTCGTTCGTGGCGATCTTCGTGGCGCTGCTCATAGGCGCGCTCGAGGCGGAGGTTCGCGCGCCCGGCCTTGCGTCGGCGCTCCACCGGGTGAGCCTCTTTCGCGTGATGGAGGACTTCGGCCACGGCATCGTCGACTCGCGCCCGGTCGTGCTGCTGGCGACGGTGACGGTGCTCGCGCTCGCGGCCACCGTCGCGATGGTCGGCAGGCTGCGCGGACCGGTCCCGCTGGATGCACCGCGGGCGCGCCGATTCGCGCCCCGGATCTCGGCGTTCCTGCTGGTCGTCATCGCGCTCGGGCTGAACGACGTCGCCCTGCGACACTACGCCCGCGGCGACTGGACCCGCGCCTCGCTCTACGCTCTGTCCGACAAGTCCGTCGCGGTGCTGCGTGCGTTGCCGCGCCCGGTGGAGGCGACGGTGTTCCTCACCCCGCGGCGCGACTCCGAACGCGCGCGCCTCGTCGCGGGTCTGGTGCGCGAGCTCGCCGAGCGCTGCACGCGCTTTTCGGGCGGGCGCTTTAGATTCGAGATCGTCGATCCGGACCGCGCGCCCGATCGCGCGGAAGCGGCGGTCCGGCGCTACGGGATCGGGACGTACGAGATGGGAAAGACGGTGGTGGTGTTCACCTCGGGCACCCGTTCGAAGGTCGTCACCGAGGACGACTTGATCGAGACGGACGTCGACGCCGACGGCCAGCCGGGACCGGCCCTGGCGGCGTGGCACGGCGAGGGCGCGTTCGTCTCGGCGATGGTCGCCGTCTCCGACGACCATCCGCCCCGGATCTGCTTCGCGAAAGGGCGTGGCGAGCCGGACATCGAGTCGTCGGAGGATGCGGGCTACGCGACCTTCGCGGAGAGCCTGCGCGGCGACGGCGACGAGGTTCGCGCGCTCGACCGGATCGCCGGGGCCCCCGGCGCCGGTTGCCTCGTGCTGGTGCTCGCCGAGCCCACGGCCGCCTATTCACCACCGGAGATCGCGGCGCTCGCAACCTTTGTCGATGGCGGCGGCCGGCTGCTCGCCATGATCGGGCCAGCGTTCGCGGCGGGCGGGACGGCCTTTGCGCAGCTGGGACTGGACGCCTTCGCCGCGCGTTATGGCGTGCGTTTCGGCGACAACCTGGTCGTCGATCCAGCGCACGCCAGCGACGTCGAGGGGCCATCGGTCTGGGCGGCCGGGCCCGAGAACTATCGGGCGCACCCGATCACGGCGCGACTCGGGGGGCGGCTGACCTTCTGGCCGCGCAGCCGCGAGGTCGCGCCGCTGCAAGCGCCGCCCGCCGGACTAACGCTGAGCCCGCTGGTCCGATCGAGCGCCGATGGATGGGGCGAGACCGACCTGCCGACGATTCGTGGGCAGGCCGACCTGGCGTTCGACGGCCGCGACCGCAAAGGGCCGGTGACGGTTGCCGTGGCGGTCGAGCGCCCGAGGGGTCCGTCCGCCGCGTCCTCCGCGGCGACGCGCCTGGTGTTCCTCGGCACCGGACGGCTGGTGATGAACTATCGCCTGGCCGGCACCATGCTCCGCGACTACGACGCCGACTTCGTGCTGGACGCGGTCGCCTGGCTCTCCGATCACGAAGCGCAGATCGGAATCGGACCCAAGATCCCCGAGCGGATCTCCCTGGCCCTGACCGCGGCCGACGTGGGCTGGGCGTTCCGGTTGTTCGTCCTGTTGCTGCCGCTGGCCGCGCTCGGCACCGGCGCCTTCATCTGGTGGCGGCGCCGGGTCTGAGGGGAGGGAGGCCGTCTACTTTTTCTTGGCCCCTTTTTCGGCGTCGATGCGGGCGCCGCCGACCTTCTCGGCGGCCTTGCCTTCCAGATTGATCGTCTGCGCGTCGGGCGGCAGCACGGCGTTGCCTTCCGCGATGACGGCGCCGGAGGCGTCCTGGAACTTCTTGTGGATGATGAGACCGTCCGAGGCGGCGAACCCACCGATCGAGTTGATGGCGAAGGTTCCGGTGATGACGTATTGCTCGCCGGCCTTGGCCACCAGCGGTTTCGGCTTGCCGGTGTTCCAGTCCTTGACCGGGTAGTCGGCGACCAGCAGGCCGTGATCGAGCTTGGTGGTGGCCGTGTCGCCCATGAAGAAGTGCGGCTGGTCGCAGGGATGGCAGCCGCCCTTCATCTCACCGGGAGGCGGACCGCCGGCCGGGCCCTTGCCTGGCGCGGCACCCGTCTTGGCGGAGGACTTGCCCGACTTCAACTCTTTCTTCTTTTCCTTCTTCGACTTGGCCGCCAGATCGTCGTTGCACTTGCGCTGCTCGGCCGGGCACTCATAGATCTGCAGCAGATAGGCGCGAATCTGCACGTCTTTGTCGAGGTACTGGTTCATGTGCTTGCGGACGCCGTAAATGGACATCTCGCCGCTCGGGTACTTCTCGGGCGCCTGCTGAATATTGAAATTCGGCGAAGGCGGAAGATCAACCTTGATGGGCGGCAGCTCCTGCCCTTGCCCGTAGGCCAATTGAACGCCGCCCGGGGCGAGCAGCGCTACTGCCAAAGGAATAGTCCGGTGATATACGGTCGGCAGTCGCTTCATGGACAAGGCCTCCACCGCGCGATGCGGGTGAACCTGAATAACACGATGATTTTCGTCGGGCAAGCGCGGCCGTCACGGATCGCGCTCGCCGCCGTCGTCGTGTCGTGGGCCATTTTCGGGGGCTGCCGCGCCAAGAAGATTGCGCCGGCGGGCGGACGTCCCACCGTCGGCTCGGATCTGGCTCCGCTGCGCCTCCCGCCACCTCCCGCCGAGACGCTGCCGGAACCGGCGGCGGTGCCCGTGCCGACGCATCGGGGTGGCACCCTGCGTGTCCACCTCGATGCCGAGCCGGTGAACCTCCTGCCACTGGCCGAATCCGACGCGGCCGCGGCGCAGGTCACCGGCGGCCTGGTTTACGAGACGCTGCTCGACTGCCGCGACGGCACGTATCGTCCGGGGCTGGCGGAGAGCTGGGATGTCTCGAACGACGGCATGCGCCTGGCGGTGCGGGTCCGCAGCGGGGTGCACTGGCACGATCACCGCGCATTCGGCGTGCTGGATGTTCAAGCCACCGTCGAGCCGCTCTTGCGCGCGGGGACCGATGCGCCGGTCCTGCGCGCCGAGCTGGCCGACGTCGCGTCGATCGAGCTCGTCACCGAGCGCACCGTCCGCTTCGTGCTCAAGCGACCGTCCGACTTTGCGCTGCGCGCGCTGTGCGATGTGCCGATGCTGCCCGACCACCTGGTGCGCGGTGTTCGCCCGGAATCATCGCCCATCGCGCGCCAGCCGGTCGGAACCGGCCCATTCCGTTTCGCCGGCTGGGAGCACGGCAAGCGCATCCGCCTCGAGCGGGTTCCGGAGTACTGGGGCTCGCCGGCTGCCGTCGACGAGATCGTCTTCGACCTCGACGCCGATGCGGTTCGCGCGCTCAACCGCACCAGGCGCGGCGAGATCGATGTTCTGCCACGGGTCCTAGACGTCCACTATCCGGAGCAGGTCGAGCCGACCACCCTTCATGGGGCGACCACCCTCATTCGCCTCCGATCGCGGCGCTACTCGTTCTTGGTCGTGAACCACCTCCACTATCCGCTCTCCGATCCGCGATTTCGGCGCGCGCTGGCCGGCCTTTGGGATCGCCAGCGCTTCGCCGGCGAGCTGCACAACGATCTCGCGACGCCGATCGGCGGACCCCCGCTCACGGGCGATCCGCCGCCGCTGCCCTTCGATAGGCATCGCGTCGCCGCCGTCCTCGACGACGCCGGTTATCGCGACACGGACGCGGACGGCGTGCGCGATCACCTGGGCCGGCCGATTCGCCTCACCATGCTGGAGCCGGCCGGCAACCGACAGTTTCACGTCGAGGCCCACGGCTTCGCGCTGGAGGCGCGCAAGGTGGGGGTGCTGGTCGATCTGGTCCCCGCCGACGGCGCGACCATCCTGGCGCGACTCAAGCACGGCGAGTTCGATCTGGTGCCGATGATCTGGGAAGGGGCGCCCGACGAGGATCCCGCCACGCTCTACGGCGCGGGCGGCGCGTTCAATTTCGGCGGCTATCGGTCGAGCGCGCTCGAGGCGCTCATCGACGAGGCGCGCGGCGCGGCGGGCCCCGCGCTGCGCGCGCCGATCCTCGCCCGCATCGCCCGCCTGCTCGGCGACGACCAGCCGGCGATCTTCCTGTACCGGTACGACGTCCCCGCGCTGGTGGCGACGCGGGTGCATGGCCTGGCGGCGGTCGGCGATCGTCTCGACTTCCGTCGGGTCTGGCTCGATCTATGATCCCGCTCGCCGCCGTTCTATTGCTCGCCGATTCGCCGGGGGCCGCCGCCGCCTGCTTGCCGCAGGTGCCAGGCCAGGGGCCGGGGGTGGCGGATCCGTTTCGACCGCCCGATCCCAAAGCGACCGCGCTCAACGCCGAGGGAAAGACCTTCTACCGCGAGGGAAAATGGGACGCCGCCCGCGCGCGCTACCGGGCCGCCGAGGCCGCCGATCCCAGCTTCCTGGCGCCGCGGCTCAACGTCGCCTGCTCGTTCGTCCGGCAGGAACGTTTCACGGAAGCCGTCGCCGAGGTGCGCGCGTTGCTGGATCTCGCTTACGTCCCCTGGGCCCGCGAGGTGCTGGAGGCGGCGGATCTGGGCGCGCTCAAAGTGCAGCCGCAGATGGCGGAGGTGCGGCGCGCGATGGCCGACGCGGCGGCGCGGTGGGGGACGGGGCTCGACGGCAGCCTGATCTTCGTCGCCCGCCAGCGACCACCGCTGAGGATCCCGGCCGCGGGTACGGGCGAGTTCATTCTCAATCCGCACCAGGAGGTCTACGCCTTCTCGCCCGCGACGGCGCGATTTCGCCAGCTCACCGCCGAGGACGGCCACGTGCTGGCGGTGGCGCGCACGCCCGACCGCCGGCGCATCGTCTATGTGACCGGTGAAAAGCTGATCCGCGGCGGCAAGCCAGACGACGTGGTCCTCGAGGGGGTGGCCCTGCACGAGCTGACGCTGGAGACGATGGCCGCCGGACCACCGATTCCGGTTGCCGGCGCCATCCGCACGATCGAGATCGCCACCACGCCACGGGGTCTGCTGTTTCGGATCGATGGCGCGCGCGTCGGTGGGCGATTCATGATCGGCGCCGGAAACACGTTGATCCCGCTGTCCGGATCAAAGGGGCCGCCGCCGGTCGCCGTCCTCACCGCGAAGGGCGCGTTGCCCACCTCGGCGTCGGTCGCGCGCCCCTGCGGGATCGCCGCCCGCGACCGCAAGACCACCAGCGGCGGCCGGGCAATCCTGGTCAACGCCCCCGATCGGCCCACCCGGGAAATCGGTTCTGTGCTGGGAGCGGGGCTGGTAGGCCTTCCGATTCCATGAAGCCGGCCGGGATAGGTCGCCCATCGGTTATACTCATACAGACCGGATTTCGCAGTGCCGGCCGGCTGAAGATAGAATCCCATCATGCAGATCGTGACGACACTAGCGCTTCGCTCCGTGGTTTATCCCGCGGGGGACATCGAAGGTGTCTGGATAGCGCATGCCCTCGATTTCGACGTCGTCACCCAGAGCGATC
>CAYTTF010000126.1:0-11668 GCA_964440665.1 uncultured Myxococcales bacterium | reverse complement strand
CCGAGCAGGAAGACGTCGACATCAAGCTCTACCAGGTCATCTACGACGCCATCGACGACGTCAAGAAGGCCATGGTCGGCATGCTGGCGCCGATCTCGCGCGAGAAGATGATGGGCAAGGCCGAGGTTCGCCAGGTCTTCAGCATCCCCAAGGCCGGCACCATCGGCGGCTGCTTCATCTCGGAGGGGAAGATCACCCGCAAGGCGCAGCTCCGCCTGGTACGCGATTCGGTGGTCATCTACACCGGCAAGGTCGGGTCGCTGCGTCGCTTCAAGGACGACGTCTCCGAGGTCGCGCAGGGCTACGAATGCGGCCTGTCGATCGAAGGCTACGGCGACCTCAAAGAGGGCGACGTCATCGAGGCGTTCGAGGTCGAGACGATCGCGGCGACGCTCGACAGCCCGAAATCTTCCTGATCGGGTCGGAAAGCCGAGGTGACGGTCGCAATCGCGCGGATCACGCTTTTTCTTGGCGCTTGTCACTCGCTCAAGGAAAAGCGGATGGTCCTTCGCCGTCTCAAGGATCTGGTGCACGGAAAGTTCAACGCGGCCATCGCGGAGGTCGGTGACAACGATCTGTGGCAGCGGGCGTCGATCGGCGTGACGCTGGTCGGAAGTGAACGCCGCTTCACGGAGTCTGCCCTGGACGAGGTCCTGCGCTTCATCCGCGATCACGCCGAGGTGGTCAAAGAAGAGCGCGAGCTGCAGAGCTTCGGCAGCGAGGACCTGCAGGGGTCCGACTTCGTGCACTGGGAGCCCTGAGGTGTCCGTGCGCGTGGAACGGGTCTCCGCCGAGGTGCGCGGCGTCCTCGGCGAGGTGCTCTCGCGCGATGAGATCAAAGATCCGCGCGTGCGGGGCGCCGGCCTCATCACCGTCACGCACGTTCGGATCTCGGGCGATCTGCAGCACGCAAACGCGCTCTTCACCGTGCACGGCCTCGACGCTGCGGCGCTCGAACGGGTGCGGCAGGGTCTCAACCACGCCAGCGGCTATTTCCGCCAGGCCATCGCCCGGCGTCTCCGGATGCGGGTCGCACCGGCGGTAAAGTTCGAGGTCGACCAGGTCTTCGAGCAGGCCGCCCTCGTCGAGAAGCTCCTCCACGAAGTCGCGCCACCACCGCAGGTGGTCCCCCCCGAAAATTCCGATGTGAGCGATGGCGACGATGAGCCGCCAGACGACGACGAATGAGCCTCGCCGACGCGGTTCTGGTGGTCGACAAGCCGTGCGGGTTGACGTCGTTCGACGTGGTCCGGGCCATCCGGCGCGCGACCGGCACCCGGCGGGTCGGTCACGGCGGGACGCTCGATCCGCTCGCCTCCGGCGTCCTGCCTATCTGCCTGGGTGAGGCGACCAAGCTGGCGCAGTTTCTGCTGGGCGCCGACAAGGAATACGAGGTCACGCTGCGCCTCGGGATCGAGACCGACACCGACGACGCCGACGGCGCGCCCACGGCGACCGAGGACCCGCGGGCGGTCGACGAAGCGGCGGTCCGCGACGCTCTAGGTCGTTTTCGCGGCGCGATCCAGCAGGTCCCGCCGGACTACTCGGCGCTCAAGCGGGAGGGCCGACCCCTGTACGCCTACGCGCGCGCCGGCACGCCGATCGTGATCGCCCCGCGATCGGTCGTCGTTCACGTGCTCGAGCTCACGCGCTTCGACGGACCCGGCGCGGTCGGGCTGCGGGTCCACTGTTCGAAGGGCACGTACATCCGCGCGCTGGCTCGCGATCTCGGGCGCGTGCTCGGGGTGGGCGGCCACGTCACGACGCTGCGCCGAACCCGATCCGGGCCGTTCGCGCTGGACGAGGCGCGCCCTCTGACGGAGGTCATTTCGGCGATCTCGGAGGACCGGGTCTCCGACTTGCCAACCGTGACGCTGGCCAACGCGCTTCGGCACCTGGCGCAGCGGACGGTCGATGCGGAGACCGCCCGCGACCTCCGGATTGGTCGTCGGGTGGCGTGGGAGCGCGTCACGACCGTGCCGACCGATGTGGCCGAAATGCCGGTGTGCGTGCTGGATGGGGCAGGGGAGCTGGTCGCCGTCGCCGAGCGACGTCCGGACGGCCTGGCGCGGACGATTCGCGTGTTTGGCCGGGGGCCCGAAACCATTGGCGAAAGATCGATCCAAAAATCGGTCCAGGAAGCGACCCCGAACGGCTGACCTACATTGACGCAGGGGAGATAATGTAGGAAATTGAAGCACCTCAAAAGAAAAGAAGATCGGAAAAAATGTCCCTCGCAGCAGAACGAAAATCAGTCGTCGTGCAGAAATTTGCACGGAGTCCCGGCGACACCGGCTCTCCCGAAGTCCAGATCGCTCTACTTTCGGAACGGATCTTGTATCTCACCGAGCACTTCAAGGTTCACGCGAAGGATCATCACTCGCGTCGCGGCCTTCTGATGCTGGTCGGCCAGCGCCGGCGGCTCTTGGACTACCTCAAGTCCAAGAACGTCGACCGCTACCGTGCCGTCATCCAGACGCTCGGCATCCGCAAGTAGAAGTACGGAGATCGGAATTCGGAACTTCGGACGTAGGGCCGGAAGCGGCTACGCCTTTGTGCGTGGTCGTCTCCATTGCCAGCTGTGCGCGCCAAGCGCCGTAGCTGCCGGCCCGCATTTTCCAAGCTGCTAGGGCCCACAGACAGGGAGACAACATGTTCGTTCGTGAAGGCGTCAATTTCGGCGGTAAGGAGCTCAGCATCGAGACCGGCCGCATGGCCAAACAGGCCGACGGGTCGGTGGTGGTCCGCTACGGCGACACCATGGTGCTGGTGACAGCGGTGGCGTCGATGTCGGTTCGTCCCGGCGTCGATTTCATGCCGCTCACGGTGGACTACCTGGAAAAGACCTCGGCCGCGGGGCGCATCCCGGGTGGCTATTTCAAGCGTGAAGGGCGAATGACCGAGGTCGAGGTGCTCACCTCTCGGCTCATCGACCGCCCGTCGCGGCCGCTCTTCCCCAAGGGCTGGCGGTTCGACACGCAGGTGATCGCGATGGTCATCTCGACCGACCGCGAAAACGCCTCCGACGTCCTGGCCATGACGGGCGCATCGACCGCGCTGCACCTCTCCGACATTCCGTTCGCCGGCCCCTACGCGGGCGTTCGCGTCGGCCGCATCGACGGCAAGCTGGTGCTGAATCCGACCTTCGCGGAGCGGGCGCTCTCGGAGCTGGACCTCCTGGTCGCCGCCAGCCGCGACGCCATCGTCATGGTGGAAGGCGGCGGGGCCGAGATCGGCGAGGAAGTGATCGTCGACGCCCTGATGTTCGCCCACCAGTCGGCGCAGCCGCTCATCGATCTGCAGGAGAAGCTGCGGGCGGCGGTCGGCAAGCCCAAGCGGGTGTTCGTTCCGCCGGCCAAGGACCCGGTCATCGTCGAGAAGGTGGCGGCGATGGCCAACCAGAAGATCGAAGCTGCGATGGCGATCCGCGACAAGCACGAGCGCTACGCTGCGCTGGATTCGGCTGGCGCCGAGACCAAGACCGCCCTCGCGGAGACGTTTCCCGATCGCGGCGGCGAAGTGGGCGAGGCCTACGAGTCGGCCAAGAAGAAACACCTGCGCGAGCTGGTGCTCAACACCGGCCGGCGCATCGACGGCCGCGCCACCACCGAGATCCGCGCCATCACCTGTGAAGTGGGGGTTCTGCCGCGCACGCACGGCTCGTCGCTCTTCACCCGCGGCGAAACGCAGTCGCTGGTGACCACCACGCTCGGCACCAGCCAGGACGCGCAGCACATCGAGGCACTGACCGGTAACATCGACAAGCGGTTCATGCTCCACTACAACTTCCCGCCGTTCTCAACGGGCGAGACCAAGCCGCTGCGCGGCGCGAGCCGCCGCGAAGTCGGACACGGCCACCTGGCCGAGCGCGCCATCGCGCGCGTGTTGCCGACCGAGAAGGAGTTCCCCTACACGATCCGGATCGTCTCCGAGATCCTGGAGTCCAACGGCAGCTCGTCGATGGCGTCGGTCTGCGGCGGCATCCTCTCGCTGATGGACGGCGGCGTCCCGATCAAGACAGCGGTGGCCGGCATCGCGATGGGCCTCATCAAAGAGGGAGAGCGGGTGGCCGTGCTGTCCGACATCCTGGGCGACGAGGATCACCTGGGCGACATGGACTTCAAGATCTGCGGCACCAAGCAGGGTGTCACGGCGGTCCAGATGGACATCAAGATCCAGGGGCTCACCCGCGAGATCCTGGAGAAGGCCTTGAGCCAGGCCCGCGAGGGTCGGCTGCACATCCTGGGCAAGATGGCGGAGGCGCTGGCCGCCCCGCGCGAGGATCTGTCGCAGTTCGCTCCCCGCATTCACACGCTGCAGGTCAAACCGGACCAGATCCGCGAGATCATCGGCCCGGGCGGCAAGACCATTCGCGGCATCACCGCGCAGACCGGCGTCTCCATCGAGGTCGAGGACGACGGCACGGTCCACATCGCCTCGCCAGACGGCATCGCCGTCAAGAAGGCGATCGACATCATCAAGGGTCTGACCACCGAACCCGAGATGGGCGAGTTCTACATGGGCGTCGTCAAGCGGCTGGCCGACTTCGGCGCTTTCGTCGAGATCCTGCCGGGCACCGACGGTCTGGTGCACATTAGCGAGCTCGACGCCAAGCGCGTGGAAGCCGTGCGCGACATCTGCAAGGAGGGCGACGAGATGGTGGTCAAGGTGATCGGCATCGATCGCGCGACCGGCAAGATTCGCCTGTCACGCCGCGAGGTGCTGGGGAAGACCCCCGACGTGGTCCACAACTTCAGAACCGTCGCCTAAATGGCCGACGCGCCCCGGGTTCGGTTCGTAAAGCTGCGACCGGGGGCGCAGACACCGCGCTACATGTCGAGCGGCTCGGCCGGGATGGATCTGGCTTCGGCGGCGGACGCGTCGATCGAGATCCTGCCCGGCGCGCGGGCCGCCGTGCCGACCGGGCTGGCCTTCGAGATCCCGCGGGGCTTCGAAGGGCAGGTCCGGCCACGCTCCGGCCTGGCGCGCAAGCTCGGCATCACGCTCCCGAATGCCCCCGGAACCATCGACAGCGACTATCGGGGCGAGGTGCTGGTGCTGCTCATGAACCTGGGCGCCGAGCGTTACGTCGTGGAGCCCGGCGATCGGATCGGGCAGCTGGTTATCGCGCCGGTCGTGATCGCCGAGCTGGAAGAGGCGGCCTCCCTCGATGTGACAGAGCGCGGCTCGGGCGGTTTCGGCCACACCGGGTGAAGGGCGCGACCGGTGCCGGCGCGGCCCGGCACCGGCCGGGCGAAATTGTCGCTTGCGCCGCCGCCCGCCAGGTGAATAATATCCTGGATAATGAATAATGCATCCGGGACCTCGGCTCCCCACGCACTTCGGGTTGGCATCGTCGGCGTCTCCGGCTATTCGGGGATGGAGCTGTGCCGTCTGGTCGCGCGACATCCGTCCTTGAGCCTGGCGGCGGCCGTCAGCGACAAGTGGGCCGGCAGCGAGGTGGGCGACCGGCTCTCCGTCGCTGACCCATCGGCCTCTGTGCGTATTCGACCTCAGTCCGACACATCAGACGCCGTCGCAGGACTCGATCTGGTGTTCCTGTGCACGCCCGCCGAGGCGTCGCTCGATCTCGCGCCGCGGGCCCTCGACGCCGGCGCGCGGGTGGTGGATCTGTCGGGGGCGTTTCGTCTCCCGATGAATGAATATCCACGCTGGTACGGCTTCACCCATACCCGCCCCGACCTGCTGAAGGGGGCCTGCTATTCGATGCCGGAGGCCGGGGCCTCGGGCGATATCCGAGTGGCCCGCCTGGTCTCGAACCCGGGCTGCTACGCGACGGCCAGCGCGCTGGCGGTTCTGGCGCTCCTGCGCGGCGGCGTCATCGGACGCGAAGGGATCATCATCGACGCCAAGAGCGGCACCACCGGAGCGGGCCGAAAGTCGGGCGAAGAGTGGTCCTTCTCGGAGATCGACGGCGACTTTCACGCCTACCGGGTGCTCCGCCACCAGCACACCCCGGAGATCGAGCGCGCGCTGGCGATCGCCGATCAGGGGCCGCTGCGGGTCACCTTCACGCCCCACCTGCTTCCGACCCGGCGAGGAATCCTGGCGACCGTCTACGGCCGCCTGCTCGAAGGGCGCGGCGCCGCCGAGGCCGAGGCCGCGATCAAGACTTTCGTCGCGGGCCGACCCTTCTTGCGCGCGACGAAACCCGACGCCGTGCGCCTGCAGGCGGTGGTCGGAACCAATCGGGTGCTGATGGCCGCCGACGCCGATCCCGAGCGCGGCGTCGCCATCGGGTTTGCCGCCATCGACAACCTGGTGAAGGGCGCCGCCGGCCAGGCCGTTCAAAACGCCAATCTGATGTTCGGTCTTCCCGAGACCGCCGGCCTCGACGGACTTCCCGGGAGTGCGCCGTGACGGCGGCGGCCAAGAGCTTCGCCCCCCCGGTCGGATTCCGCTTCGGCGCGGTCGCCGCCGGTGTCCGGGAGCCGGGTGGCGTGCGGCGCGACGTCGCGCTCATCGCCTCGGACCGGCCCTGCGCGGCGGCTGGGGTGTTCACCGTCAACCGGATGTGCGCGGCGCCGGTTCGCTACGCGGCCGCCCGGCTGCCGGCGGAGGGGATCCGCGCGATCGTCGCCAACAGCGGCAATGCCAATGCGCTGGTTGGCCCCCTGGGCGCCGCCGACGAGCGGGCCATGGCCACGGCGATCGCACGCGCGCTCGGGGTCGAGGCCGACCAGGTGCTGACCGCATCCACCGGCGCGATCGGCATCCGATTGCCGGCCGATCGGATCGCGGCGGCGGCACCGGCCCTGGTGGCCGCGCTCGGCGACGACGTGGCGGGCGCGGCCGAAGCGATCCGGACCACCGATCTACGCAGCAAGCTCTGCTTCCGGGAGATCGAGATCGGCGGCAAGGCGGTCCGCTTCGCCGCGATCGCCAAGGGCTCGGGAATGATTCACCCGCAGATGGCGACGATGCTCTGCTTCATCGCGACCGACGCCCGGATCGCGCCGACGACGCTGCAAGCTGCGCTGGCGGCCGCCGCCGATGAAACCTTCAATACCATCACCGTCGATGGCGACATGTCGACCAACGACGCCGTCATCGCGCTGGCGAACGGCGCCTCGGGTGCGCCCACCGTCGAGCCAAAGAGCGCCGACCTCGGCAAGGTCCAGGCCACGCTCACCGAGATGTGCGCCGAGCTGGCCCGCGCCATCGCGGCCGACGGAGAAGGGGCGACCAAGCTCCTGGTGGTCGACGTCGCCGGCGTACCCGATCGGGCGGTGGCCCGCGAGCTGGCCCGCGCCGTCGCGGGCGGCAGCCTGGTCAAATCCGGAATCTTCGGCGGCGACCCGTCCTGGGGGCGGATCCTGGCCGCGCTCGGTGCGCGGATCGGGGCCCGCGAGCTCCCCATCGATACCGCCGGCGTGACGCTCGACATTCAGGGGGTCCGCGTCTACGAGCAGGGGGGACCGGTCGCCTTCGACAAGGACGATCTCTCGGCCCGCATGCACAAGACGGAGGTCACGGTGCGGCTCGATCTCGGCCTCGGGCCGGCCTCCGGGCGCGCGCTCGGCTGCGATCTGACCTTCGACTACGTGAAGATCAACGCCGAGTATTACAGCGGCCCCGGCGCCGCATCCGCCGGCGCGCCCCGCCGCCCGCCCGGCGGCGTGAACCGGCCGCTCATCGTCGAGTCGCTCAGCTACATCCGGAAGTTCGCCGGCAAGCGCGCCGTGATCAAATACGGCGGCGCCGCGATGATCGATCCGGCGCTCAAGCGCAGCTTCGCCGAAGAGATGGTGCTCTTGCAGTCGGCCGGGTTGCGTCCGGTGATCGTCCACGGCGGCGGTCCGGAGATCACCAAGACGCTGGAATCGCTCGGGCGCAAGTCCGAGTTCGCCGACGGCCAGCGGATCACGGGCGCCGAGGAGATCCGCATAGTCGAGATGGTCCTCACCGGGCGAATCAACACCGAGATCGTGGGCCTCATCAACAGCCTGGGCGGCAACGCGATCGGCCTGTCGGGCAAAGACGGGCGCCTGCTGCAGGCCCACAAGCTGGTGCCCGAGCCGGGGAAGCCGGACCTGGGCTTCGTGGGCGAGATCGAGGCGGTCAACGCCGACCTGCTCGATATGTTCCTCGAGCGGGGCTACCTGCCCGTCATCTCGCCGGTCGGGTTCGGCGTCGACGGCGCCAGCTACAACATCAACGCCGATCTGGCCGCCGGCGAGATCGCGGCGGCCTGCGGTGCCGAACGCCTCATCTTTCTCACCGACGTGGCCGGCATCCTCGACGACGAGGGGAACCTGATCTCGCAGATCAAGGCGGCCGATCTCGAGGCGCGCCTCGGCAAGGGCATCAAGGGGGGGATGATGGTCAAGGCCCAGGCGATTTTGGACGCGCTGGCCGACGGCGTGAGCGCCGTGCATGTCATCGACGGCCGGACGCCCCACAGCGTGGTGGCGGAGCTGTTCACCGACCGCGGCGTCGGGACCCTGGTGACCTGATGCAGGCCGACGGGCGTCGCGATGCGATCCGCGAGATTCTGGCCCAGCGGCCAGCGGTGAAGAATCAGGGTGAGCTCCTGCAGCGCCTCCGCACCCGCGGCATCCGGGCCTCGCAGGCGACGCTGTCGCGCGACATGGCGCTGCTCGGCGTGCGACGCGCGGTCGGCGCCGACGGTCCGCGGTACCTGGTCGAGACCGGCGGCGGCACCCTCCCACTCGATCCGGTGCGGCGGCTGGTCGACGGAATCGACACCAACGGCGCGCTGGTCGTGGTCCGAACCAAGTCCAGCGCCGCTGGCACCGTGGCCCGCGCCCTCGACGAGGCGAACTTCACCGAGGTGATGGGGACCCTGGCGGGCGACGACACCGTGTTCGTCGCCCCCCGCCGCCCCCAGGACGGCCGCCGCGTCGCCGTCAAGCTGCGCGCCCTGTTCGGCCTCGACTGACGATAGGGCGGTACAATCCGTTCATGCCGAACGCGATCCTGATTCACGAGGTTGGCGGCCCCGAGAGGCTGCTCTTCGAAACGATAGCCGAGCCCACCCCCGGACCGGGCCAGGTGCGGGTGAGGCAGACCGCGGTCGGGCTCAACTTCATCGACGTCTACCTGCGCACGGGCCTCTACAAGGCGCCCGCGTTTCCCTTCATCCTCGGGCAAGAGGGTGCCGGCGTGGTCGAGGCGCTCGGCCCCGGCGTCACGGAGATCGCCGTCGGCGATCGGGTCGCTTACGCGGGCGTCAACGGCGCCTACGCGGAGATCCGGGTCATCGCCGCCGACCGCCTGGTACCCTTGCCGGACGGCATCGACGATCGGACGGCGGCGGCGATGATGTTGAAGGGCATGACCGCCGAATACCTGCTGCTCCGGTGCGCGCGCGTCCAGGCGGGCGACACGATCTTGTTCCACGCGGCGGCGGGTGGCGTGGGCAGCATCGCGTGCCAGTGGGGGCGGTCGCTCGGGTTGCGCGTGATCGGAACGGCCGGCGGAGCGGACAAAGTCCAGCGGGCCAAGGACAACGGCTGCGACGAGGTGATCGACGCCAAGAGCGAGGACATCGTCGCGCGCGTCAAGGCGCTGACCGGCGGCGCCGGCGTCGCGGCGGTGTTCGACTCGGTCGGCAAGGACACCTTCGCGGCGTCGCTGGATTGCCTGCGTCCGCGCGGGCTGGTGGTCCTGTTCGGACAATCATCGGGCGTCGTGCCCCCTCTGGATCTGTCGCAGCTCGCCGCCAAGGGATCGCTCTTCGTCACACGGCCGACGATGGGACACTACGTGGCGACACGGCCCGAGCTGCTGGCCTCGGCCAGCCGCCTCTTCGAAGCCGTGTCGAGCGGCGCCGTCCAGATCGAGATCGGCCAAACCTACCCGCTGCGGCAGGCCGCCCAGGCCCACCGCGACCTGGAAGCCCGTCGGACCACCGGATCGACGCTGCTGCTCCCTTGAACCGCCGACCCGATTTCGTTAGAACCGTTTCCCCCTAGATGATTCCCCGCTATACGCGTCCCGAGCTCACCCGTTTGTGGTCCGACCACCACCGCTACGAGACCTGGCTGCGCGTCGAGCTGGCCGCCTGCACGGCCATGGAGGCGGGGGGCACCGTGCCGGCCGGAACCGCGGCGAAGATCAGGGCGAAGGCAGCGGGCAAGCTGGATCCGGCGCGAATCCTCGAGCACGAGGAGCGGACGCGGCACGACGTGATCGCGTTTCTCACCCACGTCGAGGAGCTGGCGGGCGAGCCGGCGCGCTGGCTGCATCTGGGGATGACCTCGTCGGACGTGCTGGACGCGGCGCTCGCGATCAACCTGGTCGAGGCGGCCGACCAGATCCTGGTCGGCGTCGATCTGCTGCGCGCGGCCTGCCGGCGCCGGGCCGAGGAGCACCGCGCGACGGCGGCCATCGGCCGCTCGCACGGCATCCACGCCGAGCCGATCACGGCGGGGTTGGTCTTCGCCGGCTTCTACGCCGAGCTGGGCCGCGCCCGCGCCGCGCTGGTCGGCGCGCGCGTCGAGATCGCGGTCGGCAAGATCGCGGGCGCCGTCGGCACCTACGCCAACCTCGATCCCGCCTTCGAAGAGGTGGCCCTCGCGTCGCTGGGCCTGCGCGCCGAGACGGTGCCGACGCAGATCGTGGCGCGCGATCGCCACGCCGGCTATTTCATGGCCCTGGCACGCCTGGGGACGGCGGTCGAGCGGCTGGCGGTCACCGTGCGCCACTGGCAGCGCACCGAAGTGGGCGAGGCGATGGAAGCCTTCGGCAAGGGGCAGAAGGGCTCGTCGGCGATGCCCCACAAGAAGAATCCCATCCTCTCCGAGAACCTCTGTGGGATCGCGCGCCTCCTGCGTTCGTACGCCTCGGCGGCGCTCGAGGACGTGGCGCTCTGGCACGAGCGCGACATCTCGCACTCCTCCGTCGAGCGGGTGATCGGCCCCGACGCCACCGGCCTGGCCGACTTCATGGTCCGGCGCGCGGCGGGCCTGGTCGACGGGCTGGTCGTCAACGCGGCCCGGATGCGCGAGAACCTGGATCGCACGGGCGGCCTCTATTTCAGTGAAGCGGTGCTGCTGTCGCTGGTCCGCAAGGGGATGGCCCGGCAGCCCGCATACGAGCTGGTCCAACGCAACGCGCTCGCCGCCGCCTCCGGCTCGGGGAGCTTCCGCGCGCTGCTGGGGGCCGATCCCGACATCGCCAGCCGCCTCGACGCCGCCGAGATCGATCGCGCGTTCGATCTCGCGCACCACCTGCGCCACGCCGGCGCCATCATCGATCGCGCCCTCGCCGAAAAGGATGCGCCATGACCGAACAACCGACCTCGCCCATCGACGAACACCTTCTGGCCGCACAGCTCGGCAAGACCCTGGATGCCACCGACTTCCCCGAGCTGGGCGAAAAATACGAGGGAAAGGTTCGCGATTGCTACGTCAAGGACGGGCGGCGGACCTTGATCGTGACCGACCGTTTGAGCGCGTTCGACGTCGTACTGGGGACCATTCCGTTCAAGGGGCAGGTCCTGAACCAGATGGCGGCCTTCTGGTTCGAGGCGACCGCCGACCTGGTCCCCAACCATGTCATCAATGTCCCCGACCCGTCGGTGATGGTGGCGCGCGAGTGCCAGCTCCTCCCGGTCGAATTCGTGATGCGCGACTACCTGACCGGCGTGACGTCGACGTCGATCTGGACGCATTACCAAAAT
>CAYTTF010000125.1:0-11684 GCA_964440665.1 uncultured Myxococcales bacterium | reverse complement strand
TGCGAGCTGGCAGAACGGCATCGAAGTGGTGCCGCCTGTCATACCTGCACCTGACACACACATGTTGGAGCCCGGTTGCACGTAAACCGTCTCCGCGTCCGTCGCGCAGTGCCCGTCCTGATGAAACATGCACACGCCCGGACCGGCCAGATTCGGCTTGGTGGCACACTGGCTATCCGCTGTGCAGGGAACGCACGCCCCCATCGACGTGTTGCAGATCGGCTTCGTCGCGTCCGCTGTGCAATCGGAGCTCGTGGTGCACTCGACGCACGCACCAGAAGAGCAAAACGGAGTTCCGGCGTCACGGTCATCGCACTGGGTGGAACCGGTCATGCACGGACCACAAGTGTGGCTCGCGCC
Source organism: uncultured Myxococcales bacterium (assembly GCA_964440665.1). Classification (GTDB taxonomy): domain Bacteria; phylum Myxococcota_A; class Polyangia; order Fen-1088; family Fen-1088; genus JADGRB01. Next base: position 11,324 of record CAYTTF010000125.1, on the reverse strand, counting down.
GCAGATCGGATTCGCTTTGTTCTTGCAGTCACCGTCCTTCACGCACTCGACGCAACTCGCCGCATCGAGTTCGCAAACATTTCCCCCGTCGTGCCCCACGCACTGCATTGAGGCATCGCAACGAAACATGTGCCCGCCACCCCCACCGCCTCCGTCCGTCTTGCCACCGGATCCTCCCGAGCCCCCCGCACCCCCGTCCGTCACCACGCACGCGTGCATGACCGGGTCGCACTTCAGTCCCGACGGGCACGTCATGTTCGAGGTGTCGCAGTACTTCGAGTTCTTGCACCCGAGCACCAACGCGGCCGTGAACACCACGGCCCAGAATTTCGTCGCGTTCATCAGAAGGTTCCCCTCAAGTTAAGCCAGCCCGGTCCAATATCTAACCGCGCGTGCGACGCCGCCGGCTCGCTCGGCGTCGCCAGCAACCCCCACACGCCCGCGCCGGCGGCGACGAGCCCGACGCCTGCGACCGCGAACCCGACGCCTTCGCTCGGGTAGTTGTTGGGACAAGTGGTCTGCCCAGGCACCTTGGTGCAGGTCCCCTCTCCGCCCTTCGCGATCAAAAATACGCCCGTCGCCACCGCCGCCGCGCCCACGCCGATCCCGACCCACGAAATCACCGTACGCGTCGACGATCTCCCCGATGACGCCGCGTCCGACGTAGGCACGAGGTTGGTCCCCGCGACCACCACCGGCGGCGTCGCCCCCGCGCGCGCCGCGAGCTGCGCCAGCAGCGGTCGCCCGAGATCCTGCGCCGCCGTGACCATCTGCGGGCCCGTGCAGAAGTTGCACCAACCTTGCGACTTGGAGCCCTCGTCGCGCGCGGCGTTCCACAGCTCCAGCGCCAGCGCGAATCCCTGGACGTCGTTGCGGCTCCCCGAGACCGCCAGCACGTCGGTCGCGCCGACGGTGAGCGCGAGCTCCTTGAGGCAGTCTCGCGTCGTGCAGCGCGCGGCCGAACCCGGCGGCGGCACCGCCAGCCCCAACCCCGCGTCGTGGATCAACATTTCGATCGCCGCGCGAATCTTGCCGTGAAACTCGTCGAGCGACGGCGGCAAATCCAGCGCCTCGGCGACCACGACGCGAACGCGCAGATTGCTGGCGACGCCCGCGCCCGCACCGGCACCCGGGCTCACGCCGGCGACCCCACCCGCGCCCGTCCCACCCGCCGGCAGCGCGCCGTTGGCACCGGGCGTCCGACTGAAAGCCTGTGTCTTCAGCGTCGACGCCGAAGTGTTCGCGGTCTCCAGCGCCTCGGCCTCCGTGCAGATCTCGCAACGGTCCTCGCGGCTGGCAATCATCGCGCCGGATCTTGCGTCCAGCATCTGCAGCCGAAACGTGTAGCTCCGACCTTCGGCCTCCACCGTTCCCCGCATCACGAACGTCGACCCCGTCAGATCGCCGACCGCCTTGGCGATCGCCGTCGCCGACGGATCGGCCGGCGGCGGCACGATCTCGACGCCCGAATCCTGCAGCCCGTCGGTCACGGCCCGGGTCACGCGCTGCCGCAACCCGGGATCGACCTGATCCCCCGCCATCGGCACCACCATCACCCGCGGCCGGTCGGCGCGCGCGACGCCGCCGCCGGCGATCAGCACCGCGGCGACCAGCGCCCCCGCCCGAAGTCTCACCATGCCGGCATGCTCCGGTTGCGTATCGGCGAAGTCAAGATCTGCGGGCCGCTACGGTTCTAGTCCCAGCGCCGTCAGCTCGGCCTCGAGCCGGGCGATCTCGCGCTCGACCATCGCCGGCGCGGGGCCTCCGACGACGGCGCGGGCCGCGACCGCGAGCCCCGCGTCGAGAGCCGCCATCACCTCGGGCGACAGCGCCGCGTCGATCGCGCGCAGATCGTCGGCGGTGAGCCCCCGCAACGTCACCCGCTTTTCCTCGGCGCGCCGGACCAGCCGGCCGATCACCTCGTGCGCGCTCCGAAACGGCATGCCACGTCGGACCAGCTCCTCGGCCAGATCGGTCGCGCCCAGCGCCGGATCCTCGGCGGCCGTTCGCATGCGCGCCACATCGAATTCCAGCGCCGCGACCAGCCCCGGCATGACCGCCAGCGACCGCTGCGCCGTCTCGACCGCGTCGTACAGTGGCTCCTGCGTCTCCTGCAAATCCTTGTTGTAGGCCAGCGTCAGCCCCTTGCTGATCGTGAGCAGCGCGACCAGGTCGCCGATCGCGCGTCCCGATTTACCCCGCAGCAGCTCGGCGACGTCGGGATTGCGTTTCTGCGGCATGAGCGAGCTTCCCGAGCAGTACCCCTCGCCGAGGCGCACGAACCCGAACTCCGTCGTCGACCAGAGCACCAGCTCCTCGCCGAAGCGTGACAGGTGCACGGCCAGCAGCGCGCAGGCGAAGGCGATCTCCGCCGCGAAGTCGCGATCGGACACGGCGTCCAGGCTGTTGTGGGTCGGCCCGCCCGAGAACTCCAGCGCCTCCGCCGTCCGCGCCCGATCGATCGGCAGCCCGGTCCCGGCCAGCGCCCCCGAGCCCAGCGGCGATTCCGCCGCCCGGCGCTCGGCATCGACGAAGCGGCCCCGATCGCGTCCCAGCATCTCCGCGTAGGCGAGCAGATGGTGGCCGAGCGTCACCACCTGCGCGCGCTGCAGGTGCGTGTACCCCGGCAGCAGCGTCGCCGCGTGCGCGCGGGCCTGACGACAGAGCGCGACCCGCGCGAGATCGATCGCCGCCACGATCTCCAGCGCCGCGCGCCGCGCGTAGAGCTTCAGGTCGGTCGCGACCTGGTCGTTGCGGCTGCGCGCCGTGTGCAGGCGCCGCCCCGCCTCGCCGATGAGCTCGATGAGGCGGCTCTCGACATTCATGTGAACGTCCTCGAGCGCCGGATCCAGCGTGCGCCCCCCCGACTGGAATTCGGTGGCCACGCGATCGAGGCCCGCGACGATCGCGTCGGCGTCCGCCGCCGAGATCAACCCCGCCACCGCCAGCATCCGCGCGTGCGCCTGGCTTCCGCGGACATCGTCGCGGAGCAACCGCCGATCGAAGTGAACGGAGGCGTTGAGGGCGGCCGCCGCCGGGTCCATCGCCCCCGCGAAACGCGCGCCACGCCCGCCGCTCGGCTTGCCCCCTGCCATCTAACTCACTTCATATCATGCCGTGCGACTGGCGAAATCCGCGCGCACAGTTTAGGATTTGGATGGGTCCGCGATCGACTGGCCCGCCAAAGGAGGCGAAGAACGCATGAGTAAACGCACCCACCAGAACGGTACGCAATCTCTACGCCATCTTCACCGGCTCGGAACCAAGGAGGCCGACCGGAGGTAGCCCCCTCCTCGAGTTTTCGCTCGCTCTCTCCCGACTGCGTCCCGAGCCCTTAGGGACATAAACCCGGATTCGGCGTGGCTCGCGCCGGGTCCACGAACTGGGCGGCGCCCCGAGGCACCAGCCCTTGACCAGTCACCTAGCGGACCAGAACGCGCCGGCGGGACAGCCCGTCCGGCGCGTTTTTTTCATTGGACGGGGTACGGCTCGCTGCCGCTCGCGTACCCGGGGCCCCCTCGCTTCGCGCAGCAAAGCTGCACGAATCTCGCCTTCACCCAGGCGGCAGGTGACGCGCTACGAGGCTCTTTTGACGCGCAGGCCGTTGAGCTCGTCGAGGAACTTGGCGGTCGTCTCGATGCTGTTCTCCAGCGACTCGACGACCAGGTTCAGCAGGCCGTCGTTCTCCATCCGGAGCACTTCGTAATAGCGCTGGCGCTCGATCGAATGGATCACCGCCGGCAAGTAGCCGTGCTTGATGAGGATGAAGTTCATGAGAAGCCGCGCGACCTTGCCCGAGTTCTTGGTCCACGGGTAGGTCGAGAGCAGCCGGAAGTGCACCTTGGTCGCGCGGGTGATCGGGTGAAGCTCGACGAACTCGTCCGATTCCATCCACTCGCCCAGCTTGCGCATCTTGTAGGTGATCTTCTCGGGCGGCGTGATCTCATGATAGTAGAGGCGGTGAAGCGGGTTCTCCCGACGGTAGGGGTACCCCTTGGAGGCCTCTTCGGGCGTCAGGATGGCGTAGAGCTTGCGAACCAGCTCCAGGTCGACGGCCGGCGGCTTCTTGGCCACGCTGGCCTCGCGCACGAAATCGACCGCCGCCTTGTGATTCCGGACCTCCTCGTACATCGGGATCAGGGTGACGTCGCTGATGATCCGCTGATCAATCGCCGCCTTCAGCTCCGAGTAGGACAGCACGACCCCTTCGAGGGCGTTGTCGTGGAAAATCCACGACACGTCCAGGCGGTCCCGGTAGTCCTTCAGGATCTTGGCCGGGAAGCTCGCGGTTCTGGTCCGCAGAGCCTCCATCTTGGTATCGATCTCGAAGAACTTCGCGTCCATCCCCGTCTCCTGCGTTGGTCCTTGGTACATGCCCCCGCCGCGTTTCGAGTCGGAAACTATATCGAAAAGAACCCTTTAGTCAAGCGGGGTTAGCTTGATTATCCCAGTTACAGGCCGGAGATGCTCGCGTCGGCCGCCCGGCCGGCACCCGGCAGAGGGCCCCAAATGGGGCGCCGGGATTTCGGTCTATCTAATTGAAATTATGCAGGATATTTCGTTACAAAACTTGACACACCGGCGCCCCGGCTAACAATGGGACGCTCATGGCGCCCACGGCCGATGAAGTAATTGCTGTTTCGCGTCATGAGACGGGGCGACACCTACCGGTTTTGTCCGAAGAGGTGCTCACCTGGCTCGACCCGAAACCGGGCGGCCGATATTGCGACGTCACGGTCGGCATGGGCGGACACGCCCGTTTGGTGCTCGAACGATCGTCGCCGGACGGCAAGCTGGTCGGAATGGACCGCGATCCGTCCGCGCTCGCGATGGCGCGCGCCTTGCTGGAACCGTTCGGCGACCGGGTGACCCTGGTCCACACCCGGTTTTCCCAGGTGCGCGAGGTGCTGGACCGGCTGGCGATGGTTCCCGTTGACGGGTTCTTGGTCGACCTGGGGGTCTCGTCGCCGCAGCTCGATCGCCCGGAACGCGGATTTTCTTTCCGACCTGAGAACGACGGACCGCTCGACATGCGGATGGACCCGACCGCCGGCGAGACGGCGGCCGACCTCATCGCCCGGGTGGACGAGGAGGAGCTGGCGCAGGTCATCCGGGACTACGGCGAGGAGCGCCATGCCGCACGCGTGGCGCGGGCGATCGTGGAGGCGCAGCGCATTGGACCGGTCGATACGACCGGCAAGCTGGCGGCGCTGGTCGCGCGGGCGCTGCCGCGACACGAGCGCGGAAAGAACCCGGCGACGCGCACCTTCCAGGCGCTGCGCATCGCGGTCAACCAGGAGCTGGACGAGCTGGAAAAGTTCCTGGCGCTCGCGACCGACTGCCTGCGACCGGGCGGCCGGCTGTGCGTGATCGCCTTCCACTCGCTGGAGGACCGGATCGTCAAGCGACGCCTCCGGACGCTGGCCGGGCGGGACGGCGGAGGGCCGGCGCGCCTTCGCATCCTCACCATGCACGTGGTGGTGCCGCACAACGATGAGCGGGTCCGGAACCCCCGCTCGCGCTCGGCCCGCCTGCGGGCCGCGGAGCGCCTTTGATCGACCCGGTGGTCCGTCCCGATCTCGGTCTCGGCAACCGCCGCGGGGTCGGGGTCTGGGCCTTCTCGCTGGCGCTGCTCACGGCGGGCGCGCTGGCGCACGTCGCCGTGCGGATGCACGGAATTCAGATCGCCTACGAGCTCGGACGCGAGCGACGAATCAACACCGAGCTCGAGGAGCGGCGCCGGCGCCTCAACATCGAGATCGGGATGCTCAAGGATCCCGGCCGGGTCATCGGCATCGCCCGCGACAAGCTGCAGATGGGGCCACCGGCGCCGGGCGACGTCGTGCGGCTCGATCCCGGGGTGGTGCTCGCAAGCGGGGGTCGGCCTTGATCACCTCGGGTCGGTGGACGCGGGTCCGGATCGCCGTCTGCGGCACGGTATTCGCCGCGCTGTTCTTCGCGGTCGGGCGGCGGGCATTTCACTTGCAAGTCAACGATGCGGACCGGCTGCGAACCATGGCTGAAGAGCAATACCTGCGGGAGATCGAGCTGCCACCGCGGCGGGGGCGGATCCTGGACCGCAACGGGGCCGACCTGGCCTCGACCGCGGATGTCGATTCTATATATTGCAACCCGCGGCAGCTGGCGGACCCGCGAGAGACGGCGCGAAAGCTGTCGCGCCTGCTGGGCGTCGATCGTGTCGACCTGGAGAAGAAGCTCGAGCAGCGGCGGTTCTTTGCCTGGGTCAAGCGCAAGGTGACACCCGAGGAGGTGGTGGCGGTGAAGGCGCTGGGGCTGCCAGGCATGGCGTTCACCCGCGAGCCGCGGCGTTTTTATCCGAACCGCAGCCTGGCCGCGACGATCATGGGGCACGCGGGATCGGACGGCGGCGGCCTCGACGGGGTCGAGCTGGCGCTCGATCACCAGCTCCGCGGCACCACCTCGTCGGTGCAGGGGATCCGGGACGCGCTCGGGCGGGACATCGCGGTCGAAGGGTCGGTGGAGGCGCCCAGCTCGGCCGGCAGCGACGTGGTGCTGACCATCGACCGCTACCTCACCTTCATCACGGAGCGGGCGCTGGCCGAGGGCGCGACGGCGCACAGCGCCAAGGGGGCGGTGGCGATCATGATGGACCCGCGCACCGGCGAGATCCTGGCCATGGCGTCGGTCCCCACCTACAACCCCAACGATCCGAACGGCGCCGAAGAGGCGGGCGCGCGCGACCGGGCCATCACCGACACCTACGAGCCCGGGTCGACCATGAAGACCTTCACGATCGCGTCGGCGCTGGATGCCGGCGTGGTCAAGGCCGACGACCGCTTCGACTGCCTGATGGGGCGGATGATGGTGGGGCGCTATTCGATCCACGATACGCACCCGCATGGCGTCCTCACGGTCGCCGAGGTGTTCAAGTTTTCTAGCAACATCGGCGCCACCAAGATCGCGCGGCGCCTGGGACGCGACGCCTTCGCGGATGCGCTCAACCGGTTCGGCTTTGGGCATCCGACGGGGCTCGGCCTGCCGGGCGAGCGGTCCGGCGTGGTGCGACCCGTCGACAAGTGGGGCGACATCGGCCTCGCGAACATCTCGTTCGGCCAGGGCATCTCGGTGACGCCGCTGCAGATGATCGCCGGCGTCAGCGCCATCGCGGGCGGCGGCATCTACCGGCAGCCGCGCATCATCGCGCGCGCCGTGGCGGCCGACGGCACGATCGAAACGTTGCCGGTCGCGCCCGACCGCCGGGTGATGTCGGCCTCAGCGGCCCGCACCATGCTCGGCATCATGCGTGGCGTGACCGAGCCGGGTGGCACCGCCCGCCAGGCGGCCATCGACGGCTACAACGTCGCCGGCAAGACCGGAACCGCGCAGAAGGTATCGAACGGCCACTACGACGCGTCCAAGTGGGTCTCGTCGTTCCTGGGGGTGGTCCCGGCCGAGGATCCGCGCCTGGCGATCATCGTCATCCTCGACGAACCGCAGGGCGGGCACCTGGGCGGCGCGGTCGCGGCGCCGATCTTCAAGGAGATCGCCGAGCAGGCCCTGCGCTACCTGCATGTCGCACCGACCACCGAGGTCGTGGCGAGCGGAAAGGGCGCGACGGCGGCCGGCCGAGACCCGGTCGCGGCGAAAATCCCGCCGGCCACCGCCGCCCCCGAGGGCGACGAAGCCGCCAACGATGCGCCGGCGACCGATCTGCCGCTCGACGACGATGCGCTCGGCGAGGATCCGGCGCTGTCGGAGAAGTGGGACGAGGTCGCGGGGACCGAAGGGGGGCGAACACCCGGCCAGCCGATCGAACGGGTGGTGATCCCCGATTTCGCCGGGATGACCCTGGGGCAGGCGATTCACGCCGCACGCAAGAGCGGGATCGAGTTGGCCTTCGACGATCCCGACGGGCGCGCGACGGGCGTGGCGCTGCGGCAGCATCCCACGGCCGGCCCGGCGCCGCGCGGGGTGGTCTGCCGCGTGGCGTTCGGGCGCCCAGAATGACGACCCCGACAACCGCGACGGCGACGACGGCGGCGCACACGCTCGGGGCGTTGCTCCGGGGCGTCGATGGCGCCCACATCGCGGGGCAGGGCGGCGCCGCGCTGACCGTCGCCGAGGTGCGCGACGACTCGCGCCAGGTGGGACCGGGGGATCTCTTCGTGGCCGTCCCGGGCGTGGCGGCCGACGGCCGGCGCTTCATTGCCGATGCGACGGCGCGTGGCGCGATCGCGATCGTCGTCGAAAGCGATCCGCCCCCGCAATTTTCGGGCGTCGTCGTCACCGTCCCGAGCGCGCGGCATGCGCTGGGCGTCATCGCCGCCAACCGGTTCGGCGCGGCCGAGGCGCTGACGCTGCTGGCGGTGACCGGCACCAACGGCAAGACCACCACCAGCTACATCGTCGACGAGATGCTGCGCGCGGCGGGCGTGGCGGCCGGCGTCTTCGGCACGATCGCGTATCGCGCGCCGGGCCTGCCGGACGGCGGACGGGCGGCGCCGCTCACGACACCGGGCGCGCTCATGCTGCATGGCCTGCTGGCGGACATGCGCGCGGTCGGCACCACCGACGTCGTGCTAGAAGCCACCTCGCACGCGCTCGAGCAGGGGCGCCTCGACGGGTGCCGGTTTCGCGTGGCGGCGATGACGAACCTGACGCAGGACCACCTCGACTATCACGGCACGATGACGGCGTACGAGGACGCCAAGGCGATCCTGTTCGAACGCCTGGTCGACCCGACGCGCGGAACGGCGGTGACGTTCGTCGACGACGAGGCCGGCCGTCGCATGCGCGCGCGGGCAAGGGCGGGCGCGAAGCTGGGTATCGCGCGGGGGACGGGTCCGGCGGCCCGGGGGGCGGACGTCATTGTCGAGGAGCAGGCGCTGGGCGCCGACGGAACGCGCGCGACCTTCGCGACGCCGGTGGGACGTTTCGAGATCGCGTCGTCTCTGGTCGGCGAATACAACCTCTCCAACCTCGCGCTGGCGGTCGGGATGGCGATCGCCCGCGGGTTGCCGGCCGATCCGATCGTCGCGGGCGCCGCGCGCCTCTTGGGCGTCCCCGGCCGGCTGGAACGGGTCGCGAACACCCGGGATGTCCTCTGCGTGGTCGACTATGCGCACACGCCCGACGCGCTCGAGCGCGCGATCGCGGCGATGCGACCGCTGGCGCGCCGCCGTTTGATCGTCGTCTTCGGCTGCGGCGGCGACCGCGATCGTGGCAAGCGCCCCCTGATGGGCGGGATCGCCGCGCGCGACGCCGACGTCGCGATCGTCACCTCCGACAACCCGCGCACCGAGGATCCGGCCAGCATCGTGGCGATGATCCTCGACGGAGCGCGATCGGCCCGAAGCCCGGAGCTCACCAGGGGGGAGCTGCCGAGCGCGGCGCGCGGGGTTCACGTCGAGGTGGACCGACGCCGCGCGATTCGGGCCGCCGCCGCCGCCGCGGGGCCGGGCGACGTCTTGCTGATCGCCGGCAAGGGACACGAGGATTATCAGATCGTCGGGACGACGCGCGCGCACTTCGACGACCGCGAAGAGGCGGCGGCCGCGCTCGCGGCGGCAACGGCGGCGCCTTCGGATATACCGCAATGAGCGCCGCCCGCCACAGCCTGGAGTTCGCCGCCCAATCGATGAACGGAACGATCGTGCAACCGGGCGCGCGTGGCGTGACCTTCGCGGGCGCCTCCACCGACAGCCGCGCGGTCGGGGCGGAGCAGCTCTTCTTCGCGCTGCCGGGCGACCGGGTGGACGGCTTCGCCTTTGCGGCGCAGGCCGGGGTGGCCGGGGCGGCTGGGGTGGTGGTCGCGCGGGACCGGGGGCTGCCGGCGGGGTGCGCCGACCTCGCGGTGATCGCCGTCGAGGATCCGCGGCGGGCGCTCGGTGATCTGGCGCGGACGGTGCGCGGCGGCTTTCGCGGGAAGGTGGTGGCGGTGACCGGCTCGAACGGCAAGACCACCACGAAGGAGCTCTGCGCGGCGGCGCTGCGACCGCTCGGCGCCGGGCTGCGGACGCCCGGCAACTTCAACACCGACGTCGGCCTGCCGCTCACGATCCTCTCGGCGAGCGGCGACGAAGCCGTCTGGGTGCTGGAGATGGCGATGCGCGCACGCGGCGAGATCGCGTATCTGGCCGACATCGCGCGGCCGGAGATCGGCGTCATCACCAATGTCGCGGCCGTGCATCTCGAAACGCTGGGCTCGATCGAAGAGGTGGCGCGCGCCAAGGGCGAGCTCTTCGCCGGCCTCGGCGCCGACGGCTTCGCCGTGTTGCCGGTCGACGATCCGCTCATCGCCGCGCAGGCGGCGCCGGTGGCGCGCGAGCGCCGCCTGACCTTCGGCGCGCGCGAGTCGGGCGACGTGCGCGTCCTCGATTTCGTCCCGGCCGGCGTGGCCGGCGCGGTCGTGCGCTACGCCGTGCGCGGCGTCCCGGTCGTCGTGCGGCTCCCCCTCGGCGGCGCGCACAACGCCAAGAACGGCGCGGCCGCCCTGGCGGCGGCGTTCGCGGCCGGCGTCTCCCCGCGTGCCGCCGCCGCGGAGCTCGAGACCGTCGCGCTGCCGCCCCACCGCTCGGCGGCGCTGCCGGCCGGTGGCCGCACCATTCTCGACGACTGCTACAACGCCAACCCCGCTTCGATGAGCGCGGCGCTGGCCAGCCTGGCGGCCGCAGCCCGGGACGGTCATGGCTTCGCGATCCTGGGCGACATGCTGGAGCTCGGGCCCGACGCCGAGGCGCTGCACCGCGCGCTGGGGCGGGAGGCGGGCGCGCGCCTGGCCGGCCTCGCGGCGGTGGGCGACTTCGCCTCCACGATCGTCGACGGTGCTCGCGAGGCGGGGCTGTCGGCCGCGCGTTCCGTCGTCGCGGCGTCGCCCGAAGCCGCCGCGACCGCGCTGGCGCCCTGGACCGCGGCGGGCGACTGGATCTTGATCAAGGCGTCGCGCGGAATCCGTCTCGAGCGCGCCGTGGAGGCGTTGCGTGCGACGCTCGCCCCAACGCTGGAGGGAGTGTCCTAACCGATGCTGTTTCATCTTTTCCACGCGCTTCGTGAGCGGGTCCCGGGCGCCAACATCTTCCGCTACGTGTCGACCCGGGTGGGCCTGGCGACGCTGACCTCGCTGCTGATCACCTTCATGGTCGCGCCCTGGTTCATCCGACGGGCCCGCGAGCGCCAGCTCGGCGAGGTGATCCGCGCCGACGGCCCCGCCGGGCACGCGGCGAAGAGTGGCACGCCCACCATGGGCGGCGCCCTCATCATCCTGGCGCTGGTGTCGGCGACGGTGCTTTGGTGCGATCTGCGCAGCACGCTGGTCTGGCTGGCGCTGCTGGTCACCGTCGGCT
>CAYTTF010000124.1:5428-11753 GCA_964440665.1 uncultured Myxococcales bacterium | reverse complement strand
TGTTCGACGCCCGCACCAGACCCCAGCCGACGGTCTGGCCGTTTTCCTGGAACGTCATGCGCACGCCGTCGATGTCGACCACCGGGTGGCGGTCGCGGAACCAGGCGGTGGCGCGGCGCACGACCTCGAACTTCAGGTCATCGGGGCAGGGCATCCGAATTTCTGGCGTGTTGTGCAGAACCGGCAGCGTGTCGTAGAGCTCGGCCAGCGTCCGGGGCGATCGGGTGAGCAGCTCCACCAGGCGCAGGCCGGCATAGACCGCGTCGTCGAAGCCGAACCAGCGATCGGCGAAGAACATGTGCCCAGACATCTCGCCGGCCAGCACCGCCTTCTCCTCCTTCATCTTGGCCTTGATGAGCGAGTGGCCCACCTTCCACATGATGGCGTGCCCGCCCTGCGCCGCGATGTCGTCGAAGAGCGCCTGGCTGCACTTGACCTCGCTCACGAAGGTGGCGCCCGGCTGCTTCTTCAAGATCTCTCTCGCGAACAGCATCACCAGCTGGTCGCCCCAGATGATCCGCCCGCGACCGTCGACGGCGCCGATCCGATCGGCGTCGCCGTCGAGCGCAATCCCCACTTCGGCGCCGGTCGCCGCGACGCGCGCGATGAGGTCGGTCAGGTTCGCGGGGACGGTGGGGTCGGGGTGGTGGTTGGGGAAGCGGCCATCCGGCTCGCAGTAGATCGCCTCCGTGTCGATGCCGAGCTTGCGCAGGATCGGGAGCACGGCGAGGCCGCCGGTGCCGTTGCCCCCGTCGACCACCACCTTGAACCGGCGCGGCCCGAGCTGGATGTTGTCGGCGATGTAGTCGACGTAGTCCTCGATGATGTCGTGGTCGGTGCCGCGGCCGGGCACGACACCGGTCCGGGCGTCGCGCCGCATGGTCCGGTCGCGCAGCTTCTGGATCTCGGCGCCGTAGATGGTGGTCTTGCCGGAGACGATCTTGAAGCCGTTGTCTTCGCCGGGGTTGTGGCTGGCGGTGATCATGACGCCGCCGTCGACCCCGAGGTGAAAGACCGAAAAGTAGAGCGCGGGCGAATGGACGACGCCGATGTCGATGACGTCGAGGCCGGCGGCGAGGAGCTCGCGCTTGATCGTGGCGTGAATGCGTGGCGAGGAGAGCCGACAGTCGCGACCGAGCGTGATGCGACGTGCGCCGGCGTCGGCCAGATAGGCCCCCATCGCGCGTCCCAGATCGGTCACGAAATCGTCGGGGAAATCGCTCTCCGCGTTGCCGCGGATGTCGTACTCGCGAAACACTCTTGGGTTCATCGACGCTCCCTAGAAACTCGCCTAGAGCAGATCGTGGCGGCCCGCCTTCTTGGCGGCCTCCACGATCTGTCGAACATCCTGGGCACGATCCTTGGGGATGACCAGGATCGCGTCGCGGGTGGCCACCACCACCAGATCGTGCACGCCGACCACGCCCACGAACGGCGCGCCCTCGTCGGCGACGATGATGTTCCCGTCGCCGTCGATCAAGGTTGCGCCGCCCAGCACCACATTGCCGCGGGGATCGTGCGTGCGGACGGCGGTCAGCGCCGCCCAGCTCCCGACGTCGTTCCAGCCGAACTCCCCCGGGACGACCCGCAGCCCGGTCGCCTTCTCCATGATGCCGTTGTCGATCGAGATCGCGGGCGCGTCGGGATAACCGGCCTCGATCACCTTCTTCAGATCGTCGGTCCCGCCGGCCGCGACGGCGGCGTCGAGCAGCGCGGCCAGCGCGGGCAGGTGCCGCCGCGTCTCCTCGAACATGCGGCGTGCGGTCAGGAAGAACATCCCCGAGTTCCACAGGTAGTCCCCCGAGGCGAGGTAACCTTCGGCGGTCTGTCGGTCGGGCTTCTCGACGAAGCCGCCCACCGCGTGGACCGGATCGGCGGCGGTCCGAGGCAGCCGCGCGCCCAGCCGGATGTAGCCGAAGCCGGTCTCGGCGTAGGTGGGGCGAATGCCGATGGTGACGATCGTTTCGCGCGCCTCCGCGCTCGCGAGGCGAACCAGCCGCTCGAACGTCCGTTCGTCGCCGATGAACGGATCGGCGGGGAACACCGCGATCACGGCGTCGGGCCCAGCCAGCCGGGTGGCCATCACGGCGCCCAGCCCCACGGCGGCCGCGGTGTTGCGGGGCACTGGCTCGGCCACGATGTTGGTGGCTGGCAAGTTGGGAATCGCCGTCATGACCGCCGCCTCTTGATCGGCGGCCGTCACCACCAGCGTGTGCTCGACGCCGAAGAACGCCTGCGCGCGCCGCACGGCCGCCGCCAGCAGGGACTCGCCGCCGCCGAGCGCGAGGAGCTGCTTGGGGCGCGCGCGCCGGCTGGAGGGCCAAAGGCGTGTCCCGGCTCCCCCCCCCAAAATTACGGCGAAGGCGGCGCCTGCCGTTTTCTCCGCTGGATTCATTCGCGGCGCACTCTATCAGACCGTGGAGCCCATGTTAGTCTTCCGCCGTGCGGGCGGGTGAGGACACCTTGCGTCGCTCGATCGCGTCGGCGATCGACGGGCGAGTCAAAGCGCGGCTGCGCGTGGAGCTGGCCGAGGTGGTGCGGGGCCATGATGCCGCGGCCGCGCGCGACGAGCTCGATCACGCCGCGCGGGAAGGGGGCGCGACGCCGGCCTTGATGTCGGCCGCACTCAGCCTCGCGCGGACCATGCCGCCCGCCGATCGGGTGGCGTTCATCGGGAACCTGGGGAACCTGGCGAAGGCGGACGGAAAGACCCCGGCGCCGATCCTGCTGTCGGCACTGGCGGATGCGCAACTCGGCGCCGACCGGCCGCGCGACGCCGCGCTCACCTGGCTGGGGTTGGCGCGCGACGACCGCGTGCCGGTGCACCACCGCCGGGCGGCCGCCCGCCGCGCGGTGAAGCTCGCGGACCGCCTGGAACCGGCCTAGGCGCTGGCGACCCTGACCGTGGCGGCCGAGCTCGCGACCGGCAAGCCCCGCCACGAGCTTCTGCGTCGCGCCCGCTCTTTGCCGGGTGGCGCGGAGTCCGTCGACGCGCAGGACGCCCGGAGGGCTGGGCGGGGAAATGGCGCGCTGCCCGCCGCCAGACCGGTGCGCGCGCCGGCGGTGCGGGCCCGCGCGAGCAAGCCGCGGGTATCGCCGACGCCGGTGGCAGTCCTGGACACCGCGCTCGCCGAGGCGCGCGCCGGTCACGCGAACCGCGCCCGGCGCCTGGGCGAGGAGGCGATTCGGTTTTCGGCCCCGGGTCCGGAGCTCGGCGCCCGGGTTGGCGCGCTCGACACGGCGTTGCGCGAAGGTGGGTTCATGAAAGATGCGCTTCGGGTGCGCCGCACGCATCTGGAGGCGCTCGACCGCGGGGTGGCGCGCCCGGCGCTGCTGGCGCTGGCGGTGGAGGCGGAGGAGGCGGGGCTCGGCGCGCTGGCCGCCGACTGGCGCGCCGACGTGGGCGCCGGTCGGACGGCGCCGCGGGTCGACGCCTCGTCGCCGACGACGCCGGCCGAACACTATCTGGCCGCCCAGCGCCTGCTGGCGCGGGACGGTCCCGATGCGGCGCCGGCACAGGTTCTCGCGCTTCTCGAGAAGGCTCTGGCGGGGCATCCCGGCGCCGACGCCGCGCTGGCGCTCTCGGAGAAGATTGCCGCGCGGATCTCGGATCAGATCGGCCCGAGCGATCGGCGCGCGCGCGATTCGGTCGCGCTCGACCTCCTGCGGGCCGCGCACGCAGCGGAATACGAGCCGTTGCGGCGGGCGCGCCTCGGCCAGCGCCTGGCCGAGACGCTCGAAGCGGGTGGCGACATGATCGGGGCGGTGGCGGTGCTCGAAAACGCTCTGTCGGAGGCGGCCCCGGGTGAAGGGGGGCGGGTTCGCGCCGAGCGCGCCCGGCTGCTCCGAACTCTGGGTCGCTCGCGCGAGCTGGCCGCGGCGCTCGAGAAGGACGCCGGCGCCCTGGACGGCGACGCGCGCCTGGCCGTTCTGGCCGAGCACGCGACGCTGCTCGAAGTGGCCGGAGAGGCCGAAAAGGCGCTGGACGTCCGGTTGATGGCGCTCGCGGAATTTCCGGGCGCGCTTCCCGTGCTCGACGAGGCCCGCCGACGCCTGGAGGCGACCGGCCGGGCCTCGGAATCCCTGGCGCTCGCGATCGCCGCGCTCGATCACACCACGGATTTCGAACGCCGCCGCCGGCTCTTGCGCGACATCGCCGCCCTCACCGAGAAGTCGGGCGCCAACGCGAACCCGGTCGATGCGGCCAACGCCTGGCTGGCGGTCATCGAGGTCGATCCGCTCGACACCCACGCCGCCGCGGCGGCGGAACGCTTTTTGGTTGCGGCGGGCGACTGGGAGCGCTGCGTGGATCTGCTGGCCTGGTCGGTGGCCCGGGCCAGCGCCGAGGCCCGGACGGCTCCCGAGGCCAGGCAAACTCGAGCGGCGCTGTTGTGGCGGCTGGCCGAGCTGCGCCGCGCCCGGCTCGGGCAGACCGACGAGGCGCTCCGGCTCTACGCCGATCTCGGCTCCGCGGGTGGATCGTTGCTGGGATCGCTGAACGATCCCCCTGCCCTCGCTGCGGTCGTGCAACGCGATCCCACCCTGGCCGTCGAGACGGCCCGTGCGATCGTCGCCCCCTCGCCGGCCGATCGTTCTCGGGCCCTCCTCGATCGGGCAATCTTGCTGGCCGAACGGGGGCGGGGCGAGGACGCCGAGCGAGACGCGCTGGCGGCCATCGATCTGGATCCGCGCAACATGGACGCGCTCGCTGCGTTGGAAAATCTGTACGAAGGGCCGGCGCGGGCGCGTGTGCTGGCCGACGAGCTGGGGCGGCGCGCCGCCAAGCTTGCTCCCCCCGTCGCCGCGCCGCTCTTCTACGGCCGGGGACGCGCGGCGGCGCGCGCGGGCGACAACGCCGCCGCGCGGGAAGCCTACCGTCGCGCGATGTCGCTGGATCCCACGCTGGCGGAACCCATCGCGGCGCTGGGCGCACTGGCGTCCCGGGAGGGAGACTGGACCGAGGTCGCCGCGCTCCTGGAGAGCGAGGTCGGGCTCGCGACCTCCCCGGCGCGGAAGGGGGCGCTGTTGCTCGAGCTGTCGGTCGTCTACGGGGATCGGCTCGGCAATCCGGCCCGGGCCGTTTCGTTGCTGAAAACCGCCGCCAGCTATTTTCGCGATGAACCGCGGATCTTCGATTTGGGGGCGCGCTTCAATCTGGCGGCCGGGAATTGGCAGGCGGCGGCGGAGGCGCTAGACCAGATCGCCGCGCGAAACGCCACCATTGCCGGGGCGGCCGAACGTTACTTTGCGGTCGGTGCGGCCGCCGAGGCGGCCGGCGAGATCGATCGGGCGTTGACGCTGTATTCGAGGTCCTACTCGCGCGACAGCTCGTTCCGACCGACATTGGAGCGATTGAGCGCGATCTGCTTCGAGCGCGGGCAATGGGACAATGCCTGGAAGGCGACCGAGGCGTTGCTCGAACGACACGGCGCCGCGCTCCCGCCCGAGGACCGGGCCACCGTGCTGGCCCGCTCGGTGTTGGCGGACTTGCACCTCGGTCAAAGGGCGACCGCGATCGCGAAGCTCGGAGAGATCGTGACACGCGGTCCGTCTTATTCACCGGAGGCCGGCATTCGCGACGTCGCCGAGAGCTGGGCGGGCATGCACCTCGAGCCCCGCCTGCTGGTCGGTCTCGAAGCGAGGCGGCATGAGAGGGCACTTCGTCGCGCGCGCGAGGTGGTGGTGCTCACCGAGGGGAAAGCCAGTCTGGCCCGGCGCCAGGCGCTCGAAGTGCTGGGGGCGCTCGCGGTCGCCCACGGGCGCTGGGAAGATGCACTGGCGGCGCTCGAGCCCCTGGCGGGCGATCCCGCTTTCGAAGCCGAGCGGCGCGCCCTGTTCTTGATTGCCGCCGGGGACGTCATGGCGCGCCGCTATGGCGATCTCGAGGTTGCCGGGCCGTTCTATGATCGGGCCCGGACGCTCTGGCCCGGCAACCCCCGCTTCGCCCGTCCGACCGAGAAATCCTCGCGTTGAGGGCGGCTGAAAGAGGCCCTCGTCGAACGGCAATGTTTTGATTGAAGGCGGCGGCCTGTGTTACAACGCGGTCTCATTCAGCCACAGCTACCCAGAGTCCCCCAGAAAGGAACGTTCGAATGAGATACCTCCGGAAACTATTGGTCGTCGCGTTGCTATCGGGAGGGCTCGCGCTTGCCGCGGGTACCAGCGGGTGCAGTAGCGACAACAACAATCCGACCGGCGGAGGAGGCACCAGCGGGGGAACCGCAGGCGCGGCCGGCGGAGCGAGTGGGGGTGGCGGCGCAGCGGGTGCGTCGGGCGGCGCAGGTGGTGGCGCGGCTGGCGCGTCGGGTGGCGCCGGTGGTGGCGC
>CAYTTF010000124.1:0-5328 GCA_964440665.1 uncultured Myxococcales bacterium | reverse complement strand
GGTGGTGGCGCGGCTGGCGCGTCGGGTGGCGCCGGTGGTGGCGCTGCTGGCGCGTCGGGCGGCGCAGGTGGTGGCGCGGCTGGCGCGTCGGGTGGCGCCGGTGGCGGCGCTGCTGGCGCGGGTGGCCACGCGGCCTAACGCGCGTTCCAACAACGAAACCCAACAACGAAACCCAAAGAACGCCCGCTTCGGAATTCCGAGGCGGGCGTTTTTCATTGTTTCCAACCCTTGACCATGGCGCCAACCACCGTTGCCGCAAAGGCGCGACCCTTGAAATAGGCGTCGATTGCTTCTTTGGTGAAAAAGAAGACATCCTGCATTTCCTCGCCCTTACCGGAAAGTTCCTTCCAGCGCACGAGCGGGCCCAATTCGACCAGCGGCGCAAAGAAGAACTCGCGGGCGCTCTTGAAGAGAATTTCCCAGCGCTCGATCGCGATCGTGATCTTGGTGAGCCCGGCCCCCTCCAACCAACCCGTGACGGCCGCGCCGTCCGGCAGGCCGGCGATGTGGCGATCGAGCGCGGCCAGGTTCGCGTCTCTTCTGCCTTCGCGTAGGACGTCCCGGAAGAGATCGAAGAATTCGGCCCAGGTGCCCCGCAACGGAGCGCTCAGGATCAGTTGCCCTCCCGGGGCGAGCACCCGCACCGCCTCACGGACCGCGGCCGATGGGTCGGCGGCGCCGGCGATGGCCAAGTTCGAGACGACCAGGTCGGCGGCCTCGTCGTCGAGCGGGAGCGCGCGCGGGACGCCGGGGCGTGCCACCAGCACGACCGGCGCGTGCGCGACGGCGTCGGCTTCAATCTTCGCGCGGGCCTCCGCGATGAACGCGGGCGCTTCATCGAGCGCGGTCAGGTGGCCCTCTCGATCGAGCCGTCGGGCCAGCGTCCGGGTGAGGTGCCCGGTGGCGCAGCCCACCTCGACGGCGCGCGTCCCGGGACGAAGGTCGACGGTGCGCAGAATCATCGAGGCAAATCGCCCGGCGTACGCGGGGAGCACTTCGTCGTCATAGACCTTCGCGAGCCGGGCTTGCTTCTCCGCGGGGGTCACGACGGGTCTTTCTTGGCAGGGTCTCGCTTGGCAGGGTCTCGCTTGGCAGGGTCTGGCTTGGGTGGGTTTGGCGTGGGAGGCTTTGGCTTCCAACCGCGGACGGGGCCGAGTGGGCGGCTCGCCCCTGGATAGAGGCCCGCGACGTAGCGGCAGGTCAGCAGATAGAGCGCCGACGAGATTCGGTTGAGCGCATGGGCCAGGTCGGCCCGCGCCGGAGCGGCGGTGATGAGCCCGCCGGCCGGCGGAAAGGCGACCAGCGTGGCGACTTCGGCCTCGCGTGCGATCGCCCGCGCCATCGTCAATTTCGCTACCACCGGTCCCTGGCGCACGTCTGGGTACATGAACGGAACGCCGTAGAGCTCCTGGGTGTGGTGGGTCGCGTCGCGAATCTCGTCGGCACCCATCCCGAACAGCACCGGTGCGGGCGCCGCGCGTCCGGTCACCTCCGCGCCGACGAGGGCGCGCGAAAGCTCCAGGATCTCGCCCAGCTCTCCGACCAAACCGGCGGCCCCATCGGCGTCGGCGGCCACCTGCGCGTCGAGCAGGGCCGATTGCAGCAGATCCAGCTTGCCACGCGCCACGATGCGCGGGTGGGTCTTGGGAACCAGCGAGGCGTCGTCGCGGAGGTGGGTCAGGTGATCGGGCTTCTCCGCAAACCGCTCACCGGTGTCGAGCGCGGCAAACCGTCCGCCGCTCCCAGCCGCCACCGGTCTGGCGCCGAGGGCTTCGCCCGCGCCCCGTGCGGCGCCGCGGCCGTTGGGGGCGCCGCAGACATCGACGATGGCGGCGGCGAAGGCCCGCGCGGCGGCCTCGCAGGCCGGCAGATCGCCGCTCAGGTACCCGCCGCCGAAGTTGGTCTCCGACGGTGGCCCGAACCACTTGGCCAGACGGACCTGGCTCGCCTTGCACGCGGCGTCCAGCGCCACCACCGATTCCAGCGGCGGCGCGATCAGATACGCGAGGGCGCTGCCGACCTCGACGTCGGCGAGCGGCGCGAGGTAGCGGCCGATCGAGGCAATGACGTGGGGAAAGAAGGTGACCGGCCGGGTCGGATCACCGGCGGTCGCGATCGCATAAAACCAGGCTTCGGTTTCGAGGTAGGCCAGGCAGGCGTCGAGCGCGGCGTCGATCTCGGCCGGATCGCGCGCAGCATAGATGCCGATGCACTCCCCGGAGAGCGGTCCGGACGGGTGCGCGGCGCCCGCGTAGAACGATTTGGCGTACACCACGTCTGCGGGCGAGGCCTTGGTCCCCTGGTCGAGCGACGCGAAGAGCGCGTCGTCGGAGGTCGCGGTCACGATCCCCAGCGCGCGCCGTCCGGCCGGCAGCCCCAGCGCGCGGGCCAGCTCGTCGGCCGCATCCGGGATGGTGCGGACGGCCAGCGCGCGCGGCTTGATCGGTTGAAGGTCCAGCTTCACGGCCGGCTCACGCGCCGCTCAGGACGACGCCCGACTTTTTCTCGCGCAGGATGCGCTCGATGGCACCGGCGGCGTCGCGCGCGGCTTCCGCGGGGGCGCGGCCACGCGGGTTGATGTTCGAGATCACCTCGCGATCGGCGTCGGTGGCGCCGGTCGCCGGCTGGTAGATGTAGTAGGCCGACATCGAATCGGCAAAGCCCAGCCCCGGACGCTCGCCGCAGACGAACAGCGCCGCCTGGGCGCCGCAGAGCCGCGCGATCTCGTCCATGATCTTGACCCGCGAGCGGCGGACGAAGAACGGCGGCGCGTACGCGATCCCGCGGGCCGCCAGCGCGGCGATGAGCGCGGCGTGGAACTCCCGGAGATGCAGATTGAGCGCGGTCGCCGAGAGCCCATCGCCGTAGATGACGACCAGGGTCGGCGCGCGAGCGATCCGCTTGCCGAGCTCCGTGCGCGCTTCGTCGGAGAGCGCGCGTCCCAGGTCCGGGCGCTGCAAAAAGACGGCCTTGTCGGGAGCGCGCGAGGTGAGCTCGAAGAGACCGAGCTCGGCCAGCAGCGCGGGGTCGACGTCAGAGACGACGGCGTCCTTGGCGGCCGCGTGATCGGCGCGGAAGCGGAGCATGGTGTTGGTCTGGTAGCGCGTGCCGGTTCGGCCGACTGCGACGCGCGCGGGCGTCGCCGCCAGGATCCCCGGCATCACGCGGGGGTCGTAGGGCTCGCCGATGTTGACACCCCGATCGGGCGAGAGCAGCAGCGCGCCCGCGCTCTCGATTTCGCGCGCGGCCGCCTTCTCGGCACCCAGCTCGCGGGCCAGCGTCTCGCGCACCAGCGCCTCCACCCGCGCCCGGTCGACAGTCGGCCGCGCGGGCGCGCGAAAGGTCGATGCGACGGGAGGCGGCGGACGATCGGTCGATGGTTTCATCGCATCTATCCAAACAGACTGGGGTCGCCGGCGCGCGCGGTGAGCTTGCCGTCGCGCATGAGGCCCATCTCTTCCAGCCAGCCCTCGAACTCGGGTGCGGGCCGGTAGCCGAAGAGCTGCCTCAGCGTCGCGTCGTCGTGAAACGAGGTCGATTGGTAGTTCAACATCACGTCGTCGCCCATCGGCAGGCCCATGAAGAAGTTGCAGCCCGCCGCGCTCAGCAGCACCTCCAGATTCTCGAGATCGTTCTGATCGGCGTCGGCGTGGTTGGTATAGCAGGCGTCGCAGCCCATCGATATGCCGTGAAACTTTCCCATGAAGTGGTCTTCCAGTCCGGCGCGCGTGATCTGGCGCGCGTCGTAGAGATACTCGGGGCCGATGAAGCCGACCACCGTGTTGACCAGGAACGGTTGGTAGTGGCGAGCCAGGCCGTAGTTGCGTGCCTCCAGCGTCATCTGATCGGCGCCCTCGTGCGCGTCGGCGGAGAGGGCGGAGCCCTGGCCGGTCTCGAAGTACATCACGTTGGGGCCCCGCGCTTGCCCGAGCTTGAGCGTCATGTCGTGCGCCTCGTCGAGCAGCGCCAGCGTCACGCCAAAGCTGCGCAGCGCCTTTTCGGTCCCGGCGATCGACTGGAACATCAGACCGAGCTGCGCACCGGCCTCGAGCGCCTTCATCTGCGTGGTCACGTGCGCCAGGCAGCAGTTCTGGGTCGGGATCCGCCACTGGCGCATGAAGTCCCCGGTCGCGTTCAAGATCTCGGCGGTCATCTCGGGGTTGTCGGTGACCGGGTTGACGCCGATGACGGCGTCGCCGGTGCCGTAGGAGAGACCTTCGCGCATCGAGGCCAGGATGCCTTCGATCGAATCGGAGGGGTGGTTGGGCTGCAGGCGGACCGACAGCCGGCCCGCGAGGCCGACGGTGTTGGTGGCGTGGACGACCACTCTGATCTTGCGCGCGGCGTAGATGAGATCGAGGTTGGTCATCAGCTTGGCGCAGGCGGCGATCATCTCGCTCGTGAGGCCGCGCGACAGGCGCAGCAGCTCCGGGCCGTCGGTGGTGTCGCAGAGCACGTGCTCTCGCAGCCGGGCGACCGTCCAGGACTTCACGCTCTCGTAGATGGGCCGCTGCAGATCGCCGAGGATCAGGCGCGTGACGGCGTCGGCTTCCGCGGGAACGACCGGGTTTTCGTAAAGCTCGGCCAGCGTCACCTCGGCGAGCACCCGTTTGGCGGCGATCCGTTCGGAGACGCTGTCGGCGGCCAAGCCCGCCAGCCGATCGCCCGACTTCTCTTCGTTGGCCTTGGCCAAGACCTGCTTGAGATCGCGAAAACGATACGTGGTTCCGCGCAACGTCGCGGCGAGGTTCATGGCCAGCGCGACGCTAACACGACTGCGGGCGGGTGCGGATCGTCACGGCGCGGCCATGCGCGTCGAGCCCCTCGACCGCGGTGAGCGCGGTGATGTCGTCGCTCTGGCCGGCCAGCGCCGCCGCGTCGTATTCGATGATCGAGGTCCGCTTGACGAAATCGGCGACCCCCAGCGGCCCGGCGAAGCGCGCGCTGCCCCCGGTCGGCAGCACGTGGCTCGGCCCCGCGATGTAGTCGCCGACCGGCTCGGGCGTGTGGGCGCCCAGAAACAGCGCGCCGGCGGTGGTGATCCGCGCCGCCAGCCCGCGCGCGTCGCGCACCGCCAGCTCCGCGTGCTCGGGCGCCAGCTGGTTGATGACGTCGGCCATCTCGTCGTCGCTCTCCACCACGAAGATCGCCCCTTGCTCGGCGAGCGCCTTTTCCGCGATGACGCGCCGGGGGAGCAGCGCCACCTGGCGGGCGACCTCGGCCGCCACGCGCCGCGCGACCTCGGCGCCGCGCGCGACGAGAATCGGCACCGCCAGCACGTCGTGCTCGGCCTGCGCCAGCAGATCGGCCGCGATCCAGCTCGGATCG
>CAYTTF010000123.1:10629-11777 GCA_964440665.1 uncultured Myxococcales bacterium | reverse complement strand
GTCTACCAGGGGACGGACCCGCTCTTGCCCGAAGACATCGCCGAGACGGTGTACTGGCTCGCGACGTTGCCGGCGCGGGTCAACGTCAATGCGATCGAGCTGATGCCGGTGGCGCAGGCGTTCGCGGGGCTGGCGGTGTCGCGGCGGTGAGCAACCGGGCGCATGAGTGGCGATGGCGCAGGGTTGGGGCGCTACCGGCGGCCGGTGAACAGCGTCTTGTCGTCGACGAAGCAGAGACCGTTGCCCCAGGGATCGAACGCGTAGAATGAACGCTCGCCCCAGGGACGCACCACGATTTCGGCGGCGCTCTCGCCGTGCACCTTCTCCTTCGAGAGGGCGTCGAGCTCCTTGGCACGCCCGTGGACCGCCTCCAGCTCGTCGACGGCGAAGTAGACGTATTCGGGGATCGGCGCCGGCGTGCCCTCCGGCTTCAGCAGCGCGAGGATCATCGGGCCACAGTCGAAGTAGACCCGCCCCCCACCGACCTTCCGTCCCTCCGTGCCGAGCAGCCGCGAATAGAACTCCGTGGCCCGTTCGGGATCGCCGACCTCGAGGATGATTCGGAAGACGCGGGTTGCCATGGCGGGATATTACTCCGGGCGATGCCGCCTCCGGGTTTGATGGCGGCAATGGATGGGTTGAGCGAAGCGCCACGATTCCTTGAACAGGCGGTCGACGAGCTCCGCGCGTGTCAGGCCAAAATGCTCCGCTACGTCGCCGAGATCCGGACCGGAGAGGTCCCGGGAATCCTCATACCGCGAGGAGTTCTTCGCGGACGAAGTGCCGACGCACGACCTTCGGGGCTTTGCCTTCATCGAAATGGCACTGCACGGCGTCCCGGACCTGCGCGTGGAGATCGGACAGATTCTCCGCCTCGGTGAAGATCGACGCGCCGAGCGCGCGCGCCGTGTATCCACCCTCCGGAGCCTCCTCCACGAGGAAAATCAGCTCGCTCATGTACGAGTGATAGCCCGATAGGCCCAGGCGCCCAAGTCGCGCGCGCCTGCCGACGCCGCGCCCTCGACGCCATCGCCGAGCACCCGAAGGCGTTGGCGCGGCTCCGGCTGACGCGTCGCGGGCGGGGCGCCGCGCTCGAAAAGGACGGATCTCGTGCGGATTTCTGCTGACGCGGGGGACGTTCTACAAGA
>CAYTTF010000123.1:0-10529 GCA_964440665.1 uncultured Myxococcales bacterium | reverse complement strand
GGCGCCGGCACGGCGGGGACGACGGGCACGGCGGGAACGATCGGTACCGCCGGAACAACCGGCACCGCCGGCACGACGGGCACGGCGGGAACGACGGGCACCGCCGGCACGACGGGCACGGCGGGAACGACGGGCACCGCCGGCACGACCGGCACCGCCGGCACGACGGGCACCGCTGGCACGACCGGCACCGCCGGAACCACGGGCACCGCCGGGACGACCGGGAACGCCGGGACGACTGGTCACGCCGGGACGACGGGCGCCGCCGGAACGACGGGCGCCGCCGGCACGACCGGCGCATCGTATTTGCTGACCGTCACCAAGACCGGCACCGGCGCGGGCACGGTGACGTCGACCCCGGCGGGCATCAGCTGCGGCGCAATCTGCTCGGCGAGCTACGGCTCCGGGACGTCCGTGATGCTGACGGCGGCGGCGTCGACCGGATCGACGTTCGCGGGGTGGTCGGGCGGCGGGTGCACCGGCACCGGCGCCTGCACGGTCAGCGTGACCGCGGCGACCACCGTCACCGCGACGTTCACCGCCATCCAGTACGTGGTGAGCGTCGCCAAGACCGGCACCGGCACGGGGACGGTGACGTCGGGGACGGGCGGCATCAACTGCGGCGCGACCTGCATGGCCAGCTTCAACGCGGGCGCCTCGGTGTCGTTGACGGCGACGCCGGCGGCCGGATCGGTGTTCGCGGGGTGGTCGGGCGGCGGGTGCGCGGGCACCGCGCCCTGCACGTTCACGGTGAACGCCGCCGTGTCGGTGACGGCGGCGTTCAACCCGGCGCCGTTGCTTTACTACGCGCTCGAGGGCGGCGGCACGAACACCGGCAGCGTGGCCGGCTACCCGCTGGTGTTCAACGGCACCGTCAGCACCGTGGCCGGCAAGGTCGGCAGCGCGGCGCAGTATTCGTCCGGCGCGTATGGCACGGTGCAAGGAAGCGCGCGGGCCGTTCTGGCCGTCTATCCGCAGTACACGATCTCGCTGTGGGTCAATTCGTCGTCGCCCAACACCTCCAACTCGTTCCTGGATTTCAACAACCGCACGACCGCGCCGTACGGCGGCCTTCAGCTCTCGTACCTGTCGGCGACCCAGTTCAGCATGTGCGTCGCGACGACCACCAACAGCTTCCTGACCGGGAGCTGCCCGGTTTTCGCCGCCCCCGCCGGCGGCGCCTGGCACAACGTCATCATCCGTTACGCCGGGACCGGCACGGCAGCCGGCCAGGGCGCCGGCGTTCAGGTGTACGAGGACGACGTCCTCACCACCACCGTCGCCAACGACAGCGCGAACAACCCGGTGTTTGGCGCGGGCATGCCGGACACGCTGTCGATCGGCGTGGGGCCGGGGATCGCGCTCGACGAGGTGAAGATCTACAACGTCGCCTTCAGCGTCGCGGACCAGTGCACGGTGGTCATCGGCGGAACCTGGACCGGGACCGCCTGCACGCTCCCCTGAGGCGGCACGGGATGGCGCAGGTCGGTGGTGGCGGTGGCCTCGACGGAGCGGCCCTGGAGGGGATGGACAATCCCGGCCGCGGACCTATTTTGCGCTGGGAGGTCCGATGATCGATTCGAAGCTTGGCCGGTGGCGTTCGGCGACGGGCAGCCGGTTTGCGGCGTTGGTGGCGATGGCCGCCTGCGGTGTGCTCGCCGGCTGCGGGAGCGTCACATCGAGTGCGAATTCGGACGGGGGGGTGGACGTTGCCGGGACGGACCTGCAGACCTTCATCGGAACCTGGACGCTGGTCTCCGGTACCACGATGCTGACCTGTTCCGGGGTGGTCATGACCGAACAGGTGACGATGAACGTCGTGTGGCAGGCGGGCACCACCTCCGATCTGATGCAGCCCGCGGATTCGACCGCCAGCGGGTGTGCCCTCCTGGCGAACGCGTCGGGCAAGATCGCGACGGCGTCGCCCAACCAGACCTGCGGCAAGATGGGCACCGACCTCACGATCTCGATGTACAAGTTCACCGTCGGTTCTAACGGCACGTCCGCGACCGAGAGCTCGAGCGGGACCAAAACGGTCAGCACCGCCGGCGTCGGCACGACCTGCACGTACACGGAAACCGCGACCTACACGAAGTCGACGTAGAGCCGGAGCCCAGCGCCGCCGCCGTCCGCCGATCTCCCGGCGGTGAACGCGGCGTCTGCCACAAGTCTCCGCTCTTCACGGTAGCGCGCGCCGGAGGCGGTGCTCGTTCACCGAGATGCCCCAGATCTCTTCGGCGCGGCGCGTGCCGTCGGGCGTCCAACCGTCCGCCCCGTAGAACCGCTCCGCGCGATCGTTCCCGTCCATCACCCACAAGATCGCGTCTGCGTGGCCGCGCTCCGCGAGGCGATCGCGCGCCTCGGCGATCAGCAGCCGCCCGACGCCCCGACCCCAAGCGTCCGGGTCGACGTTGAGCGCCATCAGCTCGCCCGCGCCCACGGCGTCGGCGTCGCGCGCCGGTCCGGTGGCCGCGAAGCCGCAGATCTTTTCGTTGTCGACCGCGACGATCGTCGCCGGGCGCTCCGGCCTCGTGTCGCCGAAGGCGTACTTCGCCGCGCGATCCTCGGGCCGTAGCCCGTCGAGGTACGCGTCCGGCATCAGCCCCCGATATCCAACCTGCCACGCCCGCACGTGCACCACCGCCACCCCGAACGCATCCTCCGGTGTCGCGGAGCGAATCAGCACGCGCGACAGCATACCGCGCGGTGGGCGCCCGCATCGCTCGAGCTGGCTCCCTGACCAAGGGGCCACAACCGAAGAAACACCGGCGCGTCTCGGCCGAGAACTCGTCTACACCCTCCAATTGAGATGCGGGATGGGCGAGCTTGACGATATGTACATCGTAAGTACACTGGGGGACATGCGTGTCGGAGCTAAAGTTCGAATGGGACGAGTGGAAGGCCGCAGTGAACCGGAGAGACCACGGCGTCTCGTTCGAAGAGGCTCGGACAGTCTTTCTGGACGACCATGCCCTCTTGATTCCAGACGAGGAGCATTCCGACGAAGAAGACAGGTTCGTTCTCT
Organism: uncultured Myxococcales bacterium; assembly: GCA_964440665.1. Lineage (GTDB taxonomy): Bacteria > Myxococcota_A > Polyangia > Fen-1088 > Fen-1088 > JADGRB01. Next base: position 7,504 of record CAYTTF010000123.1, on the reverse strand, counting down.
TGGGTCTCGGCCACAGCCTGCGCATCCTCGTGGTCTGTCACTGCTACCGGCATGTCGACGAGGTCATTCGAATCATCTCAGCGCGCAAGGCGGATGCCAGTGAGCGGGCGCAGTACACGCACCGGAGATCGGGCAATGAAAAAGACCTATGACTTTTCGGATGCCTTTCGGAATCCGTACGCCAGTCGGCTCAAGAGGTCGCTGACCATCCGTCTGGACATCGACACCGTCGACTACTTCCAGAAGCTGGCAGGACAAATGGCGATGCCGTATCAGACCCTCATAAACATGTATCTCCGAGACTGCTCGATGACCCAGCGCCGCCCGCGGTGGATACCCTCGGCCGTCAAAGCTCGACGAGAGCGGCCTCGGAAGGCGTCGAAAGGCGCCAGTTTCACCGCGCCGTCGCGCGCGGCGAGAACCTGAGCGGGCCGCACGTCCGCGCGATCAGCCGCCGGCGCCGAGCGCGGCGTAGAACGGCGTCGGGTCGTGATAGACGTGCCAGGAGACGACCTTGCCGGCGCGCGTGCGCACGACGTCGCACGATTCCCAGACCACCTTCTTGCCGGTGGCGGCGACGACTCCCCGCGGTGTCGGCATCGGCCCCGTGTGCGTGCCCGACACGTGAAGCTCCAGCGCGACGCTGTCGCCCGATGCGATGGCGCTCTGCTCGGCGTGCCGCAGATCGGGGAAGCCCGTCAGGTAGGCGCCCAGCATTTGCTGCAGGGCGGGGAGGCCGCGGAACTCCATCCCCGGCATCTTGAAGTGACAGTCGCCGTCGATGACCTCGGCCAGCCGGTCGAGCTGATTGGCCTCGATGATCTTCCAGACTCGGTCGACCACGCTCTTGGAATCGTTCTTTGAATCGCTCATGGGTCCCTTCCTTTCTGGAAACGACCCTACCTACCGCCGCAAACGCGGACCATGGGGCGAATGCCTCAGAGCGGTCGATTGTCAGGCGAGCAGGCCCTTTTGCATCACGAACAACGTGGCCGCCGCGCGCGTGGTGACGCCGACCTTGTCGAAGATGTTCTGCAGGTGGTTGCCGGCGGTCTTGGGGGAGATCTCGAGCGCAGCGGCCACTTCCTTGTTCGTCAGGCCGCGCGCCACCAGGCGAATGACGTCCAGCTCGCGATCGGTGAGGCCGGCCGGGCGTTCGGCCTTCGGGTGCGCGGCGTGGCCCCCCACCGCGAGGACGGCGCCGACCGCGTCGGGGCAGAGCGCGCCCGCGCGCGCCATCGCCGTCAGCTCGGTCGCGGCGTCGGCGGCGATCTTGGCCGGACGGTGGGCGCGCGCCTCGGTCATGGCGTGATAGACGTCGGCCGCGGCGAGCACCCGCACGGAAGCGGACGACGAGGCGCCGTTGAGCTTGCGGCGATAGCCGCTCCCGTCGAGGCGCTCGTGGGCGACCGTCGCGATCCCGACGACGTCGGCCAGGCCCGAGACACGCGACAGGATCCGATCGCCGACGTAGGTGTGCATCCGGATGTGTTCCCACTCCGGATCGGTGAGGGGGCCCGGTTTGTCCCAGACCGCGGCGCTCACGGCCACGCGTCCGAGATCGTGCACCCAGCCGGCGCGCTCGAGAGTGTGGGCCGCGGCGTCGCCTAGGCCCAGCTTGGCCGCGGCGTCGCGCGCGAGCCGGGCCACGCCCGCGGAGTGCGCGCGTGTGAACCGCGACTTGAGGTCGGCGAAGTGACCGAGGGCGCGCAGGATCTCGTCGACCGCATCGTCATCGACCGTCCGCGGGCGGCCGGGCTCTGCCTCCAGCACGGCGGTCCACATCGACGGTGCGTCGAGGGCGCGGCATACCTCCTCGGTGTGCGCGACGAAGAGCTCGACCAGCCGCGGATCGAGGCCGCGCCGGGCGCGCCGCTTGGTGAGCGCGCGCGCCGCCGCCGCGCCGCCCGCCCGATGGCCGACCTCGACGTCCTCGCCGAGCTGCGCGAGACGCATCGGAAGCGCGATGGCCTCCCCGGCGAGCTTGCGCGGCATGCCGCTGCCATCCCAGCGTTCGAAGGTCTGCCCGAGCGCCGCGCGGAACACCGGAGAAAAGCCGCTCCTGTCCGCCAGGCGATCGCCGACCTCGCAGTGCGACTCGGCCGTTCGCATGAGGGCGGGCATCCGGGTGACCGTGCGTGCGACCCGTACGGCGCCTCGGACGGCACCGTGACCGCGCGCCACCGCCCGCGCCAGCCGGGGCAAGACCTCGCGCGGCATCCCCCAGTCGACGCCGTAGAGCTCGCCACGCACCTGCACTTCGTCGCCGAAGACGTTCGCGGCGATGTCGGAATCGGCCGTGCACCCGGCGTAGCGGAGGAGGGCCAGGTACATCGCGTCCGAGCGCTCGTCGTCGGTGGCGCCCACCAGCTCACCGACGCGGACCGCGACGATCGCCGCGCGTAGCCCGTGCTCGAGCGGCATACCCATCGCCGCGTCCGAGGCCAGCGAGAGCTCCCCCATGAGCTCCGCCAAACGCATCGGGGTCATCATCGCACGGGCGCCGGCGCCCTGGAGGCGCCTACGGCCGCAGCGTCTTTTCCATCCGCAGCACCGGCACCGAGACGCCGGCGGCGATCAGCCGCTCGGCCCCCGGGCAGGGGCGAAAGCCGGCGCGCGCGTAAAACGGGATCGCGTTGAGCGACATCGCGCCGTGCAGCCGGGTCGCGCCCCGCCGCCGCGCGCGCCCCTCGACCTCGGCCAGCAGGGCACTTCCCACGCCCCGCTGCTGGAAGGTCGCGTCGACGAACAGGGCCCGCAGGCGCGCGGTTTGCGGATCGAGCTGGGCGACACCGATCAAACGCCCCGCCTCTTCGGCGGCCACGGTCTCGAATGGCCCCAGCGACTCGACGAACAGGTTCTGCGCGTAGCTCACGGTGACGGCGCCGCGCTGGGCCGGATCGTAGTGATGCCGGCACCCGCGCTCCACCGCCCGGTGAATCAGCCGCAAGACCTCCGGCACGTCCTCGAACCGGATCGCCCGGATCTCGAGGGAGGAGGGGAGTCTGGCCGCCGAGCCCTGCCGCACGCCTTCATTCTGACATCAGGTTGCGGGGCGTCGAGGTCGAGAATGGCTCGCTTTCCGGAAGTGGGCCTATAATGCCTCCGTCCGAGGGGGTCGATGTTCGTAGAAGTCGAGTCGCTGCTTGCGCCGGTTCGCGCGATCCGGTCGTCGTCGCGGTTCGCGGAGGCATACCTGCGCGCCGCCGGGAGAGCGGGCGTCTAGATGGCCTCCGGGCGTCCGGTTCCGGATTCCATTCCCGCCACGCTCGGGCGCGGCGCCATTATCGGGCGCTTCGTGGTCATCGGTCTCGTCGGACGCGGCGGAATGGGGGAGGTGTACGGCGCGTACGATCCGGAGCTAGATCGCAAGGTCGCGGTCAAGCTCCTGCGCATCAAGCCGGGCAACGGCGTCACGCTCAGCGAAGGGCGGCAGCGGACGTTGCGCGAGGCGCAGGCGATCGCGCGCCTCTCGCACCCGAACGTCGTCGTGGTCTACGACGTGGGGACCTTCGAAGACAAGGTCTTCATCGCGATGGAGTTCGTCGAGGGACACACCCTCACGTACTGGCTGGAATCACAGCGGCGGACCTGGCAGGAGATCTTGAAGGTGTTCGTGGCGGCGGGGCGCGGGCTGGCGGCGGCGCACGACAAGGGGCTCGTGCACCGCGACTTCAAGCCCGACAACGTGATGGTCGGGAGCGACAACCAGGTCCGCGTGATGGACTTCGGGCTGGCGCGCCAGGCCAGCGACAAGCCGCCACCCCGAACGCCGGCCGAGCCCATTCCCCTCACCATTCCCGGCGCGCTGCCGGAGGGCGAGCGCGACACGGTGGTGGTGCCCATCGACGGACCGGGGGCGGAGGCAATCATGAAGGGCTCGGGGGCGCTGTCGGGCGCGTTCGACATGCACCTCACCCGCACCGGCGCGATGATGGGGACGCCGACGTACATGGCGCCCGAGCAGTTTCGCGGGCAGGCGACCGACGCGCGCACGGACCAGTTCAGCTTCTGCGTTTCTCTTTACGATGCGCTCTACGGAGAGCGGCCGTTCGCGGGCGACGGGATCAACGCGCTGGCGACCAACGTCATCCGGGGCGACGTCCGCAACGCGCCGGCGAACGCGCGCGTGCCGGTGTGGCTGCGGAAGATCCTGCTGCGCGGTCTGCGGCCAGCCTCGACCGAACGATGGCCATCGATGGAGGCCCTCATCGACGCGCTCGGGAAGAACCCGACCGCCAAGCGGCGCAACTGGGCGATCGCGTGCGGCGCCACGCTGGCAGTGGCCGCGCTCGCGGTCGGCGTCCGCCCGCTGCTGACCGAAAATCGGAGGGTCTGCCTAGGTGGCCCCGAGAAGCTGGCGGGGGTGTGGGATCTGACCGCGCCGGGTGGAATCGAGGCGCCCCGCCAGGCGCAGATCCACCAGGCCTTCCTGGCGACCGGCAAGAGCTACGCACCCGACGTCTTCGCGACGGTCAGTCGGGCATTGACCGGCTACGCCCAACGCTGGGCCGACATGTACAAGGAGACCTGTGAGGCGACCCAGGTCCGCGGCGAGCAGTCCGCGGAGGTGCTCGACCTCCGCATGTCCTGCCTACAGGAGCGCCGGGACGGCCTGCGGGCACTGACCGACATCTTTAGCCAGGCGACGGGTGAGGTCGTCGAGAACGCGGTCAACGCGACCACCGCCCTCGGAACCTTCGACCGCTGCGCGAACGTTCCGCTCCTGCGCGCGGTCGTCAAGCCTCCCGAGGATCCGGCGACGCGCGCTAAGGTGAACGAGCTGCAGATCCGACTGGCCGGTCTCAAGGCGCGCTTCGACGCAGGTCGTTGGAAGGAGTCGCTCAAGGACGCGCCGGGGCTGGTGGCGGCGGCCCAGGCGCTCGGTTATCAACCGTTGCTGGCCGAGACACTCTTGCTTCAAGGGAACATCTTGATGACTGCGGGCGATCCCGCGGCAGCGGAGAAGACCATCGTCAAGGCTTATTGGCGCGCAGATGCGTCCCGCCACGACGAGGTTCGGGCCGAGGCTGCGGTCATGCTGATTTTCGTGGTTGGATTCCAAGAGGGCCACCTGGAGGAGGCCGATCGGTGGGCAACCGCGGGTCAATCGGTGCTCGAGCGACTCGGCGGACACGAGATCCTGCGAGCTTGGCTACTCAACGATCTCGGTTGCGTCTACTCCTTAGTGGCGCGCAAGGGGGCGGTCGAGCTCATGAGAGAGAGCCTGGCCCTCAAAGAGAAGGCTCTCGGACCCGAGCACCCGGATGTCGGAGTCTCCGAAGGAAACCTTGGCCTGGCGTTGCGGGAACAGGGCCGCAACGAGGAGGCCCTCGTTCACGTCGATCGGGCTATCGCGTTGCGGGGGAGAGCGCTCGGTGCAGGTCACCCGGCCCTCGCTACCGATCTCAACAACCGGGGTGAGATCCTGAACGACCTGCGGCGTTATCAGGAGGGGCGCGAGTCGTTCCAAAGGGCGCGCCTCGTTTGGGAGCGGGAACTCGGGCCCGATAACCTGAACCTGGGATACGCGCTGACCGGCATCGGTCTCGGGCATCTCGCGGAGCGGAATCCGACCGGCGCGCTCGTACCCCTCGAACGCGCGTTCAAGATCCGCGCGGCCCAGGAGACCGAGCCTTCCAGACGGGCCGAAACTAGTTTCGCCCTGGCGCGCGCCCTGTGGGAGGCCAACCGCGATCACACCCGCGCAGTCGCCCTCGCTGAGCAGGCGAGGGCGGATTACGCCAAGACCACGGCGAAAGCGAAGCTGGCCGAGGTCGACCGCTGGCTGGCCGGTCGGGGGCCACGATAGCCCCGACGCTTGATCTCAGGCCGCGGTGAGGATTCGCGCGTTGTGGTTGCTCTGAAAGATGCCACCCCCTGCTGCCTTGATCCCCGTCCTCACCCTCAATCCGGCGCGGGTATGGTTCCAGGTGGCCAATCCGCACGCCTTGATCCCCGCTCTTACCCTCAATCCGGCGCGGGTATGGTTCCAGGTGGCCAGTCCCGCCGCCTTGATCGCCGACTTAACCTTGAGTCCCGAGCTCGATTTCGTCTTCATGGGTCATTGCTCCTTTGTGTTGTGTGGCATACGTCGTTTGATTACCGACTTGTGCGCGAATGTACTCACGAGTGAACGCTGCGTACAACAAATAACGAGGAGGGTCATAAGAATGTCGCGGTTGAGTTTCGCCAATGTTTCCACAGCTCTACCGTGGGATGGCATCGCCCAGTGAGCGCGCGGACATCGCGGAAAGGCTCTCGCAAGACGCGGCGGCCCGCCTGCCGGATCGCTGCGCAGTCTCCGATGAGCCTGGTTCCTGGAGGCTAGGGCATGCGCGCCTTTGCCATTTTCGGTCTTACCGAATCAGCTCGCCCAGCAGCACGTCGACCACCGCGCGGATCCGCGGCACCTCGACCATCCGTTTGGCGACGATCAGGTGGAAGGTCGACTTGCCGGCCGGGCCGAGATCGACGGCCAGCTCGACGAATTTGCCGGCGCCAGAAAGGCGGTGGAAGGGCCGACCCAGCGCCATGGCGCCGACGCCCGCCGCCATCGCGGCGAGCTGCACCAGGTAGTCGTTGGAGGTGAAGACCGGGCGGAAGCGCTCGCCCAGCATCGCGCGCAGCTGCGGGTTGGGCGGCGCTTGCTCGAAGGGGGGCGCCCAGGCGATCCAGTCGAGATCGGCGAGGCCGTAGCGGCGCGGCAGCTTGCGCGCGTAGTCGCGTGAGGCGAGCACCGCCGCCTGCAGCGGGATCGCGGCGAGGCCGACCAGGTCGTGCTCGGTCGGCGCCCGCGACCGCAGCGCCAGATCGGCCTCGCCGCGCGCGAGGCTGACGTATTCCACGTCGGCCAGCACTTCGAGCCGCACGCCCGGGACGCGCTTGCGCAGCACGGCGGCCAGCGGCGCCAGGAAGTCGAAGGCGACGCCGGGGGGCGCGGCGATGCGGACGCGGCCTTCGGGGGCGCGCTCGCCGCCGGCGACCACCCGCTCGGCGTCGCTGGCCCACTCGGCCATGCGGCGCGCGACGGGCACCAGGCGCTCGGCCAGCGCCGTCGGCGTGACACCGTCGGGGCGGCGCACGAAGAGGGGACCGTCCAGGCGCTCTTCGAGGAGGCCGATGCGCCGGCTCAGCGTCGGCTGGCCGAGGCGCAACGCGCGCGCGGCGCCGCTCAAGCTGCCGGCCTCCGCGACCGCCAGGAACAGCCGCCAGTCTTCCCAGGAGATATCCATATTTGGATAGTGACATGAAAATTTAGCCAATCGCCATGCGATCCGACATGGGGCAGTTTTGGGTCATGGAGGTCTCCGACATGCCCAGCACTCGCATCGCACGAACCGTTTCGTCTTCTCGTCTCACCTTCGGCCCAACCCTCACCGCCGCCGTCACTGGGGCAGTCACCGTCGCCGTCACCGTCGCCACGGTGGCCCTGGCCGCCGGCTGCACCGCCAGCACCCACGCCGCGCGGCCGGCGTCGATCGGCGTCGCCAGCTCCGCGGCG
>CAYTTF010000122.1:0-11839 GCA_964440665.1 uncultured Myxococcales bacterium | reverse complement strand
ACCCGGAGCTGTACCGCCAGCTACAAGAGTTCTACCGGCAGGACCCGGCCGAGCTCTCCTAGTAGTGGCGGTCGTGGTCCCCGTCTCGGTCGCGGCGATGATCGTGGTCATGGTCGCGATCGACCGGCGCACGATAGCCCCGGCCCCCGTATTCTGGCGGGCCGCGCCGGTAGTAGCAGCCGGAAAGAAGGGCGGTGGTGGCCACGACGATCACGCCGGCGACAGAGCCGATCGTGCGCCGCCTCCGCGCTGATTTCAGGCTCGTTTGCATGGTGGTCAACCTGGGCACGAAGAGGCGCAAGACAAGAGCGTCCCAGTTACGACCGCGTCACGGCCGCGTCACGACCCCGTCCGCGCGTGCTTGCGGGGCGCAACCAGCGCGATGCCGGCGACCGACGCGAGCGCGGCCAGCGCGGCGCAGGCGAGCATGAGCGTCCGGAAGGCGGCGATGTAGGCGGAGTCGAAGGCCGCGCGCAGGGGCGCGCGGAGCGCCGGGGCCAGCGACGAGAAGTCTGCGCCACCCAGTCGGTCGCGTTGCGCGTCGACGGCGCTCGCCACCATCGGAGGCAGCGAGAGGGGCGCGAGGGCACGATCGAGCGCGGCGTTGAAGCGGTGGAGCAGGAGCACGCCCAGCGCCGCGATCGCGAGCAGGCCGGCGGTTCTGGAGACGGCGTTGTTGATCCCGGAGGCGATGCCCGCGTGCCGCGGATCGACGGCGCCCATGACCGCCGCCGTGAGCGGCGCCACCGTGAGTCCCATCCCGATCCCCAGCACCACGATCCCGGGGAAGAAGGTCGTCCAGTACGCGCCGCCGGTCGCGGGGACCGCGAGCAACGCGAAGCCGGCGCCGGCGGTGAGCGGCCCCACGAAGAGCAGAGGGCGCGGGCCGATCCGCGCCGCGAGCGCCCCGGCCCAGCGGCTCATGGTCGAGATCAGCAGGATGAGCGGGAGCAACGAGGCGCCCGCGGCGGCCGGCCCGTAGTGTTGAACCTGGATCAGATTGAACGGAACGAAGAAGAGCGCGCCCCCAAGCGCGGCGTAGAGCAGCAGCGTGAGGAGATTGGCGCCCGCGAAGGTGCGCGAGCGAAAGAGCCCGAGCGGAAGCATCGGGGAGGTCCGCCGGGCTTCCACGACCACGAAGACCACGAGCGTGAGCGCGCCCGACAGCAGCAAGGCGATCGACCGCGCCGCGAGCCCGCCGGTCGGCCCCGCGTTGACCAGCGCGTAGACCACCAGGCCGAGCCCCGCCGTCGCGAGCGCCGCGCCCGGCAGATCGAGGTGCGGCGGGGCGTCGGGATCGCGCGTCTCGCCGACGCCGCGCGCCGCGAGCGCGACCACCAGCGCCGCGATCGGAAGATTGAAGAGGAACAGCCAGCGCCACGACGCATGGGCGACGACCCACCCGCCGGCCACCGGCCCTACCGCGGCCGTGATCGCGCTGGCGGCCGACCAGGTGCCGATCGCGGCGCCGCGCGCTTCTTCCGGATAGGCCGCGCTGATGAGGGCGAGGCTACCGGGAACCAGCAGCGCCGCGCCCACGCCCTGAACGGCCCGCGCGGCGATCAGCCACTCGATGCGCGGCGCGGCGCCGCAAGCCGCCGAGGCCAGCGCGAACAGCACCACGCCCGCCGAGAACACGCGCCGCCGGCCCAGGCGATCGCCGAGCGCGCCGCCGACCAGCACCAGCGACGCGAGGAGTAGCGCATAGGCCTCCACGATCCACTGCATCTGCCCAACGGTGGCGCCCAGGCTGCGCTGCATGACCGGCAGCGCCACGTTGACCACCGTGCCGTCGAGGAACGCCATGCTCGATCCGAGGACGGCCACCACCAGCGCGAACCGCGGGTCCCGATCCGAACCGCGCCCCTGCCCGTGGATCGATTGGGGAACCGTCGCCTCGAACATCGGTTGGTCAGGGACTCACGGACTGTTCCCAGAACACGACCTCGCCTTGCCGATTGGCAACGAAGGAGACGCCCCCGTCGTGGGAGATGACGATCGCGAGGCCGGTGGGGTGATCGTGGACGAAGCGGTAGGCGGCCCGGTGGCGGGTCCCGACGCTCTCGATGTCGTCGGGCTCGCGCTGCCCGCCTTCGATGTCGAGCGCGCGCCAGACCTGAAAAGGCGCGGGGAGATCGGCCGAGACCTCGGCGCCGAAGCCGAGGAGCCCGAACCGTTTGTCGACGACGACGGCCCCATCGATGGATGACAGGTTGGCGATGAGCCGGCTCAGCTCGAAGACCGACTGCTCCAGCTTCTCCATGCCGGGGCTGGAATCCCGCGCGAAATCCAACCACCCGACCGACGCCTTCGAGGTGGCGACGGCGACGCGTTCCAGGATCTGAAACAGCAACGTCCGGTACCGGCGTGAGGGTTCATCCTGCTCGAAGCGGTACTTGAGCCGCAGGCCGCGCACGCCGCCCTGGGTCGCGCCGGTTTGCGCGTCCACCACCAGGAACAGGCCGCCATGACCGGCGCCCCGGACCAGCTGAATGGCCCGACGGACCATGTGCTGTCCCACCCGGCCCACGAGCGAAGGGTCGGCCAGCGTCGGCGACGCGGTGTGGGACTGGAGTGCGGCGTGCTCGGCTTGAACCTCCTCCCGCTCGCGCGCAAACATCGCCGGAAGCCATTCGGAGTCGAACACGTCCATGAGCGCGTCGACCAGCAACCCCCGCTCCAGCGCGCCCACCAATTTTCCGGCGCAACGTACCGCCAGGTGCCCCGGCGCCGTCACGTGGACGATCGGATCGTAGCTCCAGTTGGGGACCAAGCTTCGCCCGCCCCAGGTGGGCGCCAGCCATGCGGGTCCGGAATGGGCCAGGCCCCAGATCCGCAGCTTCCCTTCCTCGGGCGAGGCGCCGATGAGAGAGGTCTCGAACGGCGCCGACGGGCTGAGCCGGCGGAGCTCGTCGGCGGTCAGCGGACGGCTCTCGTCGAATCGCAGCCGCAGGACCCCCTCGTTGGGAACGCCGGTGACGGGCAGCCGGTCGGCGGGCATGAGCAGCAGGCGAAAACGGGTCGGGCGGGTTTCTTCCGACGTCAGCGACGCCTGGAACGCGACCGACAGCGCTTCGCCCAGAGCTTCCCGAGACACCGACAGCGCGCGATCCGCGGGCCAATGGTCCACCACGTACCGGGCGAGGTCCGGTGGATAGGCGTGTTCCGCCGACATCGCGCTAGCATGGCTCGATTTCGCCCATCGTGCGATCGTTACCTCGATCCGATGCCGCCGCTTCGTTCGCCACCGGTTCGAAGGCCGCGTCTGCTCGCCATCGACGACGACCCGGCCGTTCTCCGGCTCATCAACCGGGTCCTGTCTGGCGAGTACGACGTGACGTTGGCCGCCGACGGCGAGGAGGGCTTGCGACTGGCCCTGGCCTCGCCGCCCGATCTGATCCTGAGTGACGTCAGCATGCCGGTCATGACAGGACCGGAGCTGCTGCGCCAGCTTCGCCTGGAGCCGTCGCTGGCGGAGATCCCGCTCATCGTGCTGACCGGCGACGGCGACGATCAGCTTCGTCTGGAGCTGCTGCGCGCCGGGGCACAGGACTTTCTGGTCAAGCCCTTCTCGCTGGAGGAGCTGCGCGTGCGCATCGCCAACCTGGTGCGTATGAAGCGGACGCGCGATCTGCTGCAGGCGGAGGTCGAGAGCGGCGAGCAGGACGTCGAGCTGCTGGTCGCCGAAGTGGCCGCGCGCCGGGCCGCGCTCGAGGCGGCGCTGGAGACGTCGCTGATTGCCCGCGATCACGCCGAGAAGGCCAGCCAGGCCAAGACCGCCTTCCTGGCTCTGATCTCGCACGAGCTGCGAACGCCGCTGACCATGCTCCGGTGGACCGTCGACAGGTGGAAGGCGCGGGCGCCCTCCCCGGACGGCCCGCGCGCCACCGAGGTGCTGCGGATGGGCAAAGCGATGGACCGCCTGGAGGCGATCGTGGGCGACGTCCTCGAGCGCACCCGGATCACCGGAGGCCAGTTGCAGCTTCGGCTCGAGGAGATCGAGGTTCCCCCGCTGGTCGAAGGCTTGCGGCTGGAGCTGGCGGCGGCGATCGAGGCCAAGGGGCTGCGCCTCGACATCGAGGTTTCCGAAGAGGCCCGGCGGGCGCACAGCGATCCGCGGGTGTTGCGCCTCGTCCTCAGCACCCTGCTCGGAAACGCCATCAAGTACACCGACGGGGGCGCGCTGCAGCTGCGGGCGTTCATCGACGGGGGGCTGGTGTTCACCGTGAGCGACAGCGGACGGGGGATCGATCCCGCCGACCACGCGCGAATCTTCGAGCCGTTCGAGCACGGCGAGCCCATCGAGAACAAGAGCACCCCGGGGCTGGGCCTGGGACTGGCCCTGGTGCGCGACCTGGTAGCGGCGCTGGGCGGGCGATTGGCCCTGCAGTCCAACAAGGGTGTCGGCTCGCTCTTCACCGTCACGTTGCCGATTCGGAGAAGCAGCGGCGCGCACCCGCTGGACGATGGGGGAAGCGCGCCCTAGGTCCGGTGCGCCGCGACGATCACCCACCGCTGCCGCACCGGATGCCACCGCTCTTCCCGGGTCGCCGTCACGCCCCGCTCCGCTTCCTCTCCCGCCAGCGAAACGCGTGCTCGACGATGGTGTCGAGATCCGGGTAGCGCGGCTTCCAACCGAGAACCGCGGCGGCCTGCCGCGCGTCCGCCACCAGCGCGGGCGGATCGCCCTGCCGGCGGGCCGTCTCGCGCACCGGCACCTTCCGGCCGCTCGCCTTGCCGACCGCCGCGATCACCTCGCGCACCGAGTGGCCACGGCCGGTGCCGAGGTTGAGCGTCAGGCTCGACGCGCCCCCGCCGAGCCGATCGAGGGCCGCCAGGTGCGCGTCGGCCAGATCGGCCACATGGATGTAGTCGCGGATCGCGGTGCCGTCCGGCGTCGGGTAGTCGGTGCCGTAGATCTCGAGACCGCGTTCACCCAGCGCCGCCGCGATGGCCAGCGGGATGAGGTGCGCCTCCGGATCGTGGTCCTCGCCGATCTCGCCGCCGGGATCGGCGCCGGCCGCGTTGAAGTAGCGGAGCGCCGCGAAGCGGAGCCCGTACGCGCGCTGGTACCAGTGAAGCACCTTCTCCACCGCCAGCTTCGATTCGCCGTAGGGGCTGACCGGATCGCGCGGGTGGTCCTCCGCGATCGGGACCTTGACCGGCTCACCGTAAACGGCGCAGGTCGACGAGAAGACGATGTCGCGCACGCCGCTATCGACCATGGCGTCGAGCAGGTTGAGCGTGTTGACGACGTTGTTGCGAAAGTACTTGCGCGGATTGCTGACCGACTCGCCGACGTAGGCGTAGGCGGCGAAATGGATCACGGCGGTCACGCGGTGTTCCTTGATCACCCGGGTGATCAGGTCGCCGTCGGCGAGATCCCCTTCGACCAGCGGCCCCCATTTGACCGCCCAGCGGTGCCCGTACACCAGGTTGTCGAGGACGACGGGCTCGAGCCCCGCCTCGGCCGCCCGCTTGGCGGTCTGGCTGCCGATATACCCGGCACCACCGACGATCAGAACCGACATCTATGAGCTCCCTCCGCGCATCCCGCTGCCCGTTGCGTTAACACGACCGTCCGGGGAAATAAAGCCCTGTGCCGTCGGCTCCCAAGAACGGTCCTTCAGCGACGGATCAGATTGACCGCGATCTCGAAGACGATGAGCACGACGATCGAGACCTCGAGCCACACCAGCCTCTTGTCGCGGGCCACGTCGGTCACCAGCTCGAGGGCTTCCTGGACGCTGCGCAGCTTCAGCTCCAGCGCCTGGTGCCGATCCACCAGATCGAACTCGGCGCGCAGCTGCTCGTAGATCTTCTCGGCGCCGGGATCGTCCCAGGCCGCGTCGGGTTTGTCGAACAGGTGCAACACCGACAGCACCTCGCTCCGCGTTCCGATAGCCGCGCCGATGAACCGGTGAAGCTTGCGGGTGAAGATCGGCATGGTGCCGGCCTTCTCGAGGCGCTCGACCAAGCGATCGGTCTCGGTGAACATCTGGTCGACGATGCGCTCGTAGTACTCCATGGCCGCGCTCTGCGCGATCGACAGCGCGACGACGCCGGCGCGCTCGAAGGTCAGCTGGTCGACGACCAGCACGCCGCCTTCGATGTCGGGGCGCGCCTCGGCGACTTCTCGCACCGAGAATTCTTCGGTCAAGACCTGGGCGTCACTCAGCCCCGGCAGCGCGCGCCGCAGCCGGGCGATCTCGGCCTCGCGCGCCGGCTGGCCCATGTCGTAGAACACCAGCGCGCCGGAGGGGAACATGAACACCGTCCCGCCGGCTGTCGCCGGGAACCAGAGTCGATGGTGCGTTCGCTTGGCCTCTGGATAACAGAGCGCCAGCTCCTTCAGCGAGAAGTTCTCGACGAAGGCGAGCGCGTGAAACGTGTGGACGGCGTTGCCCAAGCGGCCCCCACATTGTGGTCCGCCCGCGGTCGGTTTCCAACCGGCTGCGGGCGGTCGTGGCGGTGAATCCCAGCGTGCCCCCGGCGTTACCATCTCGTGGCAACTGTGAAAACAGCTGGTGTCTCCGATCGGCCGGCTCCGGAAGACACCAAAGTGTTGCCGGCGCCGCATCTCCCGTCCGATAGAGTCAGACCCTCGATGGTCAAGGCAACGACGCCAGCGATGTTCGAGTTGGAGACCGATCGGACGCCGACCCGAGAAGGCCCACTGCCATTCTCCGAGCGCCTCGTCGTGACTCAGGAATTGCTGAACGCGCTCAAGGATGCGACCCGTCCCGGTCAAGCCCACCTCATGCAGCGCGCGTTGAACATCCTGCAGTGCGAGCTGCTGAGTCCCAGCCTGAGCTTGTCGGAGGACCAGGCCACCGACGTCGTGGCGGCGGTGGCGGAGCTCGAACACGAAGCGGCCCGCACGGCCCCCGACACCGCGATGTTCGGCAGTCGCGCCCAGATGGTCCTCGATCTCCTCTCGAGGGCACAGGCCGCCGTCGTGCGCGGGACCCCGTAACTCTGAATCGTCGAGCGTTGCGGAGCGCCGACGCGCTCGCAACGGCGCCGTAAGCCACCCGTCGCACTGCCGCAATTCGCGGAGCGATCGTTTGCGGAGACGACACGGTGCTGGGCCACCGCGGGTGGTACAGCGGTTCTGCGCTCTGGTGCGCAGAGGAATTGCACGACACGTACGAAAGGACTCAGTCATGCGCAAACGAATTGGCCTTCGGATCTTCGCGACAACATCGATGCTCGCGGGCTGCATGTCGGGAAACAGCGATCCCGCATCGGATTCAACGTCGGTCGAGACCGACCTCGCGGCCGGCACCACCTTCGCCGGAAGTGGCGACAGCCACACGCAGTCGCCCATCAAGCACGTCATCGTCATCCTGGGTGAAAACAGATCGTTCGATCACGTCTTTGCGACGTACCAACCGAAGCACGGTCAGCAGGTCGACAACCTTCTCTCCAAAGGAATAGTCAACGCCGACGGCACGCCGGGACCCAACTTTGGTCTCGCCACCCAGTTCTCGGCCGTGGACTCGAACCCGGCGGGCACCTCTCCCCCGCTCGCCGATCCCCTGCCGTCGGGCTTCCAGGTCAGCCCGGGCGACAAGACGCCCTACGCGCGGCTGCCTCCACCGGCCGTCGGGGGACCGGCGGCGCCGTTCATCTCGTCGGTTCCCGTCGCCCAGGCCTTCGAAAATGGCCTGGAACCCCAGGATGCCGTCCTTCTGACGACCGGGGGCACCGGGATCGCGAGCCTGAACGTTCCCGACACGCGGATACCGTTCGTCAACGATCTGCCGCCCGGCCCCTTCCAGTTGACGCCGGGGGTTCCCTACGATGCGTACGCGGCGAGCCCGGTCCATCGTTACTACGAAGCGTGGCAGCAACTCGATTGCAACGTCCTTTACGCCACGGCTTCGAACCCATCGGGATGTCTGAATGACCTGTTCGCCTGGGTCGAGGTCAGCGTCGGCGCCGGGACCAACGGTCTGCCGCAAGCCGCCGGGTTCAACGACCTTTCGACCGGTGAAGGCTCGACCGCTCTCGGCTTCTACAACGTCCAGCAGGGCGACGCGCCGTACCTCACCTCGCTCGCGAACACCTACGCGATGAGCGACAACTATCACCAGGCCGCTCTGGGCGGCACCGGCGCGAACCACATCATCCTCGGCACCGGCGACGAGGTCGCCTACAGCGACGGAAACGGTACCGCGACGACGCCGCCCGCAAACGAGATCGAGAATCCCGATCCGCAGCCCGGAACGAACAACTGGTATACGGAGGACGGATACGGGACGACGGACGCCAGCGGCAATCCCGTGGGCGGCGGCTCGTACAGCGACTGCTCCGACTCCGATCAGCCCGGCGTCGGGTCTGTTCTCGGCTACCTCGCGTCGCTCCCCTACGAGGTCGACCCGAAGTGCGTGCCGGGCCACTACTTCCTGCTCAACAACTACGCCCCGGGCTATTTCGGCGATGGCACGGTCAATACCGGAGCCGTCAATGCCTTCACCGTCCCACCTTCCATGATCCCGACCATCGGTGACCAGCTTCGGGCCAAGGACGTTTCGTTTGCCTACTTCGGGGACCAGTTCGACCGCTACGTCCAGGACCCGAACTACACAAACCGGGCCAACGTCTACTGCGACATCTGCAACTTCTTCCAGTACAGCAGCCGGATCATGACCAACACGGCGGCCCGCCAAGCGCACCTCAAGGATACGACCGATCTCTACGCCGGGATTGCCAACGGTCAGCTGCCCGCTGTGTCGTTCGTGAAACCGAGCGGAGCCGTGGACGGACACCCGGCCTCCTCGAAGCTCGACCTGTTCGAGGCCTTCACCAAGAAGATCGTCGATCTGGTCCAGAGCCAACCCAACCTCTGGAAGGACACCGCCATCCTCGTGACCTTCGACGAGGCCGGTGGCTACTACGACTCGGGCTACGTCCAGCCGGTTGACTTCTTCGGCGACGGCAGCCGGGTCCCCATGCTGGTCGTTTCGCCCTTGGCAACCGGCGGTCGCATCTCGCACGAGTACTCGGACCACGTCTCGGTTCTGAAGTTCATCAATCGGAACTGGGGTCTCGCGCCGGTGTCCAAGCGCAGCCGCGATAACCTCCCGAACCCGACGCACGCCAGCTCGAACCCCTACGTGCCGACGAACAGTCCGGCGATCGGCGATCTCTTCGACCTGTTCAATTTCTCGCACTAGAGCTCGAGACAAGAACCTCGCCCGCCCGCCGCGGAAGCGGTCGGCGGGCGCGGGATCCCTGGTTGCCCCGGCGCGACGTGTCGCACACTCTTGTCACCGCATGCCAGCGACGGACCGACATCCGGCGCCCTGGTGGCTTCCCGGGGCGCACCTTCAGACCGTCTGGGCGCGCCTGGCACGCTCCCGACGGCTGATGACGTTCGATCGCGAGGTGTTGAGCACGCCCGACGGCGACGACCTGATGCTCGACCATGCGCCGGGGCCGGCGGGATCGCCGCGCGTTCTCTTGCTTCACGGCCTCGAAGGGAGCGCGCACTCGCTGCACACGCAGGGGCTGGCGCTGCTGGTGGCCCAGACCGGATGGCGCAGCACGGTCCTCAACTTTCGCTCCTGCGCGCGCGATCCGCAGGACATCAAGCGTAGGCTCCGCAACCGCCGGCCGCGCCTCTATCATTCGGGCGAGACCGGGGATCTGGACCTGGTTGTGCGATCCCTAGCCGCGCGGGAGCCCGACGTCCCGCTCTACGCTATCGGCTTTTCGCTGGGCGGCAACGTGCTCCTCAAGTGGTTGGGCGAGGTGGCAGCGGCGAGCTTCATCCGGGCCGCCGCCACCATCTCCGTGCCCTACGACCTCGCAGCGGCCGCCCACTACCTCGAGCGGCCGGTGGGCCGGCTCTATGCCGCGCACTTCCTGAGAAGGCTCAGGGCGAAGGCGCTGGATCTCGTCGCGCGCTTTCCCACGGAGACCGCCTCCCTCGATCCCGCACGCATCCGCCTCGCCGCGACGTTCGGCGAGTTCGACCAGTGCGTCACGGCGCCCCTGTATGGGTTCAGCAGCGCCGACGACTACTACCGGGACTCGAGCGCGCTCGGGTATCTTCCGCGCATCCGGATCCCCACCCTCTGCATCACCGCCGAGGACGATCCGTTCTTTCCCGCCGACGCCGTCGCGATTTCCCGCGCCGCGGCCTCGGCCGACGTCCGGTTCGAGGTGTCGACCTGGGGCGGGCACACCGGCTTCGTGGGCGGGCGCTGGCCGTGGCGTCCGCGGTACTGGGCGGAGGACGAAGCCGTCGCCTGGTTGGCGCAACACAACGACCCGCAAGCCCCTGGACTCCGGGCCAGCACGCGCCCGTAACGATTCCGTCACCGTTTGTCACACGGAGCTCTCGCGCCGTTGCCTCCGGCGGCGACCGTTTGTTGCCGTTGGCCATTAACGTGCGCACACTCGCCGCCGTGTCACAGCCCCCCACCGCTGGAATTACGGTTTGGACGACCTTCCTCTTCGTCGTCAGCGCGTCCAACCTGTGCGCCTGGGTCTTCGTGGCCGCGTCCCTGATGCGCAGCAGGCCCAGCCTGAGCGCGAGCCTCTACGCGGTTCGCCGGCGGCAACTGATCCTCTCCGCGCTGTTCGTGCTCGGGTGCGCCTTTCGATCGATCTTTCCCAGGGCCGACGTTCAGCGGATCTGTTTTGACGACTCATGGCTCTCGAGCGTGGCGGTCGGTCGCACGGTCGCCTCGGTGGCGGAGGTGGCCTTCATCGCGCAGTGGGCGTTCTTGCTACGCGAGGCCGCCCAGCAGGTGGGCGCGAGGTGGGTGACCCGAGCCGCCCGGCTCCTGATTCCGCTGATCGTCGTCGCCGAGCTGTTCTCCTGGTATGCGGTCCTGACGACAAACTACTTTGGCAACGTCCTCGAGGAGTCGACCTGGACGCTCGCTTCGGCCCTGGTTCTGCTGAGCTTCGTCCACCTCTGGTTTCGTTTCGCCGGCAGGCTGCGACGTTTCCTGGGAATATCGCTCTTTCTCCTCTCCGCCTACTTCGTGTTCATGTTCGCCATCGAAGTGCCCATGTACGTGTCGCGGCACCGCGTGGATTCCGAGAACGGCCGTGGCTATCTCACGCCCGCCCAGGGCCTGCGCGATTCCGCGCTGCGACGGGTGGTCACCCGCGACTGGAACGATTGGAAAGGTGAGATCCCCTGGATGTCCCTTTATTTCAGCACCGGCGTCTGGGTCAGCCTCTCCCTCGTTCGGGCTCCCGATTTCGGCAACCCGCGTTCGTGACCAGAACGTTGCGATATGGTCGCTTTCGGATTGCCAATAACGGGGTGAGAGTATTGTTCGGGAGGCACCCCAATGAACGGTTTCTTCGAGACGCTCGCCGAGCAACGCTGGGACGATCACCGCTACTACCACCACAGCCGCATCAACCAATCGCTGCACCTGGTGAGCGCGATCAGCTTCCTCGTCACCTACGTGCTGCTGTTCACGCACCCGGTGGTGGCGGCGCTGTTCGGCTGGACCTTCGCGATGTGCATCCGGCAGGTCGGCCACTTCTTCTTCGAGCCCAAGGGCTACGACGAGGTCAATCAGGCCACCCACGAGTACAAAGAGAAGGTGAAGGTCGGCTACAACCTGCGGCGCAAGGTGATCCTGCACTCGGTCTGGGCATTGACGCCGGTGATCCTCTATTTCGAACCGACGCTCTTCGGCATCTTCAAGCAGCCGTACACCAATCTGTCCGGCTTCCTGCAGCATCTGGCGCAGCTCTGGATCGCGCTGGCCGCCGGTGCGTTGCTGTTCCGGACCGTCCACCTCTTCTTCCTGAGGGACGTGAAGACCGGCCTGGTCTGGTTCACCAAGATCCTGACCGACCC
>CAYTTF010000121.1:6458-12136 GCA_964440665.1 uncultured Myxococcales bacterium | reverse complement strand
CCAGGCGCAATACCAGCTCTACCCCGCCCGCGCCCAGCTCCTCAAGGCGCTGGGCCGGAGCTGAAAGACTCTAGCCCGGGATATTCACGCCGGCGGCGCGGAAGATCTTGGTGGCGAGCCAGCGCGGGCTGACCTGATATTGACCCGCGGCAACCAGCCTGCGGAGCGCCTCGACCCGCGAAGGGGCGTTGACCAGCATGTCCGCCTGCAACGAAGACTGGCGTGCGGTCAGGGGAGGACGGCGGGGCCCAATGGTGCGGTTGGTGTCGCTCATCCACACACCATCGGCGGATGCAGTTGATCCTTTAGGGAGAAATCATCCCACCCGTCACGCCGGGACTCTGCCTCGCAAATGCCGTTTATTTCAGCGAGTTAGGCTGCCGCTTCGGCCGCCAGCTCGCCCAGCGAATCGCGCAAGCGCCGCGTCGCTTCGCCGTGGATCTGGCAAACGCGCGACTCGGTGACGCCCAGAACGGAACCGATCTCTTTCAGGTTCAGGTTGTCGCAGTAGTAGAGCGACAGCACCTGCTGCATCTTCTCCGGCAGGCCGCCGATGCCGCCCACCAGGCGCTCCAGCATCTCGCGGCGCGAAGCCAGCTCGAAGGGATCGTCGGCCGACGTGTCGCCGGTGCGCTCGAGCAGATCCGGACCCGCGTCGTCGATGCCGACCACCGACGAGCCCGAAAGCTTCTGCTGGCGGGCGTAGAGCTCCTCGACACCGACCCCCAGGCGCTTGGCGATCTCCTCGTGGTCGGGCGTGCGGCCGAGCTGCGACTCGAGCCGGCGGGTGGCGTCGCGCAGCTCGTTAGAAAGCCGACGCATGTCGCGGGACAGCGTGTCGCGCGAGCGCAGGTCGTCTAACATTGCGCCCCGGATTCGAAACTCTGCGAAGGCCTCGAACCGATCGACGCGGCTCGGATCGAACCGTTCGGCGGCCTCCATCAGGCCGATGACGCCGGAGGAGATCAGATCGTCGATCTCGACGTGGGCCGGCAACCGGCGCGCCAGGCGCCGGGCAACCTTCTCGATGTAGGGAAAGAACTTGGCTGCGTACTCATTCCGCCGCGCGACCAGCTCCTTCTTCGCAGGCTTCTTGGAGGTGGTCGTCTTCGTCGTCGGCTTCCGCTTGGTCGTCGTAGTGGTCGGCATGACCTAAATCAATGAGCACATCGCGTGCCACGTTCGTGGCAGGTCACGACCCGCGCAGATCGGCCACTTCGCGCAAGCCCATCCAGACCGACCGTCAACGGATTGGCGATCGGCATTTTAGGGCGCCGTCAACCCCGTGACGGTCTCCAGATCCCCGACGTCAGCGGCGCTCGGCGCGCATGGATGCGCACAACGCTCACCGACGGACAATGTGTGTTTTTCCCCCTCAGGCGACGTTTCTGCGACGGAGTTTTTCGACCAGCGTGCTGCGATTGATGCCGAGCAGCTCGGCCGCGCGGTGGCGGTTGCCGCCGGTTCGGTCGAGCGCCTCGGCGATGAACCGCTCTTCGAGCTCGGTCAGAAAGACCCGCAGGTCGACGCCGCCGACAGGTAGGTCGAGCGCCGCGCGTTCGAGATCGATCACCTGGGTGCGCAAATGGGGCGGCAGATCGTCCAACACCACCATGCGCGTACCGGCCAGGACCACCAGTCGTTCGACCAGGTTCTCGAGCTCGCGGACATTGCCGGGCCAGGCGTAATGCGTAAAGCGCCGCATGACGTCCAGCGCGAATCCGGGGACGCTTCGCCCCTCGCGCGCGTTCACCTCGCCGCGGAAGTGCTCGGCCAGCGCGGGGACGTCCGCGCTGCGCGCGCGCAGCGGCGGAATCTCGATCGGGACCACGTCGAGGTGGTAGTAGAGATCGGCGCGAAACCGGCCGTCGGCGATGAGGCCGTCGAGGTCGCGGTGGGTGGCGGCAATAACCCGCACGTCGATGGCGACGGCCTCGCCGCCCCCGCCGATCGGTGTGACGGTGCGCTCCTGAAGCACGCGGAGCAGCTTGGCCTGTACGCTGCGGGGCATCTCGCCGATCTCGTCGAGGAAGAGCGTCCCGCCGTGGGCGGCGACCAGGCGACCCGCCCGGGGCCGGTCGACGTCGGTGAAGGCACCGCCCACCTGGCCGAAGAGCTCCGCCTCGGCCATGGCTTCGGGAATCGCGGCCAGGTTGACGGCGACGAACGGGCCGGCGCGCCGCGCGCTGGCGCCGTGGATCAGCCGCGCGATCACTTCCTTGCCGGTGCCGGTCTCGCCACGGATGAGCACCGCCGCGTCGGTGTCGGCGATCTGGTCGACGCGATCGAGGAGATCCTGCATCTTGGGATGGTCGCCAACGACCGCCGCGCCCGAAACCGGCCGACGCGCCCAGGCGGGGGTCATGAGCCGACGGAGCAGATCGGCGAGCCCGGATGGGCAGATGGGCTTGGCGACGATCTCGGCGGCGCCGGCGCGCAACGCTTCGACGGCGCCAGCGCCCGCGCCGTGGGTGGTGAGCGCCACCGCCGCGACCGGCGGGCGGCAGGTGTGCGCCTTCATGATGACGGCCGTCCCCTCCTCGGCCGGGAGCCCCAGATCGACGATGCAGAGATCGAATCGCGCCTCACCGAGCCGCGCGATCGCGTCCGCCGCGCTGGCGCTCTCGACCGGCTCGCACCCCAGCCCCTGCACCAGCCGGATGAGCTCACCGCGTCGCGCGGGCTCGTCATCGACGATGAGGATCTGTTTCGACATCTGCATAGCCATTCATCGGCCGCGCAGAAACGCCCCTTGAGTAGTTTTGCTGTTGTGAGAGCGGCAACAGCGTTCAAAAATGCGGGGCGATCGGGGCAGATCCGTTGCGCGGCCGAGGCTTCCGCTGTTGCAACGCAACCCGCAATATTCAGCCGCTGCGTCCGTCCGCGCGCGGATAGGATCCCAAGACCTTCACCGACTCGGAGACCTTGCGGACGTCCGCCAGCGCGGCCGCGACCGGAGCGTCACGTTCGTGGCCGTCAATGTCGACGAAGAACACGTATTCCCAGGGCCGCCGGCGCGAGGGTCGGCTCTCGATCTTGGTCATGTTGAGGCCACGCTCCGCGAAGGTGCCGAGGACTCGGTAGAGGATTCCGGCTTCGTCCCGGGTCACCAGCAGCAGGGAGGTCTTGTCGTGCCCCGTCGGTGCGGCCTGCTCGTGCCCGAGCACCAGGAAGCGCGTCATGTTGTGCGGAAGATCCTCGATCTTGCGGCGCAGCACCTCGAGGTCGTGGAGCTTCGCCGCCAGCTCGGAACCGACGGCCGCGCCCGTGGGATCGTCGTGGGCCAGCCGCGCGGCGTCCGCGGTCGAGCGCGCCTCGACCAGCACCGCGCGCGGCAGATTGGCGGCCAGGAAGTGTCGGACCTGGGCCAGCGCGACCGGCAGCGAATAGACTCGCTCGATCTGGCCGAGCGGGGTGCCGGCCCGGCCGATGAGGCACATGTTGATCTCCATGGCGATCTCGGCGCTGACCTTGAGGTCGCTGTCGATGAAGCAGTCGAGCGTCGGGTTGATCATCCCTTCGGTGGTGTTCTCGACGGGAACCACGCCGAAATCGACGTTGCCGCGGCCGACCTCCTCGAACACCGCCGCGATCGTCCCCATCGGCGTCGCGCGCGCCGACAGCCCGAACTGATACTTGACCGCGATGTCCGAGAACGTCCCCTCCGGTCCGAGGTAGGCGACGCGCACCCGTTTTTCGAGCGTCAGGCAGGCGCTGAAGATCTCCTGAAAGACGGCGCGGATCGATCCGGTCGGGAATGGACCGGGGTTGCCGGCGGCGAGGCGTTCGCCGATCTGACGCTCGCGCGAGGGGACGTAGAACGGGACCGCCAGCGCGGTCTTCAGATCGGCGACCTCGCCGACAAACCCTGCGCGCCGGTTGAGCACACTCAGGATCTCGTCGTCGGCGGCGTCGATTTTTACGCGCAGCTCGGCGAGGCGCGCTTTGAGCGCCTCCGGATCGTCCTTGGCGTCCCTGGCGTCCTTGGCCATTTCGGGCGAGCTTACTACACTGGTCGGGTGGGGCTGAGACCGGTCGTATGAGGCTCGCGACGCTGCGCGATGGCACGCGCGACGGCGCGCTGGTGGTGGTGGGCCGCGGGGGGCGAACCTTGGCGCGGGCGGGTGAAATCGTTCCGACGCTGCAGGCCGCGCTCGACGACTGGCCACACGCCGCGCCCGCGCTGGCGGCGCTGGCGGCGCGTCTCGACGCGGCAGGCGCAGGTGGCCCCGGGGATGCCGGCGAGCCGCTCGACGAGACGCGCCTCGGCCCACCGTTGCCCCGCGCCTACGAATGGATCGACGGCTCGGCGTTTCTCAACCACGTCCGTCTGGCCCGGCGCGCGCGCGGCGGCGCGCCGCCGGCGACCCTCGAAACCGATCCCCTGATCTACCAGGGCGGCTCCGGCGTCCTGGCCGGCCCGAGGGACGACATTCCGCTCGTCGATTCGAGCTTGGGCCTCGACTTCGAAGCCGAGGTGGCCGTCATCCTCGGCGACGTCCCGCGCGGCACCGGCGCCGGCGAGGCCCCCGGGCAGATCCGCCTCATCATGCTGGCGAACGACATCACCCTTCGGAATCTGGTCCCGGACGAGCTGGCGAAGGGATTCGGGTTCTTCCAGTCCAAGCCGGCCACCGCGTTTTCGCCGTTCGCGGTCACCCCCGACGAGCTCGGCGAGGCCTGGCGGAACGGCCGCGTCCATCTGCCGCTTCGATCGACCTTTACGCGCGCCGACGGCGCCGGCACCCTCACCGCCGATCCCGACGCCGGACCCGAGATGCACTTCTCGTTCTTCGATCTGGTCGCCCACCTGGCGCGAACGCGCGCTTTCTGCGCCGGCACGATCCTGGGAAGTGGCACCGTTTCGAACGTCGACCGCGCGCGGGGCGTCTCCTGTCTCGCCGAGCGCCGCGCGATCGAGATGATCGACGGCGGTCGTGCGACGACGCCGTTCATGGCGGTGGGGGACCGCATCGCCATCGAGATGCGGGACGCCACCGGGCGCGACCTCTTCGGCCGCATCGACCAGCGGGTGGTGCGCGTTTGATCTTCTACGACTACTGGCGCTCGAGCTCGGCCTGGCGGGTGCGGATCGCGCTGCATTTCAAACGGATCGTCTTCGAGCGTCGTCCGGTCGACCTCCTCGAGGACGGCGGGCGGCAGCACACGCCGGCGTTCCGCGCGCTCAATCCGCTGGGCCAGGTTCCGGTGCTGGTCGTCGACGACGCCCGCGGTCCGCGCACGATCGCGCAATCGATGGCGATCCTCGCGTATCTGGAGGAGACGTTCCCGGCCCCGCCACTTTTGCCCGCGGATCCCTGGCTACGTGCGCGCGCGCGGCAGCTGGCCGAGATGATGGTCGGGGGCATTCAGCCGTTCCACAACATGGCGACGCTGGCGCACGTACGCGGGCTGGGTCTCACCGACCCGAACGCCTGGGCGGGGCACTTCGTCGCGCGCGGCCTCGCCGCGCTGGAGACGACCGCCGCCGAAACGGCCGGCGCGTTCCTGGTGGGCGACGCCCCGAGCTTGGCCGACCTCTGCCTCGTCCCGCAACTGTACGCGGGCCGCCGCTTCGCCGTCGATCTCACTCCCTACCCGAGGCTCCTGCGCGTCGAGGCCGCCGCCGCGTCGCTGCCGGCGTTCGTGGCCGCCCACCCGGATGCCCAGTCGGATGC
>CAYTTF010000121.1:0-6358 GCA_964440665.1 uncultured Myxococcales bacterium | reverse complement strand
GCAGTCCACCCAGGCGCGCATCACGTCCCCGTCGGTCCCGGCCGCGGATGCCACCGAGCTGGCCGCTGACGACCGGGCGTTCGCGGTCGACCTCTACCAGCAGCTGCGTTCCGGAGCCGCGGCCGCCGACAACCTGGTATTTTCTCCGGTCAGCATCTCGGTCGCGTTGGCGATGCTCTGGAACGGCGCCGAGACCGACACGGCGACGCAGATCGCGACGGCTCTGCACTTCACGCTGCCCCAGGATCGCCTCGACGCCGCCTTCGACGCGCTCGATCTGGCGCTGACCGCCCCACCCTCGGGCGGCGATGCGGGAGCCTTTCAACTCTCGCTGGCGAACTCGACCTGGGCCCAGGTGGGTTTTTCCTTCGTGCCGTCGTATCTCGATGTGCTCGCCGAGAGCTATGGGGCGGGCATCCATACCGTCGACTTCATGGGCGCGCCCGATGATGCGCGCAGCGCCATCAACGGCTGGGTGGCAAACGAGACCCAGAACCAGATCCCCGCGCTGTTCCCACAGGGATCGATCGATGATCTCACTCGCCTGGTTCTGGCGAACGCGGTCTACTTCCACGGCGACTGGGCCGTACCCTTCGGCGGCAACAGCCCCAACGGCACCTTCCACGCTCCGTCGGGCGACGTCAGCGTTCCGATCATGAAAGGCGAAGGCACCGCGACGCTCTGGAGCGGTACGGGGTGGAATGCGGCCGCCCTTCCTTACAAGGGCGGCACCGTGTCCATGGTGCTGGTTGTCCCCGACGCGGGGACCTTCGACGCGTTCGAGTCGGCGCTGACGGCCGACAGCCTGGCGGCGATCCTGGCCAACGAACAGCATGCGGGCGGCGACCTCTACATGCCGCGCTTCAAGTTCTCGACGGCCAAATCGCTCTCCGACACCCTGACGGCGCTGGGGATGTCCGACGTGTTCGATCCCACGACCGCCGATCTCTCCGGCATCGACGGCGCCAAGGACCTCTACGTCCAGGCGGTGGTTCATCAGGCCGACATCGCCGTCGACGAGCAGGGGACCACCGCCGCGGCGGCGACGGGTGTGGTGGTCGGAATGACGTCGGTCGCCCTCAACAGCCTGAGCGTCGACCGGCCGTTTGTCTTCTTCATCGTGCACCAGCCCACCGGCGCGTTGCTGTTCGCGGGGCGCGTGGTCGATCCGTCATGAGCTCGCGGGGAATCAGCCGGTCCCTTTTCACGGCGGCCATCCTGCTCTGGGGATCTCTTCCGGCCTGCGGCGGTTCCGGCTCGGCAACCGTGGGCGTCGAGCAGTCCACGCAGACCCGCGTCACCAACCCGTCGGTCCCGGCGGGCGACGGCCTGCAGCTGGCGACGGACAACCGGGCGTTCGCGGTCGACCTCTACCAGGCCCTGCGCGCCCAGAGCAGCGCCGACGCGAACGTGGTGTTTTCACCCGCCAGCCTCTCGATCGCGCTGGCCATGCTCTACAACGGCGCGGGGATGGGGACCGAGACCGCCACCCAGATCGCCACGGTGTTGCATTTCACCTTGCCGGCGGATCGCCTGAACGCCGCGTTCGACGCGCTCGATCTGGCGCTCACCGCCCCGATCGGCAGCGACCCGGGGGCCTTTCAACTTTCGTTGGCCAATTCCACCTGGGTCCAGAAGGATTTTCACATCTTGCCGGCCTATCTCGACGTCCTCGCCGAAAGCTACGGCGGCGGCGTCAACACCGTCGACTTCCGGGCCGCGCCCGAGGACGCGCGCAACGCGATCAACGGCTGGGTGGCCGGGCAGACCCAGAACCAGATCCCGACGCTCTTTCCGGCGGGATCCATCGACGATCTCACCCGTCTGGTCCTGGCGGACGCGGTCTACTTTCACGCCGACTGGGTGACCCCGTTCAAGCCGGAGAGCCCGAACGGCACCTTCCACGCGCCGGCCGGCGATGTGAGCGTCCCGATGATGAGCGCCGAGGACAACGCGATGCTCTGGAGCGGCGCCGGGTGGAACGCCGCGTCGCTCACCTACAGCGGCGCCGACACCTCGATGATCCTGGTCGTCCCCGACGCCGGGACCTTCGACAGCTTCGAGGCGGCGCTGACGGCGGACGGGCTGATCGCCATGATCGCCCCGGCCCAGCAGGCGACGGGAGGGCTGTCCATACCCCGCTTCAAGTTTTCGTTGGCGGAGAAGGTCAACGACACGCTGGCGGCCCTGGGGATGCCGGACGCCTTCGACGACGCGACCGCCGACTTCTCCGGGATCGACGGGGCTACGGATCTGAAGGTCCAGACCGTGGTCCATCAGGCCAACATCGCCGTCGACGAAAAGGGAACCACGGCGGCCGCCGCCTCCGGCGTCGGCATCGGTGAGAAGACCTCCGTCGAGCTCAACACCCTGACCGTGGACCGGCCGTTTCTGTTCTTCATCGTGCACCAGCCGACCGGCGCGCTGCTCTTCGCGGGGCGCGTCGTCGATCCGTCCGCGTCCAACTGAGCCGGCGTGGTAAGTCTGGTCGGGCGGTCCCACAGACCGCTCGACGGACATGGCGCGATCGAATCGACCGATCAAGATCCTCGTGGCTCTGGGCGCGCTCGCGATCTTCGGCTTCCTCTTCGTGCGCTCGGCGCGAGATTCGCGCGCCAACCCATACACCTTCGAACGCGCGCAACTACAAGGATGGACCGTGGCGCTCGAGCCGGCCTCGGGCCCGAGCTCGCCGCTGCTGGTGTTGACCCCGCCGCCCGAGTTTCTGAGCGGGCTCTTTCACCAGGTGTTCTCCCGCGCCATGGAATCTCTGAGCACGCCATTGCCGGGCGCGATTCCCCTTCTGCTGAAAGGCGAGTTCGACCGCGCGTTCGCCGGCCACGTGACGCCCGAGGCGCTGGTGGCGGCGGCGCGAACCGCGGGCCTCGAATCGACGACCCCGCAGCCCCGCTGCATGGCCTACCGGCGGGTGAGCAACCCGGATCGCACCCGTCAGCTCTACTTCGTGCTCTTCGACGCGCCGCCGTTCGAACGATTTCGTGAACAGATCGCCGCGCTCCTCGACGCCGGCGCCGGCGGCCAGGTCGACTACGATCCGGCCGCGCTCTCGCCGGTGCTGTTCATTGCCGCGTCGGAAACCGAATTCAACCACTGGCTGCCGATGAAGGCCGATCCCGCCGCCGACTGCGTCGCCCCCATCACGGGCAACTGACGCGGCAACCGACCGCGAAACCAACCGAGGCGAGACGCGCGCTACGGCAGGCCCGGGCGCGGAAATTCGGGCGGCGCGAGGCGGGCGAAAGATCCCGGCGGCCGATCGATGCGCCAGGCGCTTGCGCCCGGCGGCAGGTGCGCCAGGTGGTACCGCCAGGCCGCCCAGGTGGCGAGGCCCATGCCGCCCAGGAGCGCGGCCGCCGTCCCCAGTGCCCAGGGCAAGAGCGCCGGACCGAGGCTTCGCGACGGCAAGCGCACGGTCGCCTCGAAGAGCTCCAAGCCTTGCGCCGCGGATCGAAACGGACCGGCGCCGAAAGTGGGGTCCTGCAGCACGCCGTCGGCCGAGAGCACGTCGCCCGCGCGAATGACCACCTCCTCGACGGAGAGCGCACCGCGAAAGCCGAACGCCTGCGCCACCGCGAGCGCGCCGGGCGTCCCCGCGCGGTGCAGGGTCGGCGTGGCCTCGATGCGGGCCATGCCGGGATCGATGCGAATCCGCACCGGCAGACGCCGTGGGGTGGAATCGCCGCCCCAGACGAGATCGAAGGATTCGGGCGAGGCGATCTCGTGGACCAGCTCGGTCCGCGCCGTGAGATGTTCGACGACCCGCAGGCGCCAATGGACGCAGGGCTGCCCGGAAGCCGGCGCGCGCAGCTGCTCGAAACCGGCCTCGGCACGCGCCTCCAAGCTCACCAGAGAACCGACTTCGTTCATGGCTGCGGCTCCCTTTCTTCTGCGGCGACCGGGGCCGCTGTGGCCGCGTATTCCTCGAGCTTGCGGTAGAGCGTCTTGCGATCGAGCCCCAGGCGCTGCGCCGCTCTCGTCTTGTTTCCCCCCTCGGCCGCCAGCACCCGCTTGATGAACTCGCGCTCGAGCTCGTCGAGCGTGAGGCCCCGCGCGACCGCCGCGCCCAGCTCGTCCTCGGCCGTCGCCCGTCGCTCGCGCACGCCCGGCGGCAGATCCTCGACCTGCACGAGAGCGCGCTCGGCCAGCGCGACGGCACGCTCGACCACGTTCTCGAGCTCGCGCACGTTGCCGGGCCAGCCGTAGCCGAGCAGCGCCTTCTTGGCCGCCTCGTGAAACCCGCGGATCTCCTTGCCCGCCTTGGTCGCGCTCCGCGCCAAGAAATGCTCGGCCAGCATCAAGATGTCCTCGGCCCGGTCGCGCAGCGCGGGCAGGTGGATGTGGATGACGTTGAGCCGGTAGTAGAGATCCTGGCGAAAGCTGCCACTCGCGAGGCGCGCCTCCAGATCGATATTGGTCGCGGCGACCACCCGCACGTCGACCTTCTCGTTGCGCGCGGCGCCGAGCGGGCGAATCTCCCCTTCCTGGAGCACCCGCAGCAGCTTCGCCTGCAGCGTCGGCGACAGCTCCGCGATCTCGTCGAGGAAGATGGTCCCACCATCGGCCTCCACGAAGATCCCGGGCCGATCGCTGCGCGCGTCGGTGAAGGCCCCCCGCTTGTAGCCGAACAGCTCGCTCTCGAGCAGCGTGTCGGGAATCGCCGCGCAGTTGAGCGCCACGAACGGACGCTCGCGGCGCGGGCTGTTGAAGTGGATCGCCTTGGCCACCAGCTCCTTGCCGGTCCCCGACGCCCCCGTCACCAGCACCGAGGCCGCCGAGCCCGAGAGGCGCCGGATGAGCGCGAACATCTCCTGCATGACGGCCGACTTGCCGACGATGTTCCCCCAGCGGTAGCTCTTCTGGACCTCGCTCTGCAGCCGCGCGACCTCCGAGCGCAGGGCCCGCTCGGCCAGCGCCTTCTGCACCGACAGGATCAGCTGGTCAATGTCGAAAGGCTTGGTGATGTAGTCGAACGCGCCCAGCTTGACGGCCCGGATGGCGGTGTCGATCGATCCGAACGCGGTGATGGTGATGACGTGCGGCGACGGGCTGACCGCCTTGATCTCCCGAAGCATGTCGAGCCCGTCGAGATCGGGCATCTTGACGTCCGACACGACCAGGTCGATCCCCCCTTGTCGCACGCGCTCGACGCCGGCCCGGCCGCCGGCAGCGGTCTCGACCGCGTAGCCGTCCTCGTCCAGCGCCTCTCGCAGCATGGTGCGCATCGCCGCGTCGTCCTCGACCACCAGGATCGTCGCCCGGCCCGTGCCGGGGAGCGAGACCGCGAGCGGCGGCATCTTCTCAGGGGCGGCGGTGGTTGCGGGTTCGGCCATGGCACGCGGTCTACCCAATCAATCCTTGCCGATCGACTGGGGTTGGGCAAGGGATTGGTCTGCGGATCGGCCCTCATCCGAATCCTCGCTCCCCGAGGCCGCCACGGCGCAGGGGAGAAACACGCGAAACACGGCGCCGCCGGTGGCCGGGCTATCGACCTCGATCCAGCCGTCGTGATCCTTGACGATCCCGTGGCTCACCGCCAGACCGAGGCCGGTCCCCTGCCCCTCATCCTTGGTCGTGAAGAAGGGCTCGAAGATCTTCTCGCGGTCGGTGAGCGGAATCCCCGGACCGCCGTCGGCGATGGTCAGGACCACATACTCGGCGGGCGGCGCGAGGTCGAGCCCCCCTTTGCGCTGCACGACCCGTTCGGTCGCCACCTGGAGCCGACCCCCGTGCGGCATGGCGTGAATCGCGTTCATGAACAGGTTCAAGCAGACCTGCTGGATCTGATCCGGATCGCCCGGCACCTCGGGCGGCGCGGGGGAGGTGCGCAGATCGACCGCGATCCCCTGGCGGCGAATCGTCTCGCGCAGGAACTCCAGCGCCTCCGCCACCACCGCCCCCAGGCGCACGCGCGTGACCGTCGGACCCCGCGGGCGCGAGAAATCCAGCACCTGGCGGATGATCTTGGTGATGCGTGCGACCTCGTCGCCGATGATGCCGGCGTTCTTGGTCACCTCCCGTGTCACCTCGGCGGCATCCGGCGCGAGGGCCGACGACGCCACCTTCTCCGCGCGTTTGGCCATCGCGCGCGCCCGCCCCCCGATGACGTTGAGGGGGGTCCCGAGCTCGTGCGCGATCTCCGCCGCCATCTGCCCGATCGTGGCCAGCTTCTCCGACTGCCGCAGCCGCGCCTCGAGGCCGAGACGCGCGTCCGACGCCCGCTCCCCTTCCTCGCGGGCCTCGCGCAGCGAGCCGGTCATCGCGTTGAAGCGCCCCGCGATGGTTCCGATCTCGTCGTCGCGCTCGGCGAGGATCACGCGCGACAGATCGCCGGTGCCGA
>CAYTTF010000120.1:3418-12136 GCA_964440665.1 uncultured Myxococcales bacterium | reverse complement strand
CCGATCGCCGCGCCGGTCGCGACCGCCGCGATCACGAACCCGACCGAGCCCCTCAGACGCTGCGGCGCGGAGATCGCGCCGGCGCGCACGCGCACCACGGCCAGCGCGTCGGCCAGGCCCCCCATCCCGACGGCGAAGACTGCGTAAGCGAGGTAGCCGGTCAGGATCACGGAGAAGCTCCGCGCCGCCGGGCCGCGCACCAGGACCAGCGGCGAAAACCCCAACCAGGCGCCGCAGGCGACGATGCGCAGCACCCGATCGTGCCGGCGCGTCCGATCGGCCAGCCAGGCCCACCCGAGTGGCACCGCCAGCGACAGAATCGGCGCCACCGCCAGCGCCGCCGAGATCTCCCGCCCCGGCAGGCCGAGCGCCCGCAGGTGCGACGGCATGTACGCCATGTTGATCGCCACCGACTGAAAGAAGAAAAAGTAGAAGACTTCGATCATCGCGTGGCGCGGCATCGGCGCGCGCGCACGAACCGCGGCGAGCGGCAGGAAGCGCGGGGAGAAACGCGCGAGGCGCGCTGACGGGGGCCCACGATTGCCCTCACGGCATGCTGCGTGCGCAACGGAAACCACGGCGGTCGTCGGGCAAGTCGGCGGGGATCCCGAGGCGGGTGGTCACGCTCAGCCAGGTCGGGTCGTCGTAAATGAAATCGCCGCCACGGAACACGCGGCCACCGTCCGGGGGAAGCGTCACCGGGGCGCAATTGTCGCACGGGGCGTCCGTGTAGGGTCCGTACACATCCAAGGTCCATTCCCATAGGCTGCCGGCGAGATCGAGATGCCCCCACAGGCCGGCGCCCTTGGCCAGGCTTCCCGCCACGGGCAAATCGGCGTCGTAATCACAGAACGGATCCCCGTCGAACAGACAGCCGAATACCGCGAGCTCGACCGTCGGTTCCTCGTCACCCCAGGGATATCGCCGCTGCTCGCTGCCTCCGGCGGCCGCGTATTCCCACTCGGCCTCGGTGGGCAGGCGTTTGCCTTCCCAGGCGCAAAACGCAAACGCTTCGTACCATGAGACACAGCTCATTGGACGCGCCTCGTTGGCAGCAGCTGTTGGCGTCCAGGTTCCGCCGCAGGTCTCGATCGCGATGTTGAAGCCATCACGCGACATCGGGAGCTTGACCTTCCAGTCCGTCTGCCAGCCACTGTCGGCAATCAGAGGGTGAGCGCCCGCGCCGTCCGGCGGCGGCGTACCCGTGTAAGCGTTCAGAAACGCGCGGAATCGGCCGACGGTGACTTCGTATTCGTCGAGCGCAAACGGCGCCACTGTGGCCACGTGCGCGGGCCGTTCGTTGTCACCTCCGATCCCGGGGGCCGCACCCTCAACGAACGTGCCGCCGGGGACGGCCAGAGCATCCGAGCACGGCGGGCTGGCGCCGTCGTGCGCGCAAGGGTGAGGACCGACCAGCAACCGGATTGTCGTTTGCGCAATCTGGCCCAAGGGGCCCGCCTCGACGACCTCCAGCGTGATGGTGTAGGTGCCGAGCTTCAGCGCGGCGAGCGAAACGCGCGTGGCATCGGCGCTCGGATCGATCGTCACGTGGACGTTCTTCGGATCTTGGACGTTCCAGAAGAAGGATACGGGGCCGCCCTCGGGATCGAAGCTCCCGTCGCCGGACAGGAAAACAGTAGAACCGGGAATGGGACCATCCGGCGGAGGCGCGTCTGCGGTGTAAGGGTAGTCGGTGTCGTCGCGCGGTGTGGTCATCTGAAATCTGATCTTCGGTACCGGCGGCAGATTCTGGCCGGTCCCGGCGTCCTCCCCGACGACAGCGCCATCCGAGGGCGAGCCTCCGGAGCCGCTCGCCGCATCGGCCGGCGGCTGCGCCATTTCACCGCCGTTGCCGCGGGCGGCCCCGGAGGGCGGCCGGTCACACGCGACGGCGGTGGCCAACAGAAACACGAAGGCAAGCGGGATACCGTGTCCGCTCTGCGGAAAGCGGTCAACGAAGGCCGACGCCGTGTGGAGTCTTTGCGTTGGTCTGCGGAATCCCATCAGCTCGACTCTCCGGCACGGGGTGACTGGGGGAGCGTGACGCGTGCCCGAATGTCGCGCGGAGCGTCCCGTCACGTCAACCGCGGCGCGCTTCCATCAGGCGTTTTGGAGCTGCTCGGTCCCCCCTGGTCTCCCCGTCGCTCTGAGCCCAGACGGGGTGATTTGACATCCGCGTGATCGCGGAGTTCCTCGAAGTGGTGGGTTGACGAAAGGTAGCGCCGCGCGGGCTGGCGAGCGCGGCGTCGATTTGCGCTCCCCGTGAGCCGTCAATCTCCGTGAATCACCGTGCCGTGGCTGATGTTGTTGCCGACGGCCGGCAGCGTCTTCGGGGCTGTCCAGGTCTGGAACATATCGGCGCTGTCGCTGTACGTCTCGTGGCCGGTCGACCCGGCGTCACAGTAGAAGCGCCAGGTTCCGTCGGCGAGCTGGATCAGGGCTGGCGCCTCCTTGTGGGTGCCCCAGCCCGCCCAGTCGCCCGTGCCGACGAACGTCCAGGGCCCATTCAGGCTGGTTGCCGTCGCGTGCTCGATGTAGGCGTTGCCCTTGGTGAACGCGTGGTAAGTGTCGCCGACGGTGACGACGAAGGTGTCGATGTAGCCAGGCCCGATTCCGATCCAGGTCGGCGCGCTGAACACGGTCAGGCTGTCGTTCATCGCCTTGTAGCTGTAGGTCTTGCCGTCGACGTTGACGAGGGCGTAGATGCTTCCATCCCTGTCCTTGAACCATTCGGGCGCCCAGGTGTTCTTGACCCCCGCGACGCCGGCGGGGACGGTGGTGACCGTGGTCCAGTCCTTGAGGTTGGCGCTGGATGCGATGCTGAAGCTCGCGTCGGCGCCGCAGCAACCGAGGGTCGGGGGCGTCGTGAAGGCCACGTAGAACCTGCCGTCGGTGTGCTTCATGACGCTCGGATCGCGCAAAAATCCAGTCGGCCCGACATATTTGGTGTCGTAGAGGAGCGTGAAGTTGAGCGCGTCGTTGGACGTGTAGATCAGCAGGTCGGACAGCGGAGCCGAGTCGTTGAACACGGCGAAGATGTAGGGATAGCTCGGACCGCCGGTCGTCGCTCCACCGGTTCCCGGGCTCTTGCCCCCCGCGCCGGCCAGACCCGAGACGCCGCCGGCGCCGAGGTTGCCCGATCCCCCCGCGGAGCCAGGGGTGCCGGGCGCGCCACCAGAGGAGGACCCGCCCGAGCCCGCCTGGCCGGTGACGCCGCCCGAGCCGCCGCCCAGTCCGGTCGTCATTCCGCCCGAGCCCGTGAGAGCCGGAGCTCCCCCGCCGCCCGGTTCGCTGGAACCGCCGCTGCCGCCTGTGTTCCCGGCGCCCGTCGAGCCCCCGGTCACCGGATGACCCCCCGTCGCGCCGACGGTGCCCGCTTGACCGCCCGGGTCGCCCGAGCCCCCGGTGCAAGCGGCTCCGCCCGCGGCGATCAGGATCGCTCCCGCGAGCGGGACCACCAGCCGCCGAATGGATCGTTTCGCGCACTGAAAGCCCCAGGTCAGCTTCGAATAGGCCATTTGACAGGAGTCTATCTCAGCTTCGAGGAGGGACCGCCAGCTCGGTCGCGGTGGCCCACGATAACGCCGGCTCCTCACCACATCGGCGCCGCGAGCTTGAGTCCCCGTCGGGCCTTGCTTCCAGGTGGGGGTCTGCGCTTTAGTCGCGTGGTGCAACGGGGATCTCGGTTTGTGTTTGCATCACGTGGCCCGGGCGTCGTGAAGCTCCAGTGGCTGTCGATGGCGATGTTCCTCGGGCTTGCTTGCTCCCGAGGTGGCGGCGACGGCGCTGTGGACGCGTCCGGAACGGCAGGGAGCGGAAACGCCGGCGGTAGCGGAGTCGGCGGCAGCCCGACGGCCGGCAGCGGCGGCAACGGCGCCGGGGGCACGGCCGTCGCTGCGGGCGGCGCCGGCGGCTCGCAGGGCCTGGCCGGCGGCGGCTCGGGTGCCGTCATCGGCAGCGGCGGGCGCGGCGGTTCAAGCGGTGGCGCCGGCATGGGACCGAACGACGGCGGCGCAGGTACCGGGGGCGCAGGAACCGGCGGCGCGGCCAAAGGGGGAAGTGGCGGTGGTGCGGGCAGCGGCGGCATGGGTGGCGTCGGTTCGGGCACGGGCGGTCACGCCGGAAGCGCCACCGACGGAGGCGCCGGCCAGACTGGCATCACGACCTTTGTGACCCGCCAGGGCCTGCAGTTCATGGAGGGCGGCAAGCGTCACGTGGTCATTGGCGCCAACTTCTGGCAAGGGATGAGCCTCGGGTCCGCGACCAGCGTCGGCGATACCGCCCGGCTCGGGCGCGAGCTCGATCGCCTCCAAGCGCTCGGCGTCAACAACATCCGCATGGTCGCCTCGGCCGAAGGGCCCGACACCGCCCCGTATCGGATCGTTCCGTCGCTGCAGCCGATGCCCGGCGTCTACAACGAACAGGTGTTCGCGGGCCTCGACCTCTTTCTCGACGAGCTCAACAAACGGGGAATGCGCGCGGTCATGGTGCTCAACAATTACTGGGAGTGGACCGGCGGGATGGGGCAGTACGTGAGCTGGAGCGACGGCAGCGCGATCCCCAACCGGATCGCGAACAGCAGCCTCTACGCCACGTACATCGCCTACGTCGATCGTTTCTACGCTTGCGCCACCTGCCAGACCGCGTACCGCGCGCACATAAACACGGTCATCCACCGGGTGAACACGGTCAACGGGCGCACCTACCGGGACGATCCGACGATCTTCTCCTGGCAGCTCGCGAACGAGCCCCGCGACTACCCGTCCAACTGGGTCGGCGACACCGCCCAGTACATCAAGTCGCTGGATCCCAACCACATGGTGAGCGTCGGCAGCGAGGGGACGTGGGCGTCGAACACGACGGGGACCGCGGCCTCGAATTTCTTCACGGCCACCCACCAGAGCCAATATGTCGACTACGCCACGTGCCACATCTGGGTCGAGCCTTGGGGGATGTACAACGCCAACGACTCGACCGGCGCCTCGCTGGCGACCGCCACCACCTTCGCCACCGGTTATCTCCAGAACCACGACACCCTCTCCAAGGCGCTCGGCAAGCCGCTCTTGATGGAGGAGTTCGGCCTCGCGCGCGACGGCTGGACGGCCGGCGGCAAGTACGATCCGGCGGCCACCACCACCAACCGCGACAAGTATTACCGGAGCCTGTATGCCGTCGTCGAAGCGTCGCTGGCCACCGCCGGCGGTGCGCTGGCGGGCGATAACTTCTGGGCCTGGGGCGGAGAGGCTCGCCCCCCCAGCAAGTGGACCGGCGATCCGCCGCACGAGACGCCGGGCTGGTTCTCGGTCTACGACATGGACACGAGCACCGCCGCGATCATCTCGGCGCACGGGACGGCGATAAAGCGCTGACGAGCCCGTCAGGGCCCGGCGTCCAGCTTGGCCGCGCTCGAACCGATCGACGTGCCGTGTGGCGCGGGCTTCCTGTTGGACCAGCGACGGTGCTAAGGTCGCCGCATCATGTTGAGCACCCGCACCCTGGGTCGTCGGCCCGACGCTGGATCGAGGGCTTCCCTGCTGTCGCTTGGTTTGGCGCTCGGTTTGGCGGCGTTGCTCGTGCAGGGATGTGCTTCGCCAGGAAGCGACGGCGCAGGAACGGGTGGTACTGGCGGCGGCCCTTCTTCGGCAACCGGTGGGCAAACTGCCGCTGGCGGCTCGTCGGCGACCGGCGGCGCGTCGGCGACCGGCGGCGCGTCGGCGACCGGCGGCTCGTCGGCGACCGGCGGCGCGTCCGCGAGCGGCGGCGCGTCGGCAACCGGCGGCTCCTCTGCAACCGGTGGGTCGTCGGCAACCGGCGGCTCGCCGGGAGCTGGCGGCGCGCCGGCAACCGGCGGCTCGTCGGCAACCGGCGGCTCGTCCGCAACCGGCGGCTCGCCGGGAGCTGGCGGCGCGTCGGCGACCGGCGGCTCGTCGGGAGCCGGTGCTGGCGTTCTCATCACGCCGGACAAGAACGGCAATGTGGCCGCGGCCAGCAACTCGCTCGGAATCAACGGCAACTGGTTCGCCTACTCGGACACGGTCTCGACCATCTCGCCGGGCAAGGGGAGCTTCGCGAACGTCGGCGGCAAGATGTGCACGAGCGGAACGCTCGTTGCCAGCGCCAGCTCGTACGGCGGAATCGGGTTCGAGCTGAACGACACCGGCGGACAGCAGCCGTTCAACCTGACCAAGAATGGGGTCAAGGGATTCAGTTTCCTGCTGTCCGGAACGCTTCCCACAGGCGGAATTCGCTTTGCCTACGGCAAGAAGGGGGACGACAACGTCTTCTTCGCCACGGTCGCCGCGATCGGACTGAACACCGTCCTCGCTGCGGTCCCGCCGCTCGGGCAGGGGTCGTGGGAGACCGCGGAGACCTGGGATCCAACCCTGGTCGCGCTGATTGAATTCCAGATTCCGGGTTCGGCCACCGCCGCCAATCCGTTCAACTTCTGCGTGGAGTCGCTCACCGCGGTCACTCAGTAGTTACCCATCGACCGGAGGCCGACCCCGACGGATGAAGCCGGCATCGACTGTCGGCTGGTTCGGTGTGTAGGCTGTATAGGTGCGTTGGGAACGAGGTCGGTTTGCGCTTGGTGCCACGAGCCCGTTCAGTAGTTGGACCGGGAGCCTGCGAGCACCCCGAAATGTGTCCAGGGGTCGCAGGACCCCG
This sequence comes from uncultured Myxococcales bacterium, assembly GCA_964440665.1. Classification (GTDB taxonomy): domain Bacteria; phylum Myxococcota_A; class Polyangia; order Fen-1088; family Fen-1088; genus JADGRB01. The sequence goes on along the minus strand of CAYTTF010000120.1, from coordinate 5,470 downwards.
GAGCACGACTATAGGATAGGAATCATGGGAAGGTGGCGTCCAGGGGCGGTCGAGGGATAGCGGCGCTGACGCGATGTGGAAAACCGAGGAGGCCTACGACCCCGGCAAACACCGCAAGCCGATTTCACAATAACTCGTCGTGGCTGCTGCCGGCTCTTCGACGGACGAGCGCGCGATCATCGTCGACGTAAGCCACGACCACAAAGGTTCGAGGGTGAGCATCCATTGTTCTGCTGGACCGGAGCCTCGGCTCACGAGTTCCCAAGGATAGATTATGCCCCCTCGGAGTACCGAACGAAGCCATGGCCGATCGAGGCCCTGATAGAAGGATGGTTCCCGCTTTCATTGCGAGGACAGCGCGGCTTCCAGGTCCTGTCGACCGTCGATATTTCAGATTGCCCGTCCACGCCGCGAGCCCGGGGTGCCTCGAGCTATAGCCACTCAGCAGCCGGACACCGTCGACGAAAGTCTTTACCATGAACGAGAGTGGACGCCGGATGCCGGAATGAACGCGTCGCCGGGCGACTGGCGATCCTCGTCCTGGACATCCCCTTCCATAGAAGGACTTTCAAGCGCCGATTTTCTGTCCGATAAGCTCACCTTGGCTTCCGTCAACCACCGACCCCCAGATTACTCCCGAAGCGCCCCCAGGCCGGGCGCCCTCCGTGACGTCGGGCAGCGTGAAGGTCCCTCGCCCGACCAGGACGGCGTGTCCACCGACCTCGACGCTGTCGAGTCGCGCTCGGCTTCCCCGCGCGCGTGCGTGCAACGTCGACGGCCTCCCGATCTCGACGCCCTGCTCGATCACGATCTCGTCGCCGAAGGCGATACGGCCATGGCGGGCCAGGTGCACCGCCAGCGGTCCTGCCGCGGCGCCCGTGGCGGGATCCTCGCCGATACCTTCTCCGGGCGCGAACACCCGACACTTCCAGTCGATGTCATCGGCGTCGGGGAAGACCGCGAGCGCGTTACCCGCCAGCGCCCGGTCGGTGAATACGTCGCACAGCTCGTAGGGGATCTCGCGCATCGACTGTCTACACCCTTCGTAAACCGACCTTGTACACCGAAAACCCGGGGTAGGATGGCGCCGCATGAGAACGACGGTGATCGCGCTTCTGCTGTGTGCTCTCGGCGCCTCGACGACCGCCAAGGGCGACGACCCGGCCGCGAGCCTCGCGGGTCTGCGCCTGGAGGTGCCGTGCGCGAACCCCAAGTTCGACAACGATACCGAGTGTCACTGGGACCGGAGCCTGCTGCAGAGCGCTGATCCGGCGTGGAAGCTCAAACGCGAGCTCACGCGCACCTTCGCCGGCAAGGCGGGAATTCTCTACGACGTGACCCTGCGCGTGCGCGGCGTGGTCGAACCCAAGAACTTCACGGGCGGTGAGGTTCAGCGCGAGCACTTCCAGATCGGCGGCACGCCGGTGAAGAACGACTACAACTTCTACCGGCTGGCCGTGTCGGATCCCGAGGCCACGTACACCTTCAATCGCCACGCGGACAAGGTCGGGCACTACACCTTTCCCATCGATTACACCGTCACCATCCCGGTTCGCGGCGGCGCCACCGTCATCATGGGCGCCTATGACTCCAATGATGTCGCCATCGCGAACCACCAGCGTCACGTGATCGCCGGTGTGCCACCGGCGCCCGAACCCTTCGATGGTCAGTTCTTCCAGCTCGACGTGGTATCGGTCAAGGCCAGGAAGTAACCGGGCGGATGCGGGTAGCGTTCTCCGGCAGCCACCGTTCTGCTGCCGCACTACGCGACCGTGGACGAGCCGTACGACCTGCTCGAGGAGGAAGGTTACGAGGCCGCCGAGGAGCCTTCCAGCGAGGACTTCGAGGCCCAGCTCGGCAAGTCCCTGAGGATAGGCATCATGGGAAGGTGGCGTCTCCGCCTCGGGTCGAACATCGCCGCCAGCGTGGGGACGGAGCCAGAAGAACACGGCGACGCCCTACGACTTCTGCGTCGACAGCCTCACTCTCTTGCCGCCAACCCCAGTAGTCCAAAGTCGGGAGCGCTCAGAATGAGCATCCGACTCCTAGACG
>CAYTTF010000120.1:1958-3318 GCA_964440665.1 uncultured Myxococcales bacterium | reverse complement strand
CTCCTAGACGGGCGAAGGTGAACCGATCGCCGCGGGCGAGGTAGGTGTCGCAAGTGTCGGTCCCGCAGGCGGGAACGCCCCGACTGCTGAGAGCCCAGGCCGCGCCCGCGCGGAACAGCAGCACGAACGAACCGCTGAAATGCAGGCTCCGCGGGGAATCGATCGAGCCGAGCTCGAAGCCGACCACGAGGGGTGGGGCTCTTGCTCCGCGGCCCGAGCTGACGCCGATAAAGTGGCCGCCACCAGAACGAGGGAGACGACGACCAGGGCGCGCGCCATAGTCCATTGCTGACCGTCCCACCATCGAAGCGCCCGCGCGTCGTGCGGGTCGGGATACCGGCCCGGTGGAGTCATGGGCCGCAGGATAACAGAGTACACGTAGTCGAACGCGAGGCCGGGCGGGATCAACTTGGCGGACGAAAGAGAACCGAAACGTCTGAGATACAGCGCGGTCTTGCAGGCGTCAGAAGTATCCGCTCGCGACGATGGCGTTGTAGGTGACGGTCGCCATGATCGTGGCGCCGGCCGGCGTCGGATGAACGCCGTCGGCGGTATCGGCGGAGCTCGTGGGATCGAAGCTGCTGTCGTAGTGGTCGATGATGTGGATGGGCGAGGTCGCCGTGGAGTTGGTGGAGGCCCAGGTCGGGGTAACCGCCGCGGCGAGAGCGGCCACGTTGGTCAGGCAGCTTCCGCAGCCGGAGGGGTCCAGTTTTATGATCTTCGACACGAAGAAGATGACGTTGGGATTCTGTTTGCGGAACTCGGAGATGACCGCCACATAGGCGGACAGGATCGTCGAGGTGGCTATTCCGTCCCACACGTCATTGGTACCGAAGTGCATCAGCACGATGTCGGGCTTCTCGGCGGCCCAGGTCTGCAGCTCCGCATAGCTCCCACATCCGGTGGTCTTGGTGCAGGCGCCTCGTGTGCTGTTCATGGGCAGATAGGTCACACCGTATCCGGCATGTCCCTCGTCCTTGACGTTGGCGGGCGCGCGGGCTCCACAGGATTGGTTGCTGGTCTCCGTGCCCACGAACTGAAAATTCGAGTGATTGCCTGCCTTCAGTTGCTCGTAGGTTATCTGCGGGTAGCAGGTCGACTCGGTGACCGAATCGCCGAGAGGCATCACGTTCCAGATTCCGACATGCGTCGAGCCGCCGGTCCCGGTCGAGCCGCCCTTCCCGGCGGCGCCGCCCGCGCCGGTGGTGCCGCCGGATCCGGTGACACCGGCCGAGCCGGCTGCGCCACCCGAGCCGGTCGTACCACCCGAGGCATGCGTGCCGCCCGTCCCAGTCACGCCGCCCGAGCCGGCTCTGCCGCCGGAACCCGTCACGCCGCCCGAGCCGGTGACGCCGCCCGA
>CAYTTF010000120.1:0-1858 GCA_964440665.1 uncultured Myxococcales bacterium | reverse complement strand
CACGCCGCCCGTGCCCGCGACACCGGCCGCGCCCGTCGCGCCGCCGCCCGACGACGTGCCGCCGGTCGCGGTGTTCCCTCCGGACGACGTGACGCCGCCGCTACCTACGGTGTCGCCGGTCGCGGTCGAGCCGCCTGCGCCGGAGTCGCCCGTCATCGGATCGCTGCCGCATGCCGCGAGCAGAGAGGCCAAGCCGATGGTGAAAATGCAGCTGCGCGCGAGATGAGACGTCATGACGATCGAACCTCCAGTGGGGACTGCCGGTAGGGCTTGGGCTCAGTCTAGGGCAAGGGCGGAGGCGACCCGAAACCTTCATGCCAAGGCGACTCAAGACTCCGGCAACGCCAGCACCTAGCACTCGCGCAGGTGCTGCGGGTCGTCAGACGGGGCGAGCCGGCGGCGAATGACGAAGCCTTCGCCGGTGAAGAAGCTCGCAGCGGCTTCCCAGCTGGCAAACTTGTTCTCCTCGACCAGATTCGCCTGCGCCGTTTTCGGTCTGCAGCCGGACAACCTGTCTACAGGATCGGATCAAGCCCAGCAGTCGAATTGCACGTGGAGCGACTTCGCCCTGCAACGCGCGCGACACCGCCGCGCTGGCCGTCCGGTCGCGGGACGACCGCCTCACAAAAAAACGGCCGGCCCGCTTGCGCGAGCCGGCCGAAGGTCTGTGTCAGCGCGCTGGTGCGCGGTGATTAATACGCCTGGACGAAGAACTTCTGGTTGGCGTAGTAGCTGCAATCCCAGATCTGCATCGGGAGGCCGCTTGCCGTGCTCCAGCCGTTCTCGTCGATGCACCGGCCAGCCGCGACGTTCTTGAAGTAGAACGATCCAGTCTGCGAGTCCGGCGTGATAGTCCACTTCTGACTGTTGCTGCTGCTGCTGCAGTCGTTGATGACCAGGCCCGTTCCGTTAGCGGTGTCGCCGCCGTCCAGATCGACACACTTGCTGGTGTCGTTGACCATCTTGAGCTTCCAGTCGGAGCCGGTCGCGGAGAACACGAACTGCTGCGCCTTCGTGCCGTTGCTGGTGTATTGCTGCACGACCGTGCCGTTGGCGGTGTGGGCGCCGTAGGTGTCGATCGAGATGGCGGCGCTCCCGGAGTAGGTCGGCAGGTACGGCTGCAAGCCGTAGACGTAGCCCGGGTCGAAGACCGGGGTGTAGTTGGGATTGCGCCACACGGTGATCGAGTTGTTCCAGATGTACTTGTTGCCGATATTCTTGTACCCGTCCGGCGTCGAGCCGCCCTGGCTGAAGTGGCCGTTGCTGGTGGCGACGGTCTGGCACTGCGTGCCCGCGCCGAAGGGGTTCGAGTAGGGCGCGCCCTTTTGGTTCGCGCCGAGACGGCCGGCGACGACGCCGTTGTTGCCCGAGTTGAAGCTCGCACCGTCGCAGTAGAAGGCGGCCGGACCACTGAGGCCCGACTTGCCGGTGCTGGTCAGCGGGCCGGTGTCGATGATGTTGCCGAAGAACGTTCCTTCCTGCATCGGGTAGGCGTTCAGATCGACGCCCCAGCCGATGGCCGCGTTGCTCGAGTCGAGCCAGAGGGGAACGTGGACGCCCGCGGTGTTGACGTGGGCCATCATGCAGGCCGAGATGCTCTCCAGGCAGGCCGCGTTGCCATCCACCGAGCCGGTCTTCCAGGCCGGGCAGAGGCCGATCGAGCCCGGGTAGGTGTAGGTGTTGCCGTTCTGGTCTTGCTTGACCAGCGAGTCGCCGCTCGCGAGGGCGCACTTGACTAGGTAGGAGACCGTCCTGCGGCCGCCCGAGCTGGTCATGAGGCCGTTCATGGACGACAGGCCGTTAATGGACGACAGGCCGTTCATGGCGGACAGGCCGTTGATGGACGACAGGCCGTTGA
>CAYTTF010000119.1:0-12150 GCA_964440665.1 uncultured Myxococcales bacterium | reverse complement strand
GCGACTTGCCACCGGACCCGCTTTTGCCGCCCGGCCCGCTAGGTCCGCCCGGATCAATCGCGAAGATCTTGCCGGGTCCCCCAGTGCCCGCGTAGACGATCCCCGTCTTGCCGTCGACAACCAGCGCCCAGACGTGATCGACGCCGAGGGTGGCGTATAGATGCGTGTTGCCGCTCTTCGGATCGACGGTGTAGACGCGCCCACCCGGCGTGGTGCCGACGACCAGCGTTCCGTCTGGCCGCATGGCCAGCGCGGTGATCCAAGCGGCGTCGAGCGCGGCGACCTTCCGGGCGCGCGCCTCGTTGCCAGCGACGTCGACGGCGTAGATGCGTCCCTCGTCCCCGGTGCCGAAGTAGGCGGTGCGGCCGTCCGGCGATAGCGCCCCACACCAGACGAACGCGGCCTCGAGCGCGACCGGGCTCGGCTTCATCCCCGGCACCACCGCGCCGTCGGGGAGGATCACGCTCGCCGTCGCTTCCCCTTCCTCGAAGTCCTTGGCCGTGGTCTGGCGGAACGTCTTGGTCACCGCCGCGCCTGCGGTGGCAACGACCAACGCCAGCGCGAGCGTGGAGATCACGGGGAGCGGCAGCAAACGCATCGGGGCGGGCTATTGTAAAGGAGGGCGAACCATTTCGCTGCCGCTAGACGGCGCGGGCCCAGATCTTCATCCGCCCGGTCTGCCCGAGCGCCGCCAGGGCCAGCGTCAGCGGCATCAGCAGCGGCTTCCAGGGCGCGCGGCTCTCGGGAAAGCGCAGGAAGGCCTCGCCCAGGCGCCGCGCGCCCGCGCCCTTTAGATCGCCGAGGGCATTGCCGATGCTCCCCATCAGGCAGTTGAGCGTTCGCTGGCCGCGGACCCGCTCCACCTTCCAGCCGGCCGCCGCCAGCAGATTGGTGAACGTCCGGGGCGTGAAATGAAACAGGTGGCGGGGCAGATCGGCGTCGTACCAGGCGGCCCCGAAGCGGCGAAACAGGAAACCGCCGGCGTCGGGGATCGCGCAGCTCAGCAGGGCCCCGGGGCGCGCCCAGGCCCGCAGGCGCCGCATCGACGTGAGCGGCTGGTGCAGGTGCTCCAGCGAGTGCGAGGCGACGATGAGGTCCAGCTTCCGATCTCGGTCGGGGGCCGTTTCGATCGGGCCCACGTGGACGGCCAGGCCCTGGGCGGTGGCCCGCTCCGCCGCCGACGCGGAGGGCTCGATCCCTTCGACCTGCCAGCCCCGGCGCTGGAGCTTGAGCAGGAAGCCGCCCGACGCGCAGCCGACCTCCAGCGCGCGTCCCGGCGACAGGTGGGGCGGGAGCAGCTCGCGCGTTCCGTCCAGGCGCAAGCGCCGGGCCCACCGCTCGACAAGCGCCGCCCGCCCCACGGCGACGGGCTTGGGTCGATTCTCCGCGCGGTGGTAGGGCCCGTAGAGGTCGGGATAGTACGAGCCGATGGCCTCCATGGTCGGTCGGGGGTTGCTGCGGACGAGCTGGCAGGCCCGACAGCGGACCACCGGGAACGCGCCGGGCCGGCCATAGAAGCGGTCGCGCCCCACGAACAGCTGCTCGTCGTCGCGCGCGCAGCCCATCGGGCAGGGGGCATCCTCCAGCGCCGCATCGGCGACAGCCAGCTCCGCGCCGGGACCAGCGGGCTCCGTGACGGGGCCAGTCGGCCGGGCGCCCGGCTCAGCGGCCATCGTGCCTGGGCCCGACGCCGAGGGCATCGTCTTTGATCTGGACGCTCAGGTCTTGCCGGCCGCTGACCAGCTGGCGCACCGGGAAGACGGTTCGATCGGCGATGTGGTACGCGTCGGCCCGCCGCGTCTGGTTGCCGGGGCGGAGCGTGTCGAGCGCCGAGGCCGGCAGTCCAGAGATCAGGCGGCCGCGCAACGAGGCGCCGTCGTCGGGCGTCTGCAAAGTCACCACGATCGACGTCGCCGGGTACGACTTGCGCAGGTTGTCGATGTAGACGCGCAGCGATTCGGCCTGCGGCAGGTCGGGCTTCACCGAGGCGCCGGTCGCGACCTCGACCTTGATCGTCTGGCCGGTCAGGGTGCGCGGGATGATCACCGGGACGGTCTCGACGTATTCGGCGCCGTCGTAGGGGCGCAGCGTCACCCGCAGCCCGACGGTGTCGCCCGCGTGCACGTCCTGCGACGGGAGCGACACGGCGACGATCTCGGCGACGTCGCGCCGGAACTCCACCCGCACGTCGACGTCCATCCGGTCCAGCACCACCGGCTCGAACGGGTTGAACATCAGATCGCCCATCGCCTTCAAGCCGCGCGACGAGGCCAGCGCGTGGCCGGATACCCCCTCGGGCGAGAAGATCTGATCGCGCAGCTCGAGCGGCGCGAAGCCCTTGACCCCCACCTTGGACGTGACGGTGACGACCATGTCGGTGACGTCCGGCTCCGCGTCGGCGATCGCGTTGCCGATCACCATCGACGCCAGCATGCCCGTCAGCCGCCGGTTGCGCGCGACTTCGGCGTGGAAGAGGCGGGGCTCGGTGCCCGGGCCGGTCACCCGCACGTCGACGGGGAGCATGGTGCTGCGCGCGTCGAGGTCGCCGATGATGCAGGCGGGGCGATCCTGGACCAGCGTCCCCACCTCGTTGAGCGGCGACGACATCTTGAACGACTGGCTGAGGCTGGGGAGAAACGCGTGGATCTCGGCGTCGACCAGCGGCAGGTAGACCTCGCCGATGCCGAACAGCGGGTGGCCGAAGGCCAGCACGTCGGCCCCGCTCACGTAGGTGACGGTGCCGGTCGCGACGGTGCTCATGTCGCCGCGGACCAGCTCGACGCCGATCGCGGAGCCGGGCTCGACGCGGCCGGCGGCGGGTGGCCCGGCGCGCCGACCGCCGCCCGCCTGCAGGGGGACCAGCCCGGACGGGCGCAGCTCGTTGGCCAGCTCCGCGACCGTCCGTGGCGTGAAGCCCGAGACCGACAGCGGCACCGACGCGCGCAGCAGATGCGGCTCGCCCAAGGATGCCGTCGGGCCCATCGGCGGTAGCCCGAGGCCACGCGCCAGCGCATCCGGCGTCCCCGTGCTGCCGCGCAGACGCTCGACGGTGGTTTCCTTGTCGGTCCGGCGAGGTCGGCGGCGCTCGGCCAGCATCGATTCGATCGGCGTGACGCCGCCGAGCGGCTCCTTGGCGAAGCTCCAGGCGTAGGCGATCGCGCCGACCAGCTTCCCGTCGATGTAGACAGGGCTGCCGCTCATGCCGGCCACGATGCCGCTGAACTCGACCCGCGGATCTTCGGCGCGGATCAGGATCACGTCTTGCTTGGGCAGGAAGTTTCGCATGATCGACACGACACGAATCTTGAACGGCTCGGGTTTCGTCCCCTGGAACACTGTCAGCGCTTGCCCGACCATCCCGGGCCGCACGTCGACGAGCGGCATGATCGCGGGCGGCGGCGTCGACGGGACGATCGCGTGCAAGCGGACGGCCGCCTCGGAAGCGCCGGGCGAAACTGCCACCAGCGTGGTGGCGATCAGCGTGGCACGAAGCGTCGCAAAAGGCGTGGCACGAAGCGTCCTAAGAAGGCCTGGGACTGCGCGACGCACGGGCCATTCAGCGTAGGAGGGCCGCTCAGCGGAGTCAAACCGCGTCACCCGCGCTTGACACCCGCCGCTGCGCACGACCATCATTGAGGCATGAAGTCGCTTTGGAGGTCGCTCTGCATCGCCCTTGCGCTGTCGTGTGTCGTGACGATCATGGTCTCGGCGGGCTGCGGTCCCGCGAAGGCGTTTTGCCCCAATACGAGTCCCAACAAGAATGGGGTCTGCCCGATCCTGGGCGACGACGGCGGCGGGATTCAGCAGGATTCGCAGGGGGGCGGTCTGACCTGCGACGCCGGTTTTCAACCGGGCTTCGCCCCCGGCTCCAGTACGCTTTCCTGCGTCCCCCGTTGATTCCCCAATGACGGGCGCGGTCTCGTTCTGCTCCGCGTCCTATACTCGTAGTCGATGAAGCGATTCAAGGCCGTCGTCGTCGGCGGCACCGGCTACGGGGGCGCCGAGATGATCCGGCGCCTGTTGATTCATCCCGACGTCGAGCTGGTGCGTGTCCTCGCCATCGATCACGTCGGCGAGCCGCTGGGCGCGGTGCACCCGCCGCTCTCCGGGCGCAGCCATCTGCGCTTCGAGGATCTGCCGCCCGCCGAGGCGGCGCGCGGCTGTGACATCGCGCTGCTCGGCCTGCCGCACCGGGTGAGCGCCCTCCACGCGCCGGGGATCCTGAGCGCCGGCGTGAAGGTGGTCGACATGTCGGGCGACTTTCGCCTACGCGACGCCGCCGCCTACGCGCACTACTACGGCGCCGCGCACCCGCACCCCGAGGCACTGGGCACCTTCGTCTACGGGTTGCCGGAGCTGAACCGCGACGCGATCCGGACGGCGCGCGCCGTGGCCTCGCCCGGTTGCTTCGCGACGGCCATCGAGCTCGGCCTGCTCCCGCTGGCGCGGGCCGGCCAGCTGGAGACCGGCTGCGTCGTCCACGTCGTCGGCATGACCGGCTCTTCGGGAAGTGGCGTCGCGCCGTCGGCGGGGACGCACCACCCCGTGCGCGCGGTGAATCTGAAAACCTACAAGGCGCTCGAGCACCAGCACACCCCCGAGATTCTCGAGACGTTGACGACCGCGGGCGCCCGGAACCTCCAGCTCCGTTTCGTGCCGGTCTCGGCGCCGCTGCCGCGTGGGATCCTGGCGACCAGCTTCGTCGAGCTCCCGGCGGAAGCCGAGGCGGGCGCGATCGCCGAGCTCTACGCCAACGCCTACGACGGCGAGCCGTTCGTCCGCTTCGTGCGCGACCGCCTGCCCGAGGTGGCGGCCGTCGCCGGTGGCAACTACGCGGAGGTCGGGTTCACGCTGGGTCCTCCCGCCGGCTCGTCGCGGACGCTGGCGGTGGTGAGCGCGCTCGACAACCTGATCAAAGGTGGCGCCGGCCAGGCGATCCAGAACATGAACCTGATGCTCGGTCTGCCGGAGTCGGCCTCGCTCGAGGATCCCGGTCCTTGGCCGTAGTCGACGCGATCGTCAAGCTGGGTGGCGACGTGCTGGTCGCTCCGGCGCTCGGCGTCGCCGCGGCGTCGATCGCACGCGCGCGCGTGGCCGGGCGGCGTCTGGTCGTCGTTCACGGCGGCGGGCCGCAGACGACGGAGATGGCGCGCCGCCTGGGGATCGAGCCCCGTCTGGTCGGCGGCCGGCGCATCACCGACCAGGCGACCCTCGAGGTTCTGAAGATGGTCGTCGCCGGGCAGCTCAACGTCGATCTGGTCGCGGCGTTGCGCGCGGCCGGCGCGCCCGCGGTCGGCCTCTCCGGATCGGGCGGCCTGGTCCGGGCCCACCGCCGTTCACCGCGCGCCGTCTCCGGCTCCGACGGGGTCGCTGTCGACTTCGGGCTGGTGGGCGACGTCGACGGCTTCGATCTGGCGCTCCTCGAGCTGCTCCACGGCGCCGGCCACCTGCCGGTCGTCGCCTGCCTGGGCGCCGGCCCCGACGGTCAGGTGCTCAACATCAACGCCGACGTCGTCGCCAGCCAGCTCGCGGCGGCCGTCGGCGCCCGGGCGCTCGTCGCCTGCACCGCCGTCGGTGGCGTCCGGCGGGACAAGGACGATCCGGCGACCTTGTTGCCGCGCCTGACCGTCGCCGAGGCGCGCGAAGCCATCCGCAGCGGCACGGTTGCCGGCGGAATGATCCCAAAGCTCGAGGAGGCCTGCGCGTCCCTCGCCGCCGGCGTCGGCGCCGTCCACATCGTCGCGCCCGCCGAGATCGACGCGGCGCTGGCGGCGCCCGGCAGCGTCGGAACCCTGCTGCTCCCCTGAACCCTAAGTCCGAGGGCGCGCCATGAAGGCTACTACCGTGCCGTATTCGGCTCCTTCGAGCTGACGAAGCCCGTGCCTAATATCTTCGTTCCGGCCGATCTTGCTCGTCCACGCGCCGTCCTCCAGTTGCCGAGCGACGTGCGTATATTCACGTTCCTCGTTGGCAAAAAGAGCGACCTTCTCGACGCCGTCCTCGAGGTCTTCCGAGGTGCAACGCGCATAACCAAGGGTTCCGAAGGCGGCCTCCAGGGCCGTTAGGGAGTAGTTCCTGGGAATCCTCGACGGCCAATAGACGTACGGCTTTCTATCGGGTTCCCACCAAGCGTCGTGATCGCCGGCAGCATGGGCGATGCAGTTGTAGGCGGGATCCTCTGGGCTGGTCTGCTCATACCCGTCTGCAAGCCCAGGAAATTTGGCTTCGACATCAGCTGGCAGCGACATCAGACAAGTCGTCGCGCGCGGCCCCAGTCGACCCACGCCTGGGCAATCATCTTCAGTTTTCCTTCGGCCTCCGCTGGGACCGGATTCTCCCCAGTAATCATTTCCAACGCCCAGCCCCAGTGATCCGGTCTGCGCTCAAGCTCCGCAAGAAGGAGGGGCACGACCTGAGATCCCATGCCGATGATCCGTTGGTAGTGTGGATTCAAGATCATTCGCGGAAAACTAGACGAGGGCGACGATCTCATTTCAGATTTCCAGTTGGTGACGTGCTCTCTAAAGGCGACGACGAGATCGTCAGGAGATCGTCGTTGCTCCGGGGCACCCATCGCACAAGTGTACAGCCACCCGTGTCGGGTGACCAATCGACCAGCCGCGTTACGGGCCCGTCGCTGTTGACCGCCGGTTTTGGCGCCCGGTCGGTTATCGGCGTCTAATACCGAGATGGGCCGCTTGCAGACGCACATCCGCAACAAGCTGGTGGCCGGCGCGCTGGCGGCGGTCCCGGTCGCGGTCACGTTCTTCGTCCTGTGGTACGTGGACAGCAAGGCGCGCGCGCTCCTGCACATCCAGATGCCGCTGGTGGGGATCGTCGTGGCGCTGGGCGTGATCTATCTTTTCGGGTTGTTCGTCACCAGCGTGCTCGGGCGGGCGCTGCTGAGCGCGACCGACTGGATCCTGCGGCACGTGCCGGGCCTGGGCGATCTCTACCGGTCGTGGAAGCAGGTGGCGATCTCCGATCCGCAGGACGGCGTGTTCGGGATGTTCGCGCACGTGGTGCTGGTGCCGGACGAGGCCGGCCGCGGCTGCGTCCTCGGCTTCACCAGCGGCCATTCGATCGAGGGCGATCCCCGCGTCTCGTGCGTGTTCGTTCCGGCCTCGCCGAACCCGACCAGTGGGCGGCTGCAGTTCGTGCCGAGCAGCCGCTGCATCAAGCTCGACCTCCGGCCGCAGGAGGCGCTCAAGCTCCTCATCTCGGGCGGCAACTACATGCCCCCCGCGATCGGCGCCGCGACGACCGCCGGATTTCGATTCTAGCTCAGCTGCGCGTGGGGGAGGGCCAGCTTCGCTGGCACGAGCCCATCGCGGGAGGCGCGGAACCCTTGGAGGGTTCCGATCTAATAGCCCAGGACCACAATCTCCGTGGCCGGGCGCGCCTTGACCGACGTCAGCACCACCGTGGGACCCGCCACGTGTCGCACGTTGGCCTTGCGCTCGAGGAACGCGTCCAGCGGCGCCAGCTCCTTCGAAGTGCTGGCGTCGGTCTTGTAGTGCATCGGCACGACCATCAGACGCGGGTGGAGCTGGTCGATGACCCGCGTCGCCTGGTAGGCGTCGATGGTGGTCGCGCCGCCGACGGGGACCAGCAGCACGTCGACCGAGCCGATCGCCTCCAGCTGATCGTCGTCGAGCGTGTGGCCGAGATCGCCGAGGTGCGCGATCCGCAGGCCGCCGACCTCGAAGATGAAGACCGTGTCGAGCCCACGCTGCTCGCCGCGCCGATCGTCGTGGTACACGCCGACCGAGCGGACCGAGACGTCCCGGAACCGCTCGTCGATGTGCGCCCAGCCCTTCTTGTCGGCGGTGAGGCCGTGGATCACGTGTGGCTTGCCGGTGACCATCGCCAGGTTGTCGTGGTCGGCGTGCTCGTGGCTTACGGTCACCAGATCGGCCCGCAGCCCGGCCGGCAGCCGGTAGCCGAGGGTCTTGGGAATCGGGTCGATGAGCACCCGGGTTCCGGCCGCCGTCTCCAGCAGGAAGCAGGACTGTCCGAACCAGGTCAACCGGGCGACCACCGGCGCCCCCGCGGCGTGCGCCGCCCGCGGCTGCGCGACCGCGACCCAAAAGGCCGCGAGAAGGACGATCGCACGGGGCAAGCGACGCATGCGGCGCGAATATAGCGCCGGCGGTATCTTTAAGCGCGATGTCCGAGGATCCCGAAGGGCCAGCACCAGAACCGCTCGGGATGCGCGAGGCCGAGGTCTCGCCGCCGGCGAAGACGCTGGCCGAGATCCTGGAAGGGCTGCCGGCGGCGCCCGGCGTCTACATCATGAAGGACGCGCGCGGCAAACCCATCTACATCGGCAAGGCCGCCATCCTGCGCAACCGCGTGCGGCAGTATTTCCAGCCCGCCTCGGGGGACATCCGGGACTTCGTGCCGCTCCTCGAAGGGATCGTGGTCGACATCGAGACGGTCATCACCTCCAACGAGAAGGAGGCGCTGCTCCTCGAGAACACGCTCATCAAGCGGCACCAGCCCCGCTTCAACGTCAACCTCAAGGACGACAAGAACTTCCTGGTGCTACGCCTCGATCCCGACGGCGAGTGGCCGCGCCTGGAGGTGGTGCGGCGCCTCGGGGACGACGGCGCTTACTACTTCGGTCCGTATCACTCGGCCAGCTCTTGCCGGGAGGCGCTGCGGGCGGTGAACCGCCACTTCCAGCTCCGCACCTGCACCGACCACGTGCTGCACAACCGCCGCCGCCCATGCCTGCAGTATCAGATCAAGCGCTGCCCGGCCCCTTGCGTGCTGCCGGTCTCGCGCGACGCCTACGGCGAGCAGGTGCGCGACGTGCGCCTCTTCCTGACCGGCAAGAGCGACGAGCTCCTCGACCGGCTGCGTGGACGGATGAAGGACGCGGCGGGACGCACCGAGTTCGAGGTGGCGGCCGAGATCCGCGATTCGATCCGGGCGCTCGAGACCTCGCTGGAAGAGCAGCGGGTGGTCTCGACCGACTTCGCCGATCAGGATCTGATCGGCTACCACCGCGAGGGGATCGCGCTCGAGATCGTGGTGATGTCGATCCGCGGCGGCACCCTGAACGGCAGCCGCGCCTTCTCGTTCACCGGTCAGGAGTTTCCCGACGCGGAGCTGCTCTCGTCCTTCGTCGGCCTCTACTACGACCTGGGGGCGCCGCCGCCCGACGAGGTGTTGCTGCCCGTCGAGATCGAGGACGCGGAGCTCAAGAGCGAGTGGCTGACCGAGCGGCGGATCGAAGCGGGTGGGCGCAAGAAGCGGGTCGAGGTCTGCATGCCGCAGCGGGGAGACCGGCGCAAGCTGGTCGACCTCGCGAACAAGAACGCGGCCTCCAGCTTTGCGACCCGGCGCAACGCGCGCGCCGACATCGAGCTGGCGCTGGGAAAGCTGCAAAAACGGCTGAAGCTGCCGCACGTGCCGCGCGTGATCGAGTGCTACGACGTCTCGCACCTGCAGGGATTCGCGACCGTGGCCTCGATGGTGGTGTTCGTCGACGGGCGCCCCGAAAAGGCCCGCTACCGCACCTACAAGGTTCGCTCGCCCGCGGGGTCGGGCTCTGCCCGCCACAACGACGACTTCGCCTCGATGTATGAAGTCCTCTCGCGGCGGTTCCGGCGCGCGCGCGAGGCCGGGCAGGACGCGGCCGCCGCGTCCTGGAAGCTCCCCGATCTGATCGTCGTCGACGGTGGCAAGGGCCAGCTGGCGATGGCGATGGCGGCGGCGCGCGACGTGGGGATTGCCGTGGGCGCAGGCGCCGAGCTGTCGATCGTCGGGCTGGCCAAGGAACGCGACGATTTCGCGTCGCCCCTCTCCCCGGATTCCGCCGCTGCGGAGGAGACCTCCACGTCGCCGCCTCCGGAGCCCGGCCCGGCGCGCAAGACTCCCCCGCGGGACAGCAAGCAAGACAGTCGACGTCCCGACCGGGTCTTCCTGCCGCACGCCAAGGATCCGATTCCGATCCGACCGAGCAGCGGTGAGATGTTCATCCTCCAGCAGCTCCGCGACGAGGCGCACCGCTTCGCGATCGGCTTTCACCGGGCGCAGCGCCGCCGGCTGACCCTGCGTTCGGCGCTGGCCTCGGTTCCGGGGATCGGACCGGGGCGCCAGCGCCAGCTCCTGCGCCACTTCGGCAGCCTGAAGAAGGTCCGGGAGGCGTCGATCGACGAGCTTCAGGCTGCCCCCGGAATGACCCGCCCCGTTGCCGAGGCCGTCCACGCCCACTGGGCGCGGCAACCGGTGGAGGTGCCCGCCGCCGAGGCCAGCGCGACGGCCGAAGAGCTGGCGATCGAGGACGCTTTCAGCAGCACCGACGGACAGGTGGTCGAGATGACGCAGGAGTACAAAAAGCAGGAAATTTGACGGCCTGTCGGTCTAGGTAGTCTGATGTAGGCGTACGCCCACCTCAGACACCGAGGAACCCCCATGGCCGTCAAGACCTCCACAAAGACTTCCACCGAGTCGAATCCCCCCGGGAACCGTCAGAACCGACGTCGCGAGATCAGCGGCATCCTGCTGCTGGCCGGCGGTCTGTTCGCCGGCCTGTCGCTGGTTTCGATGCAGGTCGGCGGCGACCCGCTGATGGGCCCGGGTGGCGGCGCCATTGCCGCCGGCCTCTACACCCTGGTCGGCTTGGGCGCCTATCTGCTGATCGCGGCCATGTTGATCGCGGCGGTCCGGTGCTTCCGCGCCCGCCCGTTGGTCGACGGCGTTCGCGAAGGGGCCGGCGCGCTGCTACTCCTGGGCTCGGTCGCCGTCCTTCTGCACCTGCCGTTCGCGGACAGCGTCGTCAGCCACCACGGACCGGGCGGGCTCTGGGGACAATGGCTGGGCGAGGTGACGGCCAGCTTCATCGGCGCCGTGGGCGCCGCGCTGATGGCGACCACGATGCTGGTGGTGGGGATCCTGCTCGTCACCGAGATCAGCATGCACGAGGTCGCGATAGTTCTGGGCTGGGCTGGGCGCCACGCCCGGCGCGGCCTGGTCGCGGGCGCGATCGCCAGTTGGCGGGTAGCGCGCGCGGCTTTCCCGGAGAAGGACGACGCGGGGGATATGCGGCGCGACCGCCACGACTCGGATCGGATGGAACCGGAGATCGCGATCGTCGAGCCGGTGCGCGCGGCGGTGATCGACGCCGACGCCGAAGCCGACGCCGATTCCGGCGCCATTCCCGTGCCCTTGCCCCTTCAGGAGAGCGACGCCGTCCGGGTCGGCGCCGCGCGCACCGTGCGCGACGAGGTCGACGAAGAGCGCGCCGCGATGGCCGCGATCGTCGCCGAGGTCGCCGCCGTCGAGCGTCTGGCGCCCGCCGAGGTCCTGGCTGTCGACGACGAGGCGGAGGCCGCGCAGGCCGCTGCACCCCCACCCGACGCGCCGATCATCGTCGAGCCCGCCACGATCACGCGGCTGCGGTTGGCGCAAGAGACCAAGGACAACAAAGACAACAAGGACGCGCGGGACGCGCAAAACGCGAACGAGGCCCTGGACTCCGAATCGCCGGAGAGCCCCGGAGAGAAGCCCTCCTTCATCAAGCTGGGCGCGGGGGCTTTCAAGCTGCCGACGGCCGATCTCCTGGAGTACATCCCGCCGCCGGCCCACGACATGGACAAGCAGGCGCTCTACGAGATGGCCGAGCGGCTCGAGCTGGCCATGTCGAACTACGGCGTGCGCGGCAAGGTCAAAGAGATCCACATGGGCCCGGTCGTCACGATGTACGAGTTCGCGCCGGCGCCCGGCACCCGCACCGGCAAGATCGCCAACCTCGAGAAGGATCTGGCGATGGCGCTCGAGGCCCAGGCGGTGCGCATCGTGGCGCCGATCCCCGGCAAGGCGGTGGTCGGGGTCGAGGTGCCGAACCCGACGCGCGAGATGGTCTACCTCAAGGAGATCCTGCAGGACAGCTGCTGCACGGGCGCGGCGTCGAAGCTGCAGGTGGCGCTCGGCAAGGACATCAAGGGCGCTCCCGTCAGCGTGAACCTCACCAAGATGCCGCACCTGCTGGTCGCCGGGACGACCGGCTCGGGCAAGTCGGTGGCTGTCAATGGGATGATCACCAGCATCCTCTACAACGCGTCGCCTGAAGAGGTCCGCTTCATCATGGTCGACCCCAAGATGCTGGAGCTGTCGATCTACGAGGGGATCCCGCACCTC
>CAYTTF010000118.1:695-12152 GCA_964440665.1 uncultured Myxococcales bacterium | reverse complement strand
TGCAAGCGTTTTCGGGCCAGGCTCTTCTTGCGGGCCCGGTTGTGGGGGGTGTCGATGAGCACCACCATTCCCATCGCTTGCCCCGAGCTCTGCAGCTTCTGGGCGATCCCGAGCGCGATCAACCCGCCCGTGCAGAGGCCGCCGACGAAATAGGGGCCTTCCGGTTGGATCTTGCGAATCTCGTCGGTGTAGTAGTCGACCATCTCGGGCAGGCGGGTGTGCAGGATCGGAACCCCGCTCCGATTGAGCGGCCGAATACCATAGATCGGGCGGTCGCCCTTGAGCCGGAGGGCCAGATTCCGGTAGAGGAGGACCTCGCCGATCCCATCGTGGACGAAGAACATCGGCGGCCCTGAGGCGCCGGCTCTGAGCAGCACGACGGAGGAATGCGTCTCGACCTCCGGCCCCAGCAACGAGGCGAGCTGCTCGATGGTCGGCTCGGTCAGGAGGATGCTGAGGGGGAGGGTCCTGCCGAAGACCTTTTCGATCTCGAGCATCAGGGAGACCGCCTTGAGGGAGGTGCCACCGACGTCGAAGAAGTTGTCCGTGATGCCGATCGGACCGATCTCCAGCAACGATCTCCAGATCTCCACCAGCCTCCGCTGCCGATCGTTCTGCGGCGGGTCAATAGTTTTCGGCCGGGCCAAGGTCTCGTCGGTGGGCGGGGGGAGCGCCTTGCGATCGATCTTTCCGTTGGTGTTGAGGGGAAACACGTCGAGCTTCACGTGTCCGGTCGGCCGCATGTAGTTTGGCAACCGGGCGCGGGCGCCCTCGATCAGCTCCGGATGCTCGGCCGAGCCGACCCAGTACGCGATGAGGCGCGGGTCGCCGGGCCCATCCGAACGCGCCATCACCAGCACCTCGCGCACCCCGGGCACCGCGCGGAGCACCGATTCGATCTCGCCCAGCTCGATTCGAAAGCCTCGGATCTTGACCTGGTGGTCCACCCGCCCCAGGCACTCGAGATCTCCGTCATCGAGGCGGCGCCCGAGATCGCCAGTCCGGTAGAAGCGATCGTTCGGGGCGCCCGGCAACCCGGTGACGAACTTCTCCGCGGTGAGATCCGGGCGCCCGTGGTAGCCGTGTGACAGGCCCCGACCGCCGATCACGATCTCGCCCACGATGCCCGGCGGAACCAGCCCGAGCGATTCGTCGACCACATAGACCTCGGTGTTGTCGATCGGACGCCCGATGGTGATGAGCTCGAAGCCAGGCTCGATCCGCTTGACGGTCGACCAGACCGTGGTTTCGGTCGGTCCGTACATGTTCCACAGCTCGGTTCCGCGCGCCAGCAACTGGGTGGCCAGCGCCGCGCTCACGGCTTCGCCGCCGCACAACATCTTCAGCGGTCGCCCGCCGCGCCAGCCCGCCTCGATCAGCAATCGCCAGGTGGCGGGCGTGGCCTGCAGGACGGAGACGGGCTCCTCCTCGAGGCGCCGGCGCAGAAGCCGGGGATCTTGCGCGGTCTCCCGGTCGGCGATGTCGACAGCGCCGCCCACGTAGAGAGGCAGGAACAGCTCGAGGCCCGAGATGTCGAAGGTCGTCGTCGTGATCGCGAGCAGCCGATCGGCTTCGCCCAGCCCCGGGGTGTGGGCCATCGATCGCAGGAAATTGGCGAACGCACGCCGTCCGACCTCGACCCCTTTGGGCCGCCCGGTCGATCCCGACGTGAACAGGATGTACGCGAGCCGGTCGGCGTCCTCGGGCACCGCGGCCAAGGGTGGCCCGGCTTCGATGGCGGGCCAGGCTTCGTCGAGCAGCAGGAGGGGCGGCGGCGACGCGCCGGCGATCGAAACCAGCTCGCGGTGGGTCACCAGCACCTCGGGGGCCGCGTCCTCCAGGATCAGGCGCACCCGCTCCGGGGGATGGCCGGCATCGATCGGAACGTAGGTCGCGCCGGCCTTGAGGGTCGCCAGCATGGTCAGGATCTCGTCCGCGCCCCTGGGCAGACAAATGGCGACGCGCGAGCCCGGGTTGACCCCGATCTCCCGAAGCTTTCCGGCCAGCCGGTTCGAACGATCTTCGACTTCCCGATAGGTGAGCCGCGTGTCGCCCGCGATCACCGCCAAATGCCCGCCCCGGCGGGCCGACTGATCGGCGATCGCCGCGACCAGATCGGGCGCGGCGCTCTCCGGGCGAGGGCCGCGCCCTTTCAGCAGCAAGCGGGCGCGTGATTCGCTGTCGAGCAGGTCGACGACGCCGATGCGGGTGTCGAGATCGGCCAGGAAGGCGTCGAACAGCCGGATGAAATGTGATCGCGCGGCCGCCCGAAGAGCTGGATCGAAGGTCCCCTTGTGAAAATCGAGTCCCATCACCAGCTCCGGGCCGGGGGGAAACTCGTGAATGTGGACGGAAAATGTGTTCCGGGTATCGCCCTCGGGCATGTCCCGCGACGCCGATTCGTACGAGGTGGCCTCGCGAAAGTCGACCCGCGTCCGGAGCCCGGTGAACTCGGCCGGCGTGTGCCCGATCAGGTTGAGGAACGAGAACTCGAGTCCGCGACCGCTCACGCAATACTGCCCGTGGCCGAGCGACGCGGCCAGGTCGGCCCGCACCTTGCGCGCGAGGGAGGCGAACGTCTCGTTGTCTTCGATCTCTACTTTGAGGAAGAGTTGCTCCATGACCAGCCCGCACACCGACGCGAGCGGGTGCGATCGGTTGGCGACCGGCGTGGCCACCACCAATTCGCGGTTGCCCGTGGTTCGGTGCAGGAAGGCGAAGATGATGGTGCTGAGCGCGACCAGGCGGGAAAACCCGGCGCCCAGCAGCGCAACGGCCTTCGACTGCGCCACCAGCGCGAGTCGCTCGGTCCGGTCCACGCCGCAGTCGAAAAACGTGCGCTCGACCGCCAGCGTCCGTTCGCGCAGGGCGCGGCCGTAGTAACGAAGCGGCGGCACGCCACCCGCCAGCTTGCGCTCCCAGAAGGCGGCCGCCCGCACGGCGCGCGGCGATTCGCGGTAGGCGCCTTCGAAGGTCACGTAGTCGCGATACGGGGGTCGGGACCGTGCCGCACGTCCCGAGTAGTGATCCGCCAGCTGATCGGCGATGTTCAGAAAGGATATTCCGTCGGTGACGAGATGGTGCTGGCCGAGATAGAACAGATGTTCATCGGGCGCGAGGCTCACCAGCGCGGCGTCGACCGGTGGCCGCGAAAAATCGAATGGCGTCGCGATGCGGCCCCCGATCCAGCCGGCAAGCGCCTCCGGGCGCGAACGGAGATCGACCCGATCGATGCGGGCCGCGGCGTCGATGTCGGAAAGAACGTGCTGCCGGGGTGTCACGACGTCGATCTGCAAACGCAACTGGTCGATTTCCTCGACCGTGCGTCGATAGGCCGCTGCCAGACGTTCCACGTCGAGCGGGCCGGTCAACGCAATGGTGTGGGCGACGTTGTGATAGGGCAGCTCCGGAAACAGCCGCTGGTCCATCCACATCAATGTCTGGCGCTGCGTGAGCGGAAAATATTCCGGGTTGGTCAAGACGTCGTTTGTCCGCTGGGCCTCATTCGGGCAACTTGCCGCCGCTTCTGCGGATCCAATCGGCGATCCGACGAACCGAGGCGAAGTCGTCGGGCGTGATCTGATCGATGAGCACGGAGAAACCGAAGACGTCCTCGACCCAGATCACCAGCTCCAGAACCCCGGCGGAATCTAGGATTCCGGTCAAGCTCGCATCGAGCTCGAGCTGGATTTTCCGGTCCAAGACGAGCTCGGTTTCGATGTGTGCCTTGACGCGCGCCTCGATATTCATCTCCCCCATCGAACGACGAGTGAATCAGATTCTTCCTCGGTGCGACATGAAAAATTCCCAACATACTGGCTGGCGCCGGCAGCGGTTATCGGTGACGGACGAGATACTCGGAGGTCGTCAGCTCGATCACCCGCCGCTGTGACGAGACGGTCGTGAAGGTGTGGTCCGTGCCGGGGATGTCGACCCGTCCAAAGCGCGGCAGGCCCTCGGCTTCGCGCATCGCCGCCGGCGCATGGCGATCGACGAAATCGATGCCGGGATCGGGCTGGCTCACGATCAGCAGCGCATCGATGCCGTGCTCGGAGATCTGCCGGAAGCCCGCCGTGACCCGCAACGCCTCTTCCTTGGACGCCAGATCGGATTCCGGGGTGCCGACGGCCGGCCCTTCGACCCGCCCCAGATTCAACTCCAGAAAGGTACGCGGGTTCATCATGATGACGCCGGCGAGCCCCCCCTCGCGGCGCGCCACCTGGAAGGCGAAATCCGCACCGGAGCAGAGACCCGCGATGATGAAGCGGGAGGCGTGGAGCTCGCGGGCCGCGAAGTCTCTGGCCGCCGCGATGTCCGTGAGGCCGTCGCGGGGGTAGACCAGACTCTCGGCGGTACCGTGGGCGGCCGGCGTGTCGCCTATCCCGGAGAGATCCACCCGCAGGACATTGAAGCCCAGGGCCGCCCAGCGGCGCGCCATGGTCACATAGAGGCGATGGGGCCCGGTGCGGTTCACGGCGCCGGCGTTGAGCAGGATGATCGCCGGACGATCGGGCGGCGGCGGTTGGCCGGGGGGAACCGCGATCCCGAAGGCCCTGCCGTCGTTCCGGAAGCGAACCGGGCGCTCGGCGAAGGAAGTCGCCGCGGGGACCGTCGTCGCCGGCACGACCTTGGCGCCGCCCTCGGGGAGCGCGCGCAGCCAGTCCACGACGGCGTCGATGGACTCGGCGGGGAGTGTCGCCTTGTGGGGCACGGTGAGAAGAAACTTCTGTCCGGAGCCGCGCCGCGACTCGACCTCCGCCCCCAGGCTGGCGAGGCGCTCTGGCAGCGAGACGCCGCCCCGGGGGGCGCCTTCGTCCACCAGCAGGATTCGCGGCGCCGGGCGGCGTGGCAGCGCGAGAAGGTCGATCCGTGCCAGGTCGGCGATGGTCGCCTTCGAAGCAAACGAGCCGAGCAGCTCTTCGCCGTCGGGCTCGGGCGTATCGCTCTGCGGGACGATTCGCAGATAGAGCTTGTGCAGCTTGGCCATCTCGGTGACCCACGCCAATCCGGTCAACGCCGGCATCCAGAGCACCAGGGCGCCGATATCGTCCCGCTGCGCGGCGACGTGGGCCGCCAGGGTGGCGCCGACACGCAGCCCCAACAGCGCCGGCCGCAGCACGCCGCTGCGGCGCTTCAGCTCCTCGACGGCCAGGTTGAGATCGCCGATCCAGGTCGCGACCCGATCGGGTTGCGAGTCGTCGCCCGCCGAGTCGCCGGTCCCGTGCCAGTCGAACCGCAACACGGCGAAGCCGGCCTCGGCCAGTCGTTCTGCAAGGTGGCGATAGCTCCAGTGCGCCCTGGTCCCATCGAGGCCAAGCGGATTGCAAAGGACCACGCCATCGCCGCGCGGGATCGCGGGCGCGTGGTACCAACCGAAGATGGGCGCCTCGGTCGGGCCAAAATAGAAGGGTTGGGCCGCTGACATGGGTTCGATCGTGCCCGCTTCAGCCCGCCGCCGCGCCGGGCGACAGGTTCTGTTCGGCCTCGGGCGCCGGTTTCAGCAGGTTGGCGAGGCTGTAACGGATGAAGTCCCGCCCCACGCCCGGTCTCAGCACGTGCTTTCGACTCACCAGGTTGACCTTGGCCTTGAGGATCGCATGCCCGCAGATCCAGGCGGCGTCGCAGGCGGCCGCGTAGAAACGTCCGTGGTGCTTGACCAGAAAACGCCGGCGCGAATCGAACCAATATCGCGGCATCGGTCGGGTCTCGTCTCCGAGGCCCGTCGAAAGCCCCCCGATGTGGTCGACGCTGGCCTCTGCCACGAAATAGACCTTCCACCCGGCTTGGCGGACCCGCAGGGCGAGGTCAATCTCCTCGAAATACAGGAAGAAACTCTCGTCGAAGAGTCCGGCGGTCGAGAACACCTCGCTTCGAAACAACATGCTCACCCCCGACACCCAGTCGACTTCACAGGACTCGGTAATGTTCATGACGACCTTGTGATTGCGGAGCAGGCGAGAGATGAGACCGAGGCAGGCGCCCCGTTCCAGCTCGCTCAGCGGCGAGGGGAAGCGAAATCCCCGCAGGCGGTCGCCCGCTGCGTTCTGCACCAGGTTGCCGAGCAGTCCCGCCTCGGGGTGCTTCGCCATGAAGCCCACCAGCTCGTCGAGGGCGCCCGGTTTGAGCGACGCGTCGGGGTTCAGGATGTAGAAATATCGTGGCTGCCCGTACGCCTCGAGGACGTGTTTGACGCCGACATTGACGCCATGGCCGAACCCCCCGTTGTGGGCGGAGTCAATGACGACAACGCGTCCGCGCCACCTGGCGTCGGCAAAGACCTGTTTGAGCCGCTCGAACGATCCGTCCCGGGAGTCGTTGTCGACCACCACAACGATCGGATCAACGAATTTTTCGATCGCGCTGGAGAGCGACGCAACGGCGTCGACCGTTGCCTCCGCGGTCCGATAGTTCACGATGATCGTTGCAACGTCCATTGTTCGTCTGCCGAAATCGAAGCGCCTTCTCATACCACGCGGTACGCAAGCGCGCAGAATATTTGATCAATCTACCGAGTCGGCGGCAATGATTCCGCTCGGCCCGACGCGGGTCAGGCTGACCGCGCAGTCGTCGATGTACAACGTCGTCGTGCTGGGGGTCAGATTCTCGCCGACGCTGCAGGCGTCCCATTCCACCCAGGGGGTCGAACCGGTCGGCTGGCCGCTGACGTCGACGATCTGCTGGCCGTTGAGCCAGTAGGTGACCCGTCCGGTCGTGTCGGCCGCGCTGCGGTAGTAGGCCTCGATCTGGAACCAGCTTCCGACCGGAACCACCGGGTCGGCGACGTCCAGCGCGATGTTGGCGGTGGTTCGGTGATCGTAGAGCAGCAACGTCATCTCGCCGCTCGGCATGTTGACGAGATCTAGGTCGTAAAGCTCGTT
Source organism: uncultured Myxococcales bacterium (assembly GCA_964440665.1). Lineage (GTDB taxonomy): Bacteria > Myxococcota_A > Polyangia > Fen-1088 > Fen-1088 > JADGRB01. Next base: position 5,274 of record CAYTTF010000118.1, on the reverse strand, counting down.
GGTGGTGGTCGGATCGTCGGCATTCTCGCGCGTCCGGAACTTGAAGATAACCCAGAAGGTTCCGACCGTCACGGTGCGGGTCAGATAGAACCAACAGCTGTAGTAGGCCGCCTGCGGCAGGCCGCCCGCGCGGGAGAGACCGGCATTCTCCTGGGCGCCGTCGGGGCCGGCGGTGATCGTCAGGCTGGCGGCGAAGCTGCCGCGGTGGGCCCGGTCGCTCGAGACCGCGATGGCGTTGGGCGGCGTCGGAAAGGCCTGCGCGTTGCCTCCGGTGACGCCGGTCCACTCCCCGAAGCTGTCGCCCTCGAAGAGCGCCGTCCAAAGGACGTCGGAGCCAACCCCGATCTGGCCGCCGCAGCCGCTCAGCGCCCCCAGCAGCGCGAGGCCGGCCACGCGCCGAAGAGATCGCTTCGCTCCGCGGGCGATCATGGTGGAAAACCCAGGGACGCGCCCACCGTCGCGCCGACCCAGAGCCAGGGAGTATGGCCCACGACCCCCTCGGGGAGTGTGAATACCTGCGGCGGGCTCGGCACCAGCTCCGCCTGCAGGGCGGCAAAGGGCGCCAACCGGCCGTGCGTCGCCAGCCGTCCGCCGACCGAGCCGCGCAGACCGAGGTCGAGGGAGGTTCCCGATTGCGGGGTCGCGAGATCGAGGCCGCGCTCGGAGAGCCACGCCGCGCGGAGGCCGAGCTCGCCGTAGGGCTCGACCCTGTCGCCCGCCAGCTGCGCGCGCACGCCGACGTCGATCGGGAGGCGCCACTGGCGCAATCGCACGCCGCCCAGGATGGTGTCGACGGGCGCCAGCGCCATCGCGCCCGCCACCAGCGCGAACCGGCGACGGCCGATGGCCAGGCGCAGCGTCGCGCCCGCCTCGGCGGTGCGATCTCCCGATCCGGCGCCCAGATCGACCACCGCGCCCAGCTCCAGGCGGGTGCCACCGCGCGGACCGCCGGTAACCGGCGCTGGCGGCGGCACCGTTGGCCTGGCGGGCGGCGTGGGCTCCCCCATCGAGATCTCGGCCGGGTCGATGGCCAGCGCGACGAACACCGCGGCGATGCGGGCCCGGTACGCGCAGTCGCGGGTCTCGTCTCGGTACTCGCGGACGCGGCCCGCGGCGATGACGCGATACGGGACGCCGAGATCGATGATCTGCACCACCGCTCCGGTGTTGCCGGCCACCGCGTGTAGCCGCGCATTCAACCGATCGCGCGGAACCAGGGTGCCGAGCTCCGCCCAAACGGCGTCCGGCAGGGGACAGGTGCTGGGCCCGGCGATCGCGGGCGCGTCGAGCGCCCCGGGCGGCGGGATCGTCTCGCCGGCTGGGCCCTCGCCGGAACCGTCGCCCGGGGTGGCCAGGGCGGGCGAGGCGACGGCGAGCAGCGCGACCGTGGCGGCGAGGCGGGCAACCTGCAAGACCGCTTCACGCACCCCGCCACGATATCCGAACCGAGACCGATTGGGCGAGACCTTCCCCACCGCTTTTCCGGGAGTCGGATAGAATCGAGATCGCCATGAAGGTTTTGGCGTCAGCCCGCCCTTGCCGAATCGCGGTGGAAGCCCCGTCGCGAGATGACTTCCATGGAGACTTTCGCGCGATCTACGACGCCTGGTTCGAGGATGTCTCGCGCTGGATTCGTGCGCTGGGCGGGATGGAGGCGGATCGCGACGATATCGTGCAGGAGGTCTTTCTGGTCGTTCGCCGGCGCCTCTCCGACTTCGACGGGGCGAACCTGGCCGGCTGGCTCTACCGCATCACCCGCCGGCAAGTGCGCGATTTTCGGCGGCGCACCTGGGTCAAGCACATCTTCACCAGGCTTCGCATCGACGAGCCGGACGCGCTCCAGCACGGCGGGGGTGGCCCGGCGGCGGTGCTCGAGCACAAGGAGGAGCGGCGCATCTTGCATCTGATCCTGGACAAGATCCGCGAGGAGCGGCGAAGCGCCTTCGTGTTCTTCGAGATCGAAGGGCTCACCGGCGACGAGATCGCGCGGATTCAAAACGTTCCGGTCAACACGGTCTGGACCCGGCTCTATCACGCGCGAAAGGAATTCTTCGCGCTGGCGGCCAAGTACCGGATCAAACACCGAAAGACCCTGGAGCCGTGAAGACCACCGGCGAGCGGGAGCTGTCGCGGTTGGTCGAGGATCCCGGCCTCGATGCCGATGCCGATGCCGATCGCTGGGCGGTCGACTTGTTGCGGGCGGCTGCGCCTTACCGGCCGCCCGCGGGGCGAAAACAGCGTGTGCGATTGAGTCTGGGGCAATCGGCCGCGCGCCGCGCGCCGCTGTTTCTGCGTCCGGCGATCGTGGCGGGCGTGCTGATCGGGTGCGGCGCCTTCGCGAGCGCCGCGTTCGGGCCCTGGCGCGGGTGGATGGCGCGCGCATACGAACGATGGGTGCCACCGGCGCTGGTGCCAGCTCCGCCTCAGCCCGACGCACGCGCGCACGGACGTCGGCCGCCGCAGGCGGTCGGAGCTCCGGCGGACGAGATCGCCTCGCCGGAGACGACGACGGCGTTGGCGCCGACGCAGACGCTCGCCCCGTCGGCAAGCCGCGAGGCGATCCCCGCGCCGCCGCACGCGCGGCGCGCGCCGTCACCGGCGGCCGGTGAAGACACGTCCGTCGTTCTGGAGGCGATGCGCGCCCTCCGCCTGGAGCGAAATCCGGTGCGGGCCCGCGTCCTGCTGGCCAAGTATCTCGACCGACATCCGACCGGCACGCTGGCCGAGGAGGCGCTGGCCATGTCGATCGAGGCCGCCGTCGCTCACCACGACGCCGATGCCGCGGCACTCGGCGCGCGTTATCTCACACTCTATCCGACGGGACCCTTCCACGCCCTGGCCCGCCAGACGCAGCGCTGACGAACATCCGCTGGTCGCGGTTAGTGCGAGACGATCTGGCCGGCGTCGTTGAGGCTGAGATTTCGGTGTCGATGGGCGCCGCTGAACTGCTCGACCTCGCGAACCCACGAGGAATCGGGATAGTGATTGACCATGAACTCCGCCTCACCGCGCGCCTGCGACGCTTGTCCTTCCATCGCGAGCGCGTGAATGAGAATCGACGCTCGCTCGGGGGCTGACGAGCTGTCGGGAAAGCGGCGGTTGCCTTCGCGCGCCAGCTCGACGGCGGCGGCGCGATCCTGGTCCTTGATGGCCCGGAGTCGCTCCATGAGATGACGCTCATCGAGCACGGCGGGGGGGACCGATCGCCCCCCGCCGGCGCCGGACGAGGCAATCGGCACCGACGGCAACGGTGCGGGGGGCGGCCGCTTGTCGGCCGTATCCGAGGCGGCGGGTGCCGAGTCCGCCGCCGGGCGCGAGGCCGACACGGTCCGCCAGAGCGCGAAGACCAGTAATCCCAATACCAGGACGAGGCTGGTAATCACGGCGCGGGCCCGTGTTGGTTTTCTCACGGCCAACGAACAACTCCGCCGTCTGCGCGTCGCATATCCGACCGAGCGATGAGCCCGCTAGGGGCAGCTCCCGACGTCACTGTGCGCCGTGAAAAGGTTCTCCATGGGGACCTGCATCGAGGGCCAAGGCATGTCTGCTACGTACGACCAGGCCCACGCCCCGTTGTAGCCGTTCGTGTAGAGGTACGTATAAATATCGTTCTTAAGGACGCCATCGGTGTCAGCCGCATAGAACTCGCCCATCACAAGATTCTTGTCGAGGCCCCAATGCGAAGCCTTCTGCTTGAAGGGTGACAGGTCGTTGGTGCCGCTCGGATCGTTAATCAAGTAGTAATGGACCTCGTAGAAGTTGAGTTTTCCGGTGGCCTTGCCGCCGGCGGCATTGAGCGCGCTGTCCGAATAGTCGCTGTTGTGGCCGCTGACGGTCGAACAATATTGGAAAGTCACCGCGGCGTTGGTCACGGGAACGTTTGGATCGGCGGCATGAATGGCGGCCGCGAACCAGTTCACGGACCTTTGAATGAAGGCCTCGGTCGTTCTGACCGCGGCCCACCCGTTGGGGCCCATTCCTTCAGGCTCGTTGAAGATCTCGTACGAATATAGGCCCGGAGTGCCCTTGAGGGCGGTCACGAGCGGAGTGAGATAGTTGTCGATGTAGGCCTGCCGATTCGTGTCGTTTTCCAAAAGGAGCTTGTTGTAGCCCCCCACGGTGGTCGAGATACCTTCGGTTCCGGTTTGCAGCATGTCGAACGACCACAAGCTGATGTTGACCGCCACGCCGTTCGAGTTCGCGGCGCCGAGGATGGCCTTGACGGCGGTGATCTGACTCTGGGTAACCTGTAGGGCCAGGCCGCTCGAGTTGTACCCCGGCGTCACCGTGCCGTTGGTGTGGAGCCACCACCGGATAACGCGGCCACCATTGTCGTGGGTGTTCTTGAAGATGGTGTTGAAGGTCGCGAGATTCTGGGCCGAGATCGCACCGGTAGCCGGGACGTCGCCGGCGAAGTTGACCCAGGCGATGTTGAGCCCGCTCGCGAAGTTGCAAATGTTGCCGCCGCTGGCGCCGCCGGTCCCGGTCGCACCGCCGGAGCCCGTCGTGCCGCCGGGGCCTTTGCCGCCGGAGCCCGTCGTGCCGCCGGGGCCTTTGCCGCCGGAGCCCGTCGTGCCGC
>CAYTTF010000118.1:0-595 GCA_964440665.1 uncultured Myxococcales bacterium | reverse complement strand
CGGAGCCTGTCGTCCCTCCCAAGCCGGTGGCGCCGCCCGATCCCGTGGTTCCGCCGCCGCCGGTCGCGCTGCCGCCGGAGCCCGTCGTGCCCCCGCTGCCGGAGAAACTGCCGCCGGTCCCGGTCGCGCCGCCGGTGGAGCTGCCGCCGCTGCCGGTCGTGCCGCCGTTGCCGAGGAAACTGCCGCCGGTCCCGGTCGCGCCGCCGCTGCCTGAAGATCTGCCGCCGCTCCCGGTGGCACCGCCGGTGCCGGATTTTCCGCCGGTCCCGGTCGCTGCGCCGGCAGCGTCGCTGCCCCCGTCGTCCGGCGTCGCACACGAACCAACACCGACCGCCAATAGCATCGACAGAAGTAACCTGGTTTTCATGGTTCCTCGGGGGGCGAAGAGATTCATCATTAAGACGTTGCAAAGGCGGCGCGAGCGCACGGCCTGCATCGAGGGAGCCGATTTTGCCGTGCGGCTGCCTGTATGGCAAGGGCAGGGTGCGTGCAGGGCATCCGAGGCCCCAAGTCGCATCGCATCAAATGTCCGAGACTGAGCGTTCTAGTGCGCGCGTCCGGCGGCGGGCTTTATCATGGCGATGTTCGATAAAAT
>CAYTTF010000117.1:0-12405 GCA_964440665.1 uncultured Myxococcales bacterium | reverse complement strand
GCCAGGTCCGGCTCGACGCTCGGCTCGAAGCCGACCGAGCGGGTGATGATGTTCCGGAAGCGCGATTCTTTCGCTTCCGCCGGCGAGATCAGACCTGCCCGCACCTGCTCCTGGATCCAGGAGTGATCTTCGGTGAGCTGGCGGGCCCGGCCGTCGCGATAGAGATACGCGCGCGAATCGCCCACGTGTCCCATGTGGACGTAGCCGGTCGAGAACAGCAGCGCGGTGAGCGTGGTTCCCATGCCGGACAACTCGGGGTTCGCAAGAGCCGTTTCGTAGATGTGGCGATCGGCTTCCACCACCGCCCGGCGCAGCAGCGCGTTGACCGGATGGGGGTCGCCCCGCGTCAGGTCTTCGGGGCGGACCGCCAGGAGCCCGGCCTTGCGAACCTCGGCGATTTCGCGCTCCAGGATCTCGACCGCCATTCGGCTCGCGCGCTCGCCGCCCAGATGGCCACCCATGCCGTCGGCCACCGCGTATAGCGTCAGATCGTTGTTGCAGAGCAAGCTGTCTTCGTTGTGGGTCCGTTTCCGGCCCACGTCGGAGGCGCCCCAGCCGACGACGCGCATCAGGGCCTTCCGGGCAACATCGTTCCGGGCGGAGCGGGCGGCGGCGAAGACGGTGGTGGCGGCAGCGGCGGGGGGCGCAGTGGCGCCGGGGCCGCCTGGCCAGTCGCCGGGGCCGGCTGGCCAGCCGCGGGCGCCAGCGGCGGCGGCGCCCCGGCGGGGGCCGGCTGGGGCGCGGGAGCGGGCTTGGGCAGCGCCGCCTCGATGATGAAGTCGACGTGCGAGGGACCCGCGCCCAGCCCGACCGGGTCGAGGCGCGTCGCGTCCACACCCTTCGAAACCAGGAAGTCGCGGACGGCGTCGGCGCGCTTCTGTGTCTCGAGCTTCGGGACCCCCTGCGTCTTGACCTCGATCCGGAGCCTTCCGATCTCGGGATGACCCTTCATGACCAGCGCCACGTCGTTGACGACCTTGGCCGACTCGCCCTTGAGCGTGAGCTTCCCGCCGTGACCGAAGAATCCGATCTGCGGGTCGACTTCGATCTTGCCTTCGCCGAGACGCACCCACTCCGGCCCCGGATCCGGGCATCCGTCATCGTCCTTGATCCCGTTCAGCGTCTCGGGCTGCATCGGGCATTTGTCGATGGTGTCGGGGATGCCGTCCTTGTCGTTGTCCGGGTCTGGGCAACCATCCTCGTCCTGGAAGCCGTCGGCATCTTCTGGTTCGTTCGGACAGTTGTCGAAGCTGTCGGGGATTCCATCGCTGTCGTTGTCCGGGTCTGGGCAACCGTCGGCGTCCTCATAACCGTCCTTGTCCTCGGCCTCATCGGGACACTTGTCGACCGCATCGGGGATGCCGTCGCCGTCGCTATCCTCGGTGGTCCACGGGCAGCCGTCCGTGGGGCGCTTTCCCTTGCCGTCTTCCGCCGCGTTCGGGCAGGCGTCGTTGAGATCCGGGATGCCGTCCTGGTCGTTGTCCAGGTCTGGGCAGCCGTCGGCGTCCTGGAACTCGTCGATGTCCTCCGGCTCGTTCGGGCACTTGTCGAGGGCGTCGGGGATGCCATCGTTGTCGTTGTCGGGATCCGGACAGCCGTCCTCGTCCTGGAACCCGTCGCGATCTTCGGGCTGGTCGGGACATTTGTCGTTAATGTCGAAGATGCCGTCGTGGTCGCGGTCGCGGTAGTCGGGATTGAAGGCTGCGCCCAGGAACAGACGCAGGTCGGGCGAGCCGATGCCGTTGCCGAGCCCGCGGCCGACGCCGCCGGTGACCGACCACATCCCCTTTATCGAACGGCGCCCGGCCAGATCGATTTCGAACGGGTTCACGTCGTTGTAGAAGCTGGCGAACTGGTTGAGGCCGCTGCGCCCGAACATCTCCAGAATCAGGTCGGTCTTCTTGTCGACCGAATAGGCGGCGGCGGCGCCGTAGAGAATCTGCGGCCCGAGCTCGGTCGCGAAGGCGGCGGAGGTCTCGCGGATCAGGAGGCCCAGGTTGGCCGCGGCGCGCACCGGTCCGAGTTCGACGGTGGCGATGGCCTTTATCCGGCCTGTGACGGTCTTGTCGCCCAGGTAGTCGCGGCCGCCGGCGTGCCCGGTTGGCAGCGTGAGCCCCGCCGAGAGCGCGAGATCGTACTGATCGTCATCGCCGAGCGTGGCGAGGTGTGCCTTGCCTTCCAGGCGTAGGTCGCCGATTCCGCTCTCGGTGAGGTGCAGATTCGCCGGGACCCCCATCGGGCTGATCTCGTCGCCGTCCAGGTAGGGGGTGAAGGGCAGTCCGATGCCGACCTGATACTTGCCGAAGAGACCGATGGCCGCGTCCAGCTCGCCCGTGAGCTGGTTGTCGATGACGTGGGTCTCGCCCGGGGTGGCACCCAGGGTGAAGACCGTGTACGGGCGCTGCTGATAGTTGAGGCTGAGCCCGAAGCTGAGGCGTTTGTGGTCCGGGACCTGCGCCCCCTCGACGGTGAGAAAATTCAGGGGGCCGATCGCCGGCTGGAACAGCTGCGGATCGATGCTGGTGTCTTGAGGGGCCCTGTTCTGCGCGGCGGCGGGACGCGCCAGCATGAGCACGAAAAGGCTCAGGAACGGTAGGGCGATCGCGGCGCCGCGTGCGCGCGACCTGGTTTTGGGTGTCATCCAGGGGATCCCGAACGAAGGTGGGCGTCGGCAGGCGTGCGATCAGCATATCGCTGAACGCACCTCGAAGTCCACGAAACAGCGTTTATCTAGCCCTACCTTGCGCTTACCTTGCGCTTACCTTGCGCTCACCTTGGTCGGGCGGCCGCGCCGGGGTCGACGTCGATCGCGAACCGGTGGACGCCCGCCCGCTTGACCAGGTCGATGAGGTGCACGACGTCGCCGTGCGGGACGGCCCGGTCGGCGGCGATGATCGCCTGGAGCTCCGGATTTCGCGGCAGCTCATTGCCGATGGCGTGGGTGACCGCATCGTCGTTGCTGCGCTCGCCGTTCAGGTACAGCGCGCCGTCCTTCATCAGAGTCAGCGCCAGCACCGTCCGCGTCTGTTCAGTTCCCGATGCCGCCCTGGGGAGGTCGACCTTGATCGCGGGGTTCACGATGTAGGCCGCCGTCACCATGAAGACGATCAGCAGCACCAGCGTGATGTCGACCAGCGGCGTGACGTTGATGTCGACGATCATCCGACCGGGCTCGTCGTCACTGCCGAAGCTGACCCTGCCGAAGGCCATCGGCTATTCCTTCTTGCGCGGGATGGTCGAGAGGACCAGGTGTCCCATCGTGTCTATGCGGGCGATCGCCTTGCGCACCTTCCCCTGAAAAAAGTTGAATGCGATGACCGCCGGGATCGCGACGATCAGGCCGACGGCGGTCGCCACCAGGGCTTCCGAGATGCCCGACATCACCGCCGCCGAGCCGCCGGTCTGGTTGCGTGACAGATCGGCGAAGGCCTTGATGATCCCCAGCACCGTGCCGAACAGGCCGATGAACGGCGCGTTGTTGCCGAGCGTGCCGAGGACGCCGAGGTTGCGGTCCAGGTCCACACGGAGACGGGCCTTCGCGCTGGCCATGATCTCGGCCACCGCGTCCGCGCCGCGATCGAGCTCGGCGATGCCGGCCGCGGCCACCAGGGCCGCCGGGGCGCGCTGCCCGGCCAGTGAGCGGCGGGCGCCCTCGAGATCGGCCTCTTTCAGGCGTTCGGCCAGCTCACGCCCCAGCGCCTCGAGGTCGCCGCCGGTGCCACGGAAATAGATGGCACGTTCGACCATCACCGTGACCGAGAGGATCGACAGACCGACCAGCACCCAAAGGACCCACTCCGAGCCGAGCAGCGTGAATCCCAGGATCCGTTCGGTCAGATGCATGTGTCCTCCGTGCCCGCGACGCGCGAAACGCTACCATAAATCACGTGGGGCCCCCGAGAAGCGCCTCGATGAGGACCGTCGCGTAGCCGCCCGCCGGGAGCGCGAAGGCAAGCCGCACGGCGCGCGCGCGCGCCTCGGAGTCAACCGGTTCGTCGGGGCCTGCGCCCGCCGGCTCCCGCACGAATCCTTCGCCTTCGACCGTGACCTTCAGTAGAACCGGGCGGCGCGCGCCGGGGATTTCCCGTCCGGCGCGCGCGAAATCCTCCCGCGTGGCGCCCACCGCGGCGATCGCCTGGTCCTCGATCGCGCGGGCCGGCGTGCCGGGCGGCGGTTCGATCTCGCGGCCGCCGGGGAGGGGACCGGTGGGAACGACCTCGCCGCTCGCGACCCGCGCCTGATCGATCGCCGGATCGATCGAGACGAACAGCCCGCCGCTGGCTGTCTTCTGCAGGACGTCGCCGGGACGTACCTGCGCGAGATCGCCGGTCGCCGCGCGCAGCTCGAGCGCCCGGTTGAAGACGGCGGACTGCAAGGCCGAGAGCAGGAGTCGGCGTCGGCGGCGATCGCGTTCCCGCCGCTCACCGCGCAGGAGCGCCAGCCCGGCCGCGGCGTTGTCGCCGCCGGCGCCGAAGCGCTGGGCGCCGAAGCGGTTCGGCACGCCGCTTCCCACCAGCGCCGCGAATCGGGTCGCCAGCGCGTCGATTTCCGCATCGGTGGCGCTCCCGGTCAACACCACCTCGAAGCGGTTGCCGCGCAGATGGCCGAGCCGCAGCTTGTGGGGGTGGGGTATCGCCGCCAGCACGATGAGATCATCGCCGAGCGGGTATGGTATCGACGCCGCGACGGTCCCCACTTCAAACTTCCCCGGAATGCTCAGCCACTGCCGCGTGAGCGCGTGGCGATCCTTGAGACCCGCATAGCCCATGTCGCGCGCTGCGACCTCGAGCGCGGCGGCGACGCGGGCGATGGCGTCGAAGGTCGTCAGACCACGTTTTTCGATCCAGAGGAAGGTGTGCGCCCCTTCGCCGCTCGGCGCGTAGGCGGCGATCTCCTCCACGATGAAGTGTTCTGGAGACGAATTGAAGGTGAGCACGTGGCGCGGGGGAGGACGATCAGCCGGCCCGGGGCGGCGGCCCCGAGGGATCGGGCGTTCCCTGGAGCATCGCCAGGTACATGCGCGCCGAACGGTTGTCGGGCGCGGCGCCGAGCACGGCCCGCCACTCCCTGGCCGCGTCGTCGTGCCGGCCGGCCGCGTAGTACCCGAGCCCCAGGTGGATGCGCCCAGGCATGAACCGTGGGCTCTCGGCGCGCACCCGCTCGAGCTCGCGGACGGCGCCGGGTACGTCCCCCATCTCGCGCCGGGTCTTCCCGAGCTCGGTCCGAATGTCGGCGAACGTCGGGCAGAGCGCCAGCGCGCGCTCGTACTCGCCCAACGCCTCGTCGTAGAGCGCGACCGCGCGATACGCGGCGCCCACCTCGGCATGCATGTTGGCGATCTTGCCCTTGACGAAGGGGTCGAGCTCGCGGGGGGCCCGCTTCGATGCAGCCATGGCCCTCTCGTAGATCGTGCTGGCCTCGGCGTATTTGCCCAGGTCGTTGCAGGTGACGACCAGGTTCAGCGCCGCTTCCGTGTAGGAGGGGTTGATGCGCAGCGCCTCGCGGAACATCTCTTCGGCTTCCGCCAGCCGTCCTTCCTGGTGGTAGATGAAGCCGAGCATGTCGTAGACGTCGGCGTAGGGTGCCTTCTCGCGCAGGACCTCGGTGAGACAGGTGACGGCCTCGGCATACTCGCCGGCCCGATAGTGGGACCGGCCGCGCGCGACCAGATCGCGGAGCCCGGCGCGCGCGCCCTCAGCCATGACCCGCCTGCGTCGGTGCGGGCGTGGTTGGCTTGGGTTGCGGGCTCGGCCCGAAGCGGCGGGTGATGTACTCGAGGTAGAGCTCGGAACGGCGCGCCTGCGGTGCCTCGCCGTGCTCGGCCACCACGCGGGCGAAGGTTTCCTTGGCCCGCAACGGATCGTTCATGTGCAGGTAGGTCTCGCCGAGTGAGTAGAGAAGCTCGGGCTCGCGCCCGGAGCCAGGGTAGCGGGCGATCGCGCCTTCGAGGCGCATGGCGGCCGCCTTGGGGTGATCGATCTTGAGATAGAAGCGCGCGACGTAGACCTCGTGGTCGACCAGGCGCTTCAAGACCTCCTGGCGCATCTCTTGTACCTTCTTCGAATAGGGCGAGGTCGGAAACGTCTTGCGGAAGCTCTCCAGCTCTCGCTGTGCGTCGACCACGGCCGACTGGTCCTTTTCGTAAGAGGGGGGCATGATCCAGAGGTCTTCCGGCATGTCGCGGAAGTAGCTCTCGGAAATGCGAAAGGCGACGTAGCCGTCCTCCACCTTTTCGTGCGTCGGGTGCAGGCGCGCGAAGCTCTTGTAGCTTTCGATCGATTCGGTGTAGTTGCCCTGGGCGAAGTGCGTGTCGGCCAGGGCCAGCTCGGCCATGGTGGCGTACTTCGAGAACGGAAACTTCTGTTTGACGAACTGGAAGTACTTCTTCGCCTCGCCGTAACTTTCGTCCTTCAGCTCGGCCATCCCTTTCTCGTAATTTTGTTTGGCCGTGAGAGAGTACGTGACCGGTTTGGTGTCATCGTCCGACTCGGCGCAACCGAGCCCGATCGCGGCAGCCAGCGCGACCAGGGCAAACAGGCGTCTAAAGCGAGGTGGCATGAAGAAAGCATGGTACGTAAGCGGTGCGTCGCCGTCTACCGGGGCGACGTCAAATACCTCCGCGTTGCCAACGACCCAGACGCCCCCCACACCCATCGACGGATTTCGCAACATGCGCCGCCGTTTCCCCCTCGAGCGTTTGACTCCGCACGCCGCCCTGGCGTTGCTCGCCCTCGCCGCGACATCGGGCCTGGGGTGTTCGGGCGCGGCGCCTTCGGGCGCCGCGGGCAAGGGCCCGACCATCCCCGCGCCGGCCACCCCGGGCGCGCGGGACGCGAACCTGGCCGGCGCGCGTTGTCGGCCGGGAAGCGGCGCGCCCTGCGCCTGCCGGGCGCGCGGTGACGTGGCGGAGACCTCGCCGCCCAACGCCGACCACAAGCGCTTCGAGATCCGGCTCTCCGCCGCGGGGGGGAGCGCGACCCTCGAGTCGCCGACGCTCGGTCGTTTCGCCGGCGATGCGGACGAAACCTGCTTTTATATCGACGTGCTCCCCGGGACCACCTCCGAGGTCGCCTTCACCGCGCGGGCGTCGACCCCGGAGGGTGGCATCGCGCCGACGCTCGACATGGCGGAGTACGGGCCCAAGGGGCCCTGGTGGTACGACTTGCTTTCCGTGCGCTGCGACGGCCCCGGGCAGCGGTGCAACCGCGACGCGGCCGACGCCTGGAGCGCCGAGGCCAAGACGCGCAAGCGCGGTCGGATCGATCCCTGCGGCTCGACCGTGATCTCGCATCTAGTCTGGGACACCTCGGGCGGAACGGGCGATCGCGAGCTGGGAGTTTTTCGTGATTTCACGGTGCGGTTTACCATGGAGGTGAAACGATTCGCGACCCAGTTCGCGCCGGGCTCCACGGAGTGCGTGCCGAAGTGAAGGTGCACCTGATCGGAATCTGCGGCACCGGAATGGGATCGCTGGCCGGTCTGCTCAAGGCCGCCGGTCACGACGTGCGCGGGTCCGACGAGCACGTCTACCCGCCCATGTCGACGCAGCTCGAGGAGCAGAAGATTCCGGTGTTCGAGGGGTTTCGCGCCGCCAACCTCGATTGGGGCCCCGACGCGGTCGTGGTCGGCAACATCTGCCGCAAGGACCACGTCGAGGTGCTGGCCGCCCAGGCGCCGGGGCCGGGTCATCCCATCCCGCTCGAATCGTTCCCGTCGCTGTTCGGAAAGCTCTTTCTGGGCGACAAAAAATCCGTGGTGGTGGCGGGGACCCACGGCAAGACCACGTCGTCGTCGCTGCTGGCCCACGTGCTGGCCGAGGCCGGTCGCGATCCGTCGTTTTTGATCGGCGGCGTGCCGCTCAACTTCCGGCAGTCCTGGCGCCTCGGCGCCGGCGCCGAGTTCGTCGTCGAAGGCGACGAATACGACACCGCCTTCTTCGACAAAGAGTCGAAGTTCCTTCACTACCGGCCCCAGGTCGCGCTGCTGACCTCGGTCGAGTTCGATCACGCGGACATCTTCCGGGATGAGGAGGCGGTGCGGGCGGCGTTTCGCAAGTTCGTGGCGCTGCTCCCCGAGGACGGTCTGCTGGTGGCTTGCGCCGCCTCGGCCGGCGCGATGGAGGTCGCGCGCAGCGCGCGCTGTCAGGTGGTCACGTATGGCCGTCCCGGCTCCGGCGCCGACTGGACCTTCGAGGTCGTCGCGCGCGCCATCGGCGGGCGGGCGACGCTGGCGGTCGCGCGGCGGGGCGAGCGGGTGGTCACCGTCGAGACCAACCTGCCGGGCATTTACAACTACGAGAATCTGGTGGGCGTCATCACCGTCGCGTCGGGTCTGGGCGTCGAGCTCCTGACGATCGCGCGCGCCGTCCGCCGGTTCCTGGGCGTGCGCCGTCGGCAGGAGGTGCGCGGCGTCGCGCGCGGGGTCACCGTTGTCGACGATTTCGCCCACCACCCCACCGCGATCCGCGAGACGATCCTGGCGCTCAAGGGGCGATTCGGGCCCGGGAAGCTGATCGCGGCGTTCGAGCCACGCTCCGCGACCAGCCGGCGCAACGTGTTTCAGACCGAATTCGCCGACGCGCTCTCGGTCGCGGACGAGGTGGTGCTGGCGCCGCTCTACGCGCCCCAGAAGGTTCCGGAGTCGGATCGCCTGGACGTGGAGCGCCTGGCGGCCGATCTGCGTCGCGTGGACGTCCCGGCCCGTCTCATTCCCACCGTCGAGGCGACGGTCGCGCACCTCGCGGAGCGGGCGTCGCCCGGCGACACCGTTCTCGTGATGTCGTCCGGCGACTATGGCGGCCTGCACGATCGCCTGCTGGACGCTCTCGGCGATCCGGTCATGCCCGCACGCCCAGAGCACAAGAGCCGCATCGGCAATCTTCTCGATCGGGTGGGCATCGCGCATCCCGTTCTCGAGCAGTTCTGGCCGAGCTATCTGGTCATTCCGAGCTCGGAGCGCGGCGCCCCGCTGGTTGCCTGCGTGGCGATCGAAGTGGCCGGTGAGGTGGCCCTGCTTCGCATGCTGGCGGTGGCGCCCGAGCGGCGCGGCGAGGGGCTGGGGTACGTCCTGGTCGAAGCCGCCACCGAGCGGGCGCGCGCGCTCGGCGTGCGCCAACTCTATCTGGTCACCGACGGCGCGCAGGGCTACTTCGGCGAGAAGCTGGGCTTTGCCGCCATCGACCGCAAGGATGTGGTTCCCGCCATCGCCGCCACCGCCGAGTACGCGCTGGCGCGATCGAAAGACGCGACCTGGATGCGAAAGGAGCTCTAGGCCATGGCTTCACCCGGTGCCCCCGGTCCGTCTGGACCCGCTGACGTTGCGCCGCGCGATCCCCTGGAGGGCGCGCGCCTGATTGCCGTCGAGATCGCCCGCGACGCGGGGAAGGTCTTGCTCGAGGGCTGGGGGACCCGCCCCGCGATCGGGTTCAAGTCCGAAGACATCAACCTGGTCACCGAATACGACAAGCGTTCCGAGGCGCTGATTGTGGCGCGTCTGGCGGCGGCGTTTCCCGGCGATCGGATCGTGGCCGAAGAGGGGACAACCGTGGCCGGCGACGCGGGCGCGCTGCGCGTCTGGTACGTCGATCCGCTCGACGGAACCACCAACTTCGCGCATGGGATGCCGATCTTCTCGGTGTCGATCGGCCTCTCCGTGAACCGGCGCCCGGTGCTGGGCGTGGTCGAAGCGCCGGCGGTCGGCTGGTCGTTCGCCGGCACCATCACGGGTGGTGCGTCGACCCTCAACGGAAAGCCGATCGTCCCCTCGCGGGTCGACCGACTGGCCAGCGCGCTGCTGGTGACGGGGTTTCCCTATGCGCGAAACCCGGTGCAGACCAACCTGCCGGAGTGGGCCGCCTTCACGGCCGCCGCGCAGGGGACGCGCCGGTTCGGCTCCGCCGCGCTCGATCTGTGCTTCGTGGCCTGCGGGTGGCTCGACGGCTACTGGGAGCGGGCCCTGCACCCGTGGGATCTGGTCGCCGGCGCGGCGATCATCCTGGGCGCCAGCGGACGCGTGAGCGATCTCGACGGCACCCCCTTCGACGGCGAAACCGGTCGGATCCTGGCCAGCAACGGCCACCTTCACGATCAGATGATGCGCATCCTGCAGGGCGTGGCCCGGCGGGCGAACGCGCCGTGGCCCTAGAGGGAGCCGCGCCCACGACCGCGGGCCGATGGGCGGGCGGGATCGCGCTCGGGATCGCGGCCCTGATGGTCGCCGCACCGTTTTTCGCGGCGACGGCGTTCATCGGGGACGATCATCTGTTCCTGGCGTTCGCGCGCCACGCGCCCCATCCCTGGGCGGCCTTCTTGACCGATCGGCACGGCGGCGAGTACTACCGGCCGTTGCCGATGGTGGCCTGGTGGCTCCTGGGCCGGCTGGGCGGCGGCAGCAGCTTTCCGTTCGCGCTCTGCGCCTTCGCTCTCCACGCGGGCGCCGCTCTGCTGGTCGCGGGGCTGCTGCGCGCGCTCGAGCGGCCCCGTGCGGCCGCCTATGCGGCGGCGGGTCTGTTTTTCCTGGCGCCCCAGAATCTGGAGGCTGCTCTCTGGTTTTCCGCGAGCACCGATCTCCTGGCCACGCTCTTCGTGCTCGCGTCGCTCATCTACCTGCTGCGTGATCGCCCCGCGCTGGCATCGCTGGCGGCGGCGGCCGCCTTCCTCTCGAAGGAGTCGGCCTACGTGTTGCCGTTTCTGGGCGTCGTGGTGCTCTGGGCGCGCCCCGATCCGGTCGGCGCGGATCCCCCGCGCCCGCGATGGCGACAGCTGGTCGCGATCGCGCCGCAATTCGTGCTGCTCGCCGCCGTGGTCGTCGTTCGCCGGATCGTGCTGCGCGGGTGGGGCGGCAGCGGGGATCCCCGCCCCGACATCTTCGGCCTCGGCCTCCAGATCGCCAGCGGGTTCGCGCAGCTCTTCATCGGCGACCAGATCGTGCCGGTGCCGCTGGCCTTCGCCGTCGGCGCGGTGGTGATTGCGCTCTCCGTGCTGTCTCTGGCGCGGCGGGGCAAGGGCGCCGTGCGCTTCGCGCCGCTGGCGTTCGCGGCGGTCGCCACCGCACCACTGGCGGCGGCCGGCTGGGCCGTCGGGGCGCGCTATTTCTACCTTCCCGCCGTCGGGCTCTGCTGGGCGGTCGGGGAGGCAATGGCGGTCCTGAGCTCCGCGGCGCAGATCACCGTGGCGGCCCTCTTGATTCTGGCGGGCGCGGCGCAGGCGATGGAGCGTCGGGCGGAGATCCTCTCGTACGGGCGTCGGGTCGGGGCCACGCGGCGGGCGGTGGCCGCGGGCCTGCGCGCCGGGCATCACGTCTTTCAGGTCGACGGCGGGATCAAGGACATCGACCTCGCGGTGAAGGAGGATCCCGCGATCGAGGCGGGCGGCGTGCTGGTGCTGGGCGACGTGCCCGCGTCGTTTGCAATCATTCCGCCGGACCTGAGCACGTCGGCGGCGATCCTGGTCGCCGCACCGCCGCTGCCGCCGAGTGGCGGGTACAACTTCGACGATGTTCGGGTGGTCGCGCTCGCGCGCCGCGGCGACGAGCCGGACCTGGATGAGGTGCTGACCCGTTTTCCCGACCTGCGCTTCATCCGCCTGCGTGCGGTGGGCGGCGGCCGGGTGATCGCGCGCGATCTGACGGATGAGATGAAGCAGCGCCTCGACGCGGCGGGTTCCGACGGGCAAGATTAGGCGGCACCTGTGGAACCGACGCTGGACTGTCCCTGTCGCGCACGACCACCGTGGTCAAAGGTGGAGGACGACAGCGTGATGCAATGGCCGGTGGTCGAGCTGGCCGAATGGGAAGAGCTGCGCCAGTGCTCGGGCTGCCGGCGCCTGTGGCTGGCGGTGTGGCCCGAGGAGATCGAGGGCGGGATGATCCTCTGCAGCCCGGAGCCGGCCTCGGCGCGGCGCCTACGCGACATCGATCGGGCGTCGACGCTGCGGGCGTACTGCCTGGCGCGCCTCGAGGAACACCTGGGCCCCCTGCGCGAGCGAAAGCTCGAGTGTCGCAAGGCCGGTTGCGGCCGCAAGCGCCTGGACGGTGCCAACTATTGCGTCGAGCACCTGATCGCCGAACGATTCGGTCGCCACCTCTCCAGGCTGGAGGCCGCGCCGAAATTCGACCGCCCGCGCTGAGCGGGTGGAGTTGACCCGGCTGGAGGCCGCGCCGAGATTCGACCGCCCGCGCTGAGCCGGTGGAGTTGACCCGGCTGGCGGCGCCCTGGGGCGAGCGCGGCGGGCAGGGGCGAGGCCCAAAAGAAAAGCCCCGCGCCATGGTTAGTGGCGCGGGGCCCGAATAATTCCCGGCGACGACCTACTCTCCCACAGAGTTTCCCCTGCAGTACCATCGGCCCTGGAGGTCTTAACTTCCGAGTTCGAGATGGGATCGGGTGTGGCCCCTCCGGTATGACCGCCG
>CAYTTF010000116.1:2682-12420 GCA_964440665.1 uncultured Myxococcales bacterium | reverse complement strand
CGGGGTGGCGCCCGACCTCCGACGACTGGCGAGCGGCGGAGCGCGCGTTATCGGCGTGCGCGGGGCGCGTTATCGCCGTGCATGGGGAAGGATCGCCTGGGCCAGGTTCTGGCACCGACTGTCGCACTCGGGGAACAGCACCAGGTACTCGGCCTGGTGCAAGCAGTGTTCGTGAAGCGCGCCCTCGCCCGCCGCGGGCGTGGTGCAAGAGGACTCGGTGTCGCCGAGTGCGCGCTCGTAGATCTGAGCTCGCTCCACCGGAGGCAGGCTCCGGATGCTCCCGACCGTCTGCACCCAGTCGTGCGCCACAATCGCAACAATCAAGAGCATCCACCCCGCCACCAGCGCCACCCCCCATCCGACGCCCTTGCGCTCCTCGACGACCGCGACGTGCATCTGCGGGCCGTTTGGCGGCAGGCGCCGGTACGACGAGATCGGAATGACTTCGAGACCGTGATCCATGGTGACCTCTGCGGGACCCACTCCAAGGAACTGCATCATTCGGGCCACGAATCGAGCCAGCAGGCGCGAGGCCGGGTTCCCGCATCCCATGCAGAATGCCAAATGCGTGGCCCCAGAACCGTGCGAACTGCCAGTGAAGGCGAATCGTTGTTGCCGGTGCGTGCGATCGATGCAAAGTAAGCTCGCTCAGTCGTGACCGTCGAATTTCGAACCACCCGCCAGGCTCTCCCCGTGATCCTCGGTGTCTTGACGCTCGGGCTGGTCGGCCTGCTGCTCTTCTGGGACGCGTTTCCCGCGCTCTTTCCGGCGAGAGCGCACGCGGTGCTCGGCGCACTGCCGCTCGCCGCGATCGCGCTCGCCTACCTCGTCTACCAGTTCATCCGCCGGCCAACGCGAATGGAGATAGTCAAGGCGGTGATCCTCGCCGTGGCTTTTCTCTTCTGGTCGGCGAACCAGCTCTGGCCCGATCTATCCGCCGCCACCCTCTTCAACGACATCGCCATCGCCCTCTTCGTGCTGGACGTGTTCTTTGTCATCGTCGGCTGGCCACCGGGTGTGCCCGACGAGAGCTTCGCAGAGAGCTACATCGCCGACGAGAAGCCGACGTCGTGACCGCTGGTAGCTTGACGGGCCGCTCTTGGCCGGGTCGATTCCCCGCCATCCGATGCGGGCGCGCCTGATCGCCGCCCTGGTCCTGACCACCCTCACTTCCTTGCCTGGCTCAGCCACCGCGCCGACTCGCGTGCCGCGGACGAGAGCGTCCAGGTTGGCGCCCTGCGGCGTCGTCCTCAATGAAACCCGCGAATCAGCCGACCTCGTATCGATGGTTCGCCTTTCGCCTCGTGCGTCCGCATTCTTGGTGGCTGCAATCTCTGCCGCGCTCGGTTGCTCCTTCAACCCAAAGAACCTGCAGGGTGGCGGTTCGGGGACCGCGGGCACCGGTGGAGGGACGACCATTCCCGGCTTGGTCGGGCTGACCATCAGTCCAACTGCGGCGAGCCTGACCGTCGCAAACGGTGGTCCCGCGCAGACGCAGCAGTACAAAGTCACCGGGATGTTCGTCAACGGCCAGTCGCGCGATGTGAGCGCCCAGGTCTCCTACGCCGTGAGCCCCGGCGGAATTGCCACGGTCAGCACGAGCGGCCTGGCGGTCACGACGGGTACCTCGGGGGGCGTGGTGACCATCACCGCGAGCGCCAATGGCCTCACCGCCAAGGCGACTCTGACGGTCGCCTACACCTTCATCGGCGCCGATCCGGGCATGACCTCGATGGTGCCGACCAACGCCCCGACCATCTTCACTTCGACGACGACCGATACCAGTCGGGCGCCGCAGCTCATCTACCCGAACGACGGCGTCCTGTTTCCGCCCAACGTCTCGGGGATCGAGATTCATTTCATGCCCGGCACGGGCAACACCCTCTTCGAGGTGAGCTTCGTCGGCGCGCGCGCGAACATCAAAAGCTACATCCGCTGCGTGGCGCCGGCGGGCATCACCGGCTGCATCTATCTGCCCGATCCGGGCCTCTGGTCCGCCGTGGCCCGGTCGAACGCCGGCCAGGGCGGGGTCAAGCTGCTCATCCGCGGAACGGACGACACCGGGACCTCCATCGGAGCCAGCCAGACGTTCCACATGCAGTTCTCCCAGGACGACATCCATGGCGCGCTCTACTACTGGACCACCAGCGGGAAGACCGCGATCATGCGCTGGGACTTCGGCGGCAGCACGACGACCGCCGTGCAGTATCTGACGCCCGCGAACACGGACGGGTCGACCTGCGTGGGCTGCCACGCGCTGGCCCCCGACGGAACGAAGCTGGTCGCCAGCGCCGGCGGACAAAATGATGGGCGCATGCTGCTCTGGGACGTGTCGACCAACAAGCCGTCCCAGCCCTTCCCGCTCGCGCAGAAGAGCCAGTTCGAGTCCTGGAACAAGGACGGCTCGCAATTCGTCGGGATGTACGGCGACACCAACAAAAAGGGCCCCGTCAACCTGATGATCTTCGACGGCACAAGCGGCGCGGTGACCCAGACCATCGATCTCGGCGGGTTGCGGGCGGATCACCCGGACTGGTCGAAGAACGCGGACGGGCCGGAGACGATCGTGTTCACCTCGGTCGACGCCACCGCCCCCACCACCGATCAGCGTCCCGCGACCGGCGGCATCGACTTCATCCAGCGCAGCGGCGGCACCTGGAGCGCGCCCACGGTTCTGGTTCCACCGCAGCTGGGCAACAACCGGTACTACCCGGCCATCAGCCCCGACGGAAACCTGGTGGTCTATGATCAATCGACCTGCACCAACGGCACACCGACGGCGGGACAAGCGCCCGACATAACCTGTGACGCCGACACCGATGCGACGGCGACCGTCTACCTGACGGCGCTGTCGGGCGGCGTTTCGCCGGTGCCGCTGACCAACGCCAACGCACCGGGCGTCGCGGACGGCAGCAACACCAGCCTGACCGACTCCTTCCCCAAGTGGGCCCCGTTCGTCGAAACGCTGAACGAGTTTCAAAAGGTGGTCTGGCTGACCTTCTCGTCGACCCGCCAGTACGGATTGCGCTCGCCGCCCCCGCCGGTCAATACCACCGAGACCCCGAAAGGGACGCTCATCTGGATGGTCGGCATGGTGCTGGGCCCCGGCGGTACCGATCCCAGCTTCACGGCGTTCGCTCTGCCGTTCCAGGACATCACCACCTCCAACCACATCGCCCAGTGGACCAAGACCTTCGTCAACATCACCATCGATCAGCCTTAGACGGCCCGGCCGGTCGGTCGGCCCGATCTCAGTCCCGCAGGTAGTGGCAGGTGTAACCGCCCGGGTTCTTCTCGAGGTACTTCTGGTGATACGCCTCGGCCGGCGTGAACGGTCCCGCGTCGACGATCTCGGTGACGATCGGCTTCTTCCAGCGTCCCGACTTGGCCGCCCGCGCCTTGACCGCCTCGGCGATCTTTCGCTGCTCTGCCGAGGTCACGAAGATCGCCGATCGGTACTGCGACCCCCTGTCGTTCCCCTGCTGGTTGCGGGTGGTCGGATCGTGCATGCGGAAGAACCACTTCTCCAGCAGATCGGCGTAAGAGAGCTTCTTGGGATCGAACACGATGCGCACCGATTCGGCGTGCCCGGTCTCGCCGGTGTGCACGTCCTGGTAGGTGGGGTGCCCGGTCTTGCCGCCGGTGTAGCCGACCTCCGTCTCGATGACGCCGGGAACCTTGCGCAGGATGTCTTCCATTCCCCAGAAGCAGCCGCCCGCCAGGACCGCCGTCTCCAGCGTCGTCTCACAGCCGGGCTTGCCGCCCGCCGCCGGGCGCGTGCAGGTGTTGGGCGCGGGCATCGTCGAGGCGGCCGGCTTGGGCGCGTCGCCGAAGAGCGGGCGATACGCGCCGTACCCTTCCGCTTCCAGCTTGGCCGCCGGGATGAACCGCAGCGCCGCCGAGTTGATGCAGTAGCGCAGGTTGGTGGGCGCCGGCCCATCGTCGAAGACGTGCCCGAGGTGCGATTCGCCTCCCTTCGACACGACCTCCGTCCGCACCATCCCGACCGACATGTCGCGGTGCTCGACCACCCGCTCCGGCTCGACCGGACGCGTGAAGCTGGGCCAGCCGGTCCCGGAGTCGAACTTGTCGGTCGAGCTGAACAGCGGCTCGCCGGTCGCGACGTCGACGTAGAGGCCCGGCTGGTGGTTGTCGTGGTACGGGTTGTGAAACGGCGGCTCGGTCCCCGCGTTCTGGGTGATCTCGAACTGAATCGGCGTCAGCATCTTGCGCAGCTCGGCGGCCGACGGCTTGCTGTACTTCTTGTTCGACATGACGGTATGCCCCTTCGGATCGACGGTGCCCGGCGCGGAGCGGCTCCAGCGCGACGCGCCAACCAGCGCGACGGCGAAGACCGCCGCTATCGCGACCGTCGAGCGCGACAGCAACGGGGTACGCAAATCCTGACTTTTCGGCGACTTCATGGGCGACCTCCCTAAGAAGTCTACGACGCCCGCCGCCCGTGGTTACGGTAACGGCGCTGCCCCCATGCGAGTGGACGCCCAGATGCGCCACCCGCTTGGGGTACGCCCGGCTGGACGCACCGACATCTTTCGCGATAGACCTGGATCCGTGACGCCGCGAGGCTGACGATGGACTTGGGCGCGGTCGCGTTTCGGGGTACCACGCGCTTTCGGCTGGTGCGCTTCCTGGGTCGGGGTGGGATGGGCGTGGTGTACGAGGCGTTCGACGAGGTCAACACCGTCCCGGTCGCGTTGAAACTGTTGCCGGTGGTGAACCCGGACATGCTGCTGCGGTTCAAGCGCGAGTTCCGCGCCGTCGCCGACGTTCGCCACCCCAACCTGGTCCGCCTCGGCGAGCTGGTCTCCGAGGGATCGCAGTGGTTCTTCTCGATGGAGCTGGTGCAGGGGACCGATCTCCTGAGCTACGTGCGGGGCGTCGAGGCCGCTCGCACGCCCTCGGTCGTTCCGGTCATGGCTGCGGACGCCGCGACCCCGATCGTTCTGCCCGGGGACGGCGCCCGCCGCCACGAGCCGATCGGAAACAACGTGTACCGCGCGGAGCGGTTGCGGCCGGCGCTCGCGCAACTGGCCCAGGCGCTGGCCGCCCTGCACGCCGCGCAGTGCGTGCACCGGGACGTCAAGCCGTCGAACGTCCTGGTCACCGCAGAGGGGCGTGCGGTCCTTCTCGACTTTGGGCTGGTCAGCGCCGCATCGATCGAGACCACGCAGTCCGGAGCCGGAACCCCCGAATACATGGCGCCGGAGCAGGTGGCGCACCAGCCGGTGTCCGCGGCCGCCGACTGGTACGCGTTCGGCGTGATCCTGTTCGAGCTTCTGACGGGCCGCCTGCCCTTCGAGGGCCTGCCCCACGAGATCCTCTACCGCAAGCAGCACGGGCGCCCGCCGCGGGTGGTCGACCTGGCCCCCGACGCGCCGCCGGATCTGGCCGCGCTCTGCGACGGCCTGCTCAGCCCGGATCCCGATTCGCGCTTTTCGGGAACCCAGGTGCTGGCGCTGCTGGCCCCGACGCCGGCCGGACGCGTGGCCGAGCCGCCCACGCCGAGCGACGAGCCGATCCGCTTCGTCGGCCGCGAAGCCGAGCTCGATTTCATCGAAGCCGCGCTGGCAAGGGTGCGAACGGGCGCCGGCGCCCAGGCGCTCATCGTCCGCGGAGAGTCGGGGGTCGGTAAATCGGCGCTGGTGCGCGCGTTCCTGGACGCGCACGCGGACGGCGAAGACGCGGTCCTGCTCACCGCCCGCTGCTACGAGCGGGAGTTGGTTCCGTTCAAGGCGCTCGACGGTCTGGTCGACGTGCTCACCCACGTGCTGCGCCGGATGGATGGCGCGGTCCTCGAGAAGATCATCCCGCAGCGGGCCGCCGTCTTGCTGCAGGCGTTCCCGGTGCTGGGCCGCGTTCCGGTCATCGCCCACGCGCCGCAAGAGCACGTGGGGCCGGATCCGCGCGAGGTCCGCGCTTCGATGTTCGCCGTCTTCCGGCAGCTCTTTCGGGCGCTGGGCGAGCGCGCGCCGGTCATCGCCTTCGTCGACGATCTCCAGTGGGCCGACGCCGACTCGCTGGCGCTCCTGTCGGAGGTGTTGCGGCCGCCGGGCGCACCCCGCCTGCTCCTGCTCGGCACCTTGCGCACGCCCGCCGCGGAAGAGCCGGTCGCGCATCTGCTGGCCGCCGCTGTGTCCGAGCAACACCTGCCGCTCGCCAATTTGCAGGACGCCGCGGCGCGCAGCCTGGCGCGCGACCTGCTCGTGTCGGGCGGGGCCGCGGATCCGGACGGGGGGGCCGATCTGATCGCGCGCGAATCGGCCGGTCACCCGCTGTTCCTGCTGGAGCTCGCGCGCACCTCGCACCTCCGCCGGGGCGACGCCGCGCCGCTGACCCTGGACGGCGTCTTGCGCGCGCAGATGGAGGCCTTGCCGGCCCAGGCCATTCGCATCTTGCGGACCTTGGCAGTCGCCGGCGCGCCCACACCCGTGCGGATGTTGCGCCGCCTGACCGCGCTCGATGGCGCCACCGCCGTCCGCCTGTTCGACGAGCTGCGGACCGCCAAGCTCGTCAACTCCGTTTCGGATCGGGGCGACGAGCTGCTCGACTTCTCGCACGATCGCATCCGACAGGTCGCCCGCCTGTCGACCTCCACCAGCGACGCCCGCGAGCTGCACGAACAGCTCGCCGAGGCCTTCGAGGACGCGGGGAATTCACTGCGCGCCGGCGGCCACTGGCGCGAGGCCGGCCACACCGACCGAGCCGCGATCCACTTCTCGTCGGCGGCGCGGCGCGCGGCGGAGGCGCTGGCGTTCGATCGGGCGGTGGCGCACTACACCGACGCGCTGGCGCTCGGAAACTGGTCGGAGGAGCAACGCCGCGACCTGCTGGTGGGCCTCGGCGACGCGCTCTCCAACGTCGGCCGCGGCGGGGAGGCGGCGCCGCACTATCTGGCGGCCGCCCGCAACGCCGGCCCGGCCCACGCGCTCGATCTCCGCCGGCGCGGCGCCGAGGAGCTCATTCGCAGCGGCCGGCTCGACGAGGGCCGCGCGGTCGCGACCGAGGCGCTCGCGGACGCGGGGCTCAAGTTCGCCAGCTCGCCGGTACGTGCGCTGCTGGCGCAGCGGGCCATCCTGCGGCTGCGGGGCCGGCGGTTTCGCAGCCGAACCGCCGAGGAGATCGCCCCGCGCGAGCTCGCGCGCGTGGATCTCTGCTGGTCGATCTCGTCGGGGCTCGGCCTGATGGATCCGGTGCAGGGGGCGCACTTCCAGGTGCGAAGCCTCTTGCTCGCGCTCGGCGCCGGCGAGCCGTACCGGGTGGCGCGCGGGATCGCCGGCGAAGCGGCCTACGCGGCGGCGCAGGGCGACGGGGCCCGGTCGAAGCGCCTGCTGGCCGAGGCGGGCGCGATCGCGACCAAGCTCGACTACCCGCACGCGACCGGGATCGTCTCGCTCATGAGCGGCCTGTCCGCACATCTGGGCGGCCGCTTCGCGCCGGCGCTCGAGAGCCTGGCGACGGCCGAACAGATCTTCCGCGACAAGTGCGTGGGCGCGGCCTGGGAGCTGAACGCCGTTCGGCACTTCACCCTCGAGTGTTTCTACTACCTCGGGGGCCTGGCGCGGTTTCGCGCCTCCGCGGTCGAGGGGCTCAAGGAGGCCAACGACCGCGGCTCGGTTTACGCCGCCACGACGCTGCGGATCGGTCTGGCCAACGCCGTGTGGCTGCTGGGCGACGAGCCGGAGCGGGCGCGCGGCGAGGCGCGCGAGGCGATGCAGGCCTGGTCGGCCCGCGGTTACCACATCCAGCACTGGTACGAGCTGATCGCGCACACGCAGATCGATCTGTACGGCGGAGACGGGGAAGGCGCCTACACGCGCTTCCGGGCCGGCTGGCCCGCGCTGCGCAAGTCGCTGCTGCTGCGGCTGCAACACACGCGGACCGTCGCGATCCACCTGCGCGGACGCACGGCGCTGGCGGGCGCTATCGCCGCCACCGGGAGCGAGCGCGTCGCGCGGTTGCGCCTCGCCCGCCGCTGCGCCGCCGAGCTGCGGCGCGGGGGCGGCTGGTCGAGCGCCATGGCGGCGCTCCTCTTTGCCGGCATCGAGCAGGTCGAAGGACGCGCGAACGAAGGCGCGGTCTGGCTGCGGCGGGCCATCGACGAGACCGGCGCGCACGGCCTGTCGCTGTTCAAGGCCGCGGCGCAGATGGCCGCGGGCGAAACCGGCAGCGATGATGCGGCCGGCGCGGCCGGCGCGGCCTGGATGAAAGAGAACGACGTCCGCGCGCCGCGCGCGCTGGCGCGCATGCTGGTTCCGGGCGGAACGCGCGCGACGGCTCGAGCCTGAACTAGAAAGTCACCCACTTGTTGGTGCAGGCGTTGGCGGTCGAGGCGCCGGCGACCTTGTTGGTCACGGTGACGCTAGTGCCCGTCGGGGTGAAGCTCACCGTGCCGGGGCCCAGCGTCACGTTCGCGTAGCTCGCGGAGATGTTGGCCGACGTGATGTCGTCGACCACCACGTTGTCGAGCGTGATGCCCAGCAGGCGGGTGGCGTCGTAGCCGAGCAGCGTCACCTTGGGCGTCGTCGAGGTGCTCATCGATCGGAAATTCTGGATGGTGATGTTGGTGTATTGCGGGATCAGCGAGCCGGTGGCGGTCGAATACGCCGGGGTCAGGATGATCGGGTTGGTCAGACCGCGCACGCAAACGTCGCCGTAAAAGATGTTGTTCACCAGGCCGCCGCGGCTCGAGTCCGACTTGATCCGGATGCCGTTGGCGCTGCCGCCCGAAAGTCCGGTATTGGTCCCGTCGATCGACAGATCGCAGACCTTGACGTTCGATACGCCGCCGTTGATCTCGCTGCCGATCGACATGCCGTGGCCGGCCTCGAAGTGGTTGTGCGCGATGGTGAGGTTGCTGACGCCGCTGCCGCCCTTGATCGCGATGTGATCGTCGCCGACGCTGATCTGGTTGTAGACGATGAATCCGTTGCTGGCGTTTTCGCCCGGATCGACGCCGTCGGTATTGTGGGCGCTCGAGGCGGTCAGCTTGGTGCCGACGCTGTTGGTCGCCTCCGACGGCGTCTTGATGGTGATGCCCCAAACCACGAAGCCCGCCGCGCCGAGCTTGACGTGGAACTTGGGCGCGTTGTGCAGCGTGATCTTGTAGAGCGTGAAGTTCGTGGCGCCGACGACCTGGATGAGCGCCGGACTGTCTCCGTCGGCGCCGTTGATGTCCCACGACGACGTGGTGCTTCCGACCTGAGGCTCTCCGCCCTGCCCATCGATCACGCCGGCGCCGTACACACCGGAGTTTGCGCCGTTCGACGTGATGAGCGCGGTGGAGACGCCGTAGACGCTGGGATCGCGCGTTCCGAACAGCGTCGTGCCGGTGTCCACCCAGAGGCTGACTCCCGTCGGCAGCGCGAAGGGTCCGGTGATGAAGGCGTTGTTCGAGCCGTTGGTCGTCAGCTTGACCGCCTGACCCACCGGACAGGTCTGGAGCGCCGTCTTGATGCGGGCCGTGTCCAGCGAGCTCTCGCTGGGTGTGGTGCCTGCGACGGCGGCGAAGCTGGCCATCAGCGTCGCGCAGGCCGCCGGGATCGTCGGCTCTGGCGGGAGGGTCGCGTCGATGTTGGCGCACCCGCTGGCTGCGGCCCCCGCCGCCCCGGTGCCCGCGGCACCCCCTTTTCCGGCCGAGCCGCCCGCACCGGTCGCGCCCCCGTTCGTGCCGGCGACACCGCTCGTGCCGGCGACACCGCTCGTGCCGGCGACACCGCT
>CAYTTF010000116.1:0-2582 GCA_964440665.1 uncultured Myxococcales bacterium | reverse complement strand
CGGCGACACCGCTCGTGCCGGCGACACCGCTCGTGCCGGCGACACCGCTCGTGCCAGCGACACCGCTCGTGCCGGCCGAGCCGCTCGTACCGGCGGCCCCGCTCTGCCCCGCCCCGCCAGCAGCATCGACAGAGCCGTTGTTCGACCCGCACCCTGCGGCGAGCACGACCGCCAGCGTCGCAAACCATCGAATTCGTCCGGTGAGCATCAGGGAAAGCCGCATGGGGGTAGGTTGTCCTCATGGATCGAAACGGCTCACCCAGCCTCTGGCCCGAAGTCTGAGCCGATCGCCAAGCCCTCCGGACACTCATGACCCCGATGATCGATAGATCTATGCCAAGGGCGAGAAGATCGCTCGCCGTCGCCGCTTTCGCGCTGCTCGGAAGCTCAACAACCGCGCGCGCCCAGCAACCTTCGGACGCCCCCCCGCCGGAATCGCGGCCTGCGCCCGCGCAGTCGGAGACGGTGCCCGCCTCGGCCCCGGCCACGCCGCCCGCCGATCTGTCGAGGGGCGAGCCGACCCCGGCCACGCTGGCGGCCACCGCCGGGGGCGCGCCACCGTCCTGGTACACCCGGGCCCCCCTGACCGTCGGGGTCGGCGAGGGCACCCAGCGGTGGACGGTGACGTTCTTCGGTTTCGTCGAGGCCGACTATATCTCCGACACCACCCGGAGCTACAGCGACTCGATCGGTAGCGCGCTCGTCGCGCGCAACGACACCTATCAGGGCACGGTCGGTCGCACCCAATTCTCGATGCGCAACACGCGGCTGGGCTTGGCCTTCTCCGCGCCCACCATGGGAAGCATCAGGTCGTCGGCGGTCCTCGAGGGAGACTTCTTCGGAAACCAGCCGGCCAGTCCCCCCAACATCTCCGAGAGCGCCTACTACGACAGCCCGACTTTCCGGATCCGGCACGCGTACCTCAAGCTGCAGACCGACATCGTCGACGTCGTGGCGGGCCAGACCTACGACGTCTTCGGCTGGCAGAACTACTTCTTCCCTTGCACGGCCGAGTTCCTGGGCCTGCCGAACATGGTCTTCTCGCGCGATCCGCAGCTTCGTATCTCGAAGACCTTCGGCGCCGACGGCCCAGTCAGCGTCGACATCGCGGTGGCCGCGGTCCGTCCGGGTCAGCGGGATTCGCAGGTTCCGGACGGCGAGGGGGGCCTGCGCCTCAGCTTTCCCGGCTGGAAGGGGATCACCACGCCGGGCAACGTCGGGACGGTGGCGATGCCGCTCTCCATCGGCGTGTCGGGCCTGGTCCGGCAGTTCAAGGTCGGTGCCTTCACCCCGCCGCCCACGCAGACCTCGAACCGGGTCACGGGCTGGGGTCTCTCGGTCGACGCCCTCATCCCGGTCATCCCGGCGGACAGCGCAAACGACCGCAACAACCGCCTGACGCTGACCGGCTCTTTCGTCATGGGGACCGGCATCGCCGACGTGATGAACACAGGTGGCGGCGCGCGGTTTCCGACGCTGCCGAACCCCGCACAGCAAAACCCGCCGCCCGTCTACACCGGCGACGTCGACAATGGCCTCGTCACGTTCGACACCCTGGGCGTCCTTCACACCATCAATTGGTACGCGTTCAAGGCTGGCCTCCAGTACTACCTACCCGGCAATACGCGCCTCATCTTCTCCGCCAACTACACGCAGTCGCACTCGAACAACATGAACAAGCTGTTCCTGGCCGGCGGCGCGGAGATCGAGCTTCTGGGCACGATCGCCGACACCTCCCGCTACGCGGACGCGAACCTGTTCTTCGACCTCACGCCCGCGGTGCGACTCGGTATCTCGGGCCAGTATACCGAGGTCGAGTACCTCGCTCAGCCCCAGTTTGCCGACGTCGTCGAGAAGCCCCACAACATCCGCGGCATGGGGCAAGCGGTCTACGTGTTCTAGCAGGGTGCTGATGAAGAAATTGGTCTGAGCGGCACGAGTGGGTCCGCGGGGTGGATCCGGGCGTTGGCCGCTCTGTCGGTGCCCGCGACAGAGCGACCCGGGGCGCCCGGTTTCATGCCGCGCTCGCTATCAAGCGGGACATTCGGAGCAGGTTGTAGGCAGCTCCAACGAAGAGGGCACCCTGCTAAGGGCCTGATACGATAGCCCGGCCCTCATGGAACCGACGACCATCCTGATCGCCCTCCTATGCTTGGCGCTGCTCGTCTACCTGCCCAAGCTCCGCAACACCGTGTTCTGGATCTTCTTCCCGCGTCCCATGACGAAGGCGTCGAGGTCCGCGCCCGCGCTGCGCACGCGAACGATGTGACGGCCACGACGCGGACCGGTCGCGACCACTCCCCCCACGGAGGCCTCGGCCATCGCCACCAGGACCGGCGCGCCTTCCACGAAGCGCCGCTGCACCGCGCCCGGCTCTCGCTCCGCGAGCCGGGCCTCCACCCGACGGAACACGGCTGCCGCGACGCGCGCGACGTCCTCGTCGGTGGGGGCGGGCGTCGGGTGGAACACCGGCGCTCTGCCGACGGGAAATGTGTAAACCCCGTCCAGGAACAAGGTGTGGAAATGAGGGTTAGCTCCGAGCGCCGAATTGAAGCGCTGGATCACGGTCACCGCGCCGGTCT
>CAYTTF010000115.1:0-12477 GCA_964440665.1 uncultured Myxococcales bacterium | reverse complement strand
GTGGAGGTCATGGTGGCTGTCCTTTCAGTTCCGTTTGTCTTCGTGTCTGAACGGATTCTCTTACAGCAACACCCGGGCCAACCTCGACGGCGCCACTGCGGGGCCGTTTGGCGACACGCCTGGGCACCCCGTGCTCACGGTGGGTACTCGGTTGAGCACGAGGTGCACAATACGTGCACGGCCGGACTGGCACCCGACCCGATCGTTCAGGCCGGCGGATCGGAAGCGCGGCGTGCGGCGTATCCGATTTGCGGCTCGCCTAAGTGCCGACTAAGTGCGAGCGCGCGGTGCCGGGCCCCGTTAGGGGCTCCGCCGTCGCCGCCCGCGGCACATGACGCCAAGGAGGAGCAGGACGGGTGTCGCCTCTTCGTGTGCCCGAAACGTCGCCGGAACCTGCTTCCCACCACCATCGGGCACCCAGGCAAATCTGCACGGCGGGTTTGCAAGGATCGATATTTCGCGAGCGCCAGCACGAGACTAGGGTCCGTATCGAAGTCGAGCCCAACCTTCCAACAAGCGGAGCCAATCATGCAAGCAGCCACCGATCACAAGGCAGCCCCGTCATCGACGCCCGGCGCAGCCGCCGTCGCCACCCACGAAGTGAAGGACTACGCGGCATGGAAGAAAGTCTTCGACGAGCACGCCACCACCCGGACGCGTGCGGGCATCCTGGGCACCCATATCAATCGCGCGGCCGAGAATCCAAACCTGGTGAGCCTTTACCTGGCCGCCAGGGATGCCACCTCGCTCCACGCGTTCCTCGGCAGCGAAGACTTGAAGGCGACGATGCAACACGCCGGTGTCCAGGGCGCGCCGAGCATCGCCTTCGTCACCCCGGTCGAGGACATGGCGGTGAAGGATCGCCCACTGCCGGGAGCGATCGCCAAGCTTCGGGTGGCCGACTACGACACCTGGAAGAAGGTGTTCGACAGCCACGGAGCGACGCGCGCGAAGGCCGGCATCGTGGGCCATGCCATCAACCGCGGGGTGGACGATCCGAATGGGGTCGTCCTGTACCTCCAGGCCAACTCACCCGACCAGTTGAAGGCCTTCCTCGCGTCGCAGGATCTCAAGGACGCCATGGCCAAGGCCGGTGTTCAGGGCGCCCCGCAAATCGCGCTCGTCCAGGGTACCGAGTGGGGTCCGTAACGACCGCTTGGTGGCGTGAGGTCTGACGCCGAGCGATAGGCGTCAGACCAGCTTTCCCGAGATCACGTTGGCTTGAGATTCCAAAAAATCCGCGAATGCGTCGACCATCGCTCGCACGCGTGCCGTGTCGCGCGCCGCTTCGTGGAAGACGAGCCAGCCGGTACTGAAGGTCACCGGCTCCGGAAAGACGCGAACCAGCTCGGGATGGCCGTCGCCCAAGAAACAAGGGATGACGCCGATTCCGCCCCCCGTCGCAATCACGTAGCTCGCCGTGTCCGTGTTGTCGACCCGGATGAAAAGGCTCTCCGGCCCTCGGTGTGCGTCGATCCATTGTGGACCCGGCACGCGATTCATCGCGTCCACGTAGAGCACCAGGCGGTGATCGCATAGCCGGTCGATGGAGGCAGGCAGACCGTGTCCGGCGACATAGGCTTTGGATGCGTACACCGCCCAGCCGAGCTCGAGCGCTCGGCGAGCCACCATGTCGGTCTCGGTGGGGCGGAACATGCGAAGGGCGACGTCGGCCTCGCCTTTCGAAAGATCGACGGTGCGGCCATCGCCGATCAGCTCCACGGCGAGCGCCGGATGCCGTTCGCGCATCACGGGCAGCAGGCGCGCCAAGAATGGCGTGAGGCCAGGCGGGCAAGACACGCGCACCGAACCCACCACGTCCTGTTTGGCGACACGGATCATCCGAGTGGCATCCGCGACCCTTGCCTCCAGTGCCTCGGCGGCGGCGAGCGCGGCCCGACCCTCGGGAGTCCAGCCGAGCTCGCGTCCACCGCGGAGGACCAGCCGCGCCCCCATCGCTTCCTCGAGAGCCGTGAGCCTGCGCGAAACGGTCGAGCTGTCGACCGAAAGCAACCGAGCAGCCCCAGCGACCGAACCCGCACGCGA
Source organism: uncultured Myxococcales bacterium (assembly GCA_964440665.1). Taxonomy (GTDB): domain Bacteria; phylum Myxococcota_A; class Polyangia; order Fen-1088; family Fen-1088; genus JADGRB01. The sequence continues at coordinate 10,431 of CAYTTF010000115.1, read as the reverse complement.
AAGCGCCAGGATGATCTTGAAGTCGTTCCAATCCGGATCCACCGGCGTTGCTCGCATCCGCGGCGCCACGAAGGAGAGGATAGCCTAGACAGCGCGTGCACATCGTTCAGGACTGGCGCTCGGTTTTGGTTCCAAGGCGGCGCCAACGGATGGATGCTGACGGCAAGCATGAGAAACGAGGAGCCCAGGAAGAGCGTCGGCGTCAGCAGCCGTGTTGGATCTTCCATTGACTATCGCGGCTCGACGCGCGCGCCCTGCTTGACGCGATCTCCCGGGTGGACGGCCAGTGTGACGTTTGGCGCCAGGTCGGACAGGATCTCGACCTCCGAATCGCCCCGATGGCCGATCTCGACCGGCACCAGGGAGGCCTTGCCGGCGTCGATCCGGAACGCGGCCCAACCGTCGCCGTGGCGGAAGACGGCGCCAAGTGGTGCCTTGAGGACGTCGGGGGCTTGCCAGAGAACCAGCCGCGTCTCGACCCGGAAGCCATCTCCCAAGGCCGCCCATCGCGTCGGTGGGTCGGTCAGCGCGACGACCACGTTCACGCGTTGTTCGTCGACGCCCAGCGCGGACGGCCGCGTGAATCCAGAAGGCTCGACCAAACGGACTCGGCCGGCCAGCGGACCGTCGCCGCCCCAACCCAGGATCCCGACCTCGGCACCCGATTTCACCTGGACCGCAGCGGTCGTCAGGAGATCCACGACCACCTCCAACGCCGCCGGATCGCCGACCTCCACCAGAGGCGTACCCGCCGACACCACCCCGGCGCTCTTTTGAAACACACGAAACACTCGGCCAGAAACCGGAGCCAGCACGTCGATGTGGCGATTGCCCGAGGCGCCGTCGCCGCGACCGAGCGTGACCCGTGCCATCCGAACGTCTTCGGCGGCGACCTTTTCGGCGAAGAGCGTGGAGGCGTGCTCTTCTGCCCGCATGCGCGCCTCGAACTGGGCCTGCTCGAAAGGTTGCCGGGCGATGGCTCCCCGATCGAGCAGCTTTCGGATGCGGGCCAGCTCTTGCTCGGACAAGTCCTTGGCGGCTGCCGCGCGCGCCGCCTGCGATCGGGCTTGGCCGAGGGCCGAGACGGCCGCGCCCAGGCGGGCCTGAGCTTCGGCGCGCGTCCGCTGGTCGAGCAAAGGCGACAGCGCCGGCGCGATCTCGGCCAGCGTGTCCCCCTCCTTGACGGTGTCGCCGGGCTCGAGCATGAGGCGCGAGAGGCGACCCGTGGCCGGCGCGGATACGACGTAGCGATCCTTGACGCGGGTCTTCCCGCTCTCCTCCACCGCCACGACCAGCGACCCGCGGGTCGTCCGCGCGACGTCGACCGGGACCGGTCGAGGGCGTAGGGCCAGGACGGCGCCAGCGGTCGCGGCCACCAGCAGGGCTGCCAGCAACCCCCGCCGGAGGCGGCGAGCGAACCCCCGGTGTCGATCCCGCGCCCGGTGACGCCCCGGTTCGGGTTCGGCGCCGAGCAGATGCGGTGACGGCCCCATCTGCGGTGCCGCGACTGTTGAATCGATTGTCATGTCCTTCCCCTTCACTCCCTGGTCTTGAGAACGCCGATGAGATCGAGGCGATCGAGGCTGCGACGGACCCACAGGGCGCTCGCCGCGGCGGCCAACAGCGCCACCAGCGCAGCCAGCAGGTAGGTCCGGCTCTCGATCAACACCTGAAATCGAAACGTCTCCTGATCGACGGCGCGGGTGAAGAACAGCTCCGCCCAGCCCCGCCCCAAGAACAGGCCGACCGGGATCGCCAGCACCACCTCGATGGCCAGTCCGGCGATCAAGATCGAGGAGATCTCCGCCCGCGACAGGCCGAGCACGCGCAGAGTCGCCAGCTCGCGGCTCCGCGTCGCCAGCGCGATCCGCGCGTTGTTGTAGACGACCCCGAAGATCACACAGGCCGCCAGGGTGATCGAAACCAGGGTCCAGATGTCCATCGCGGCGCCGTTCATGTCGCGCAGGCGCTGGACGTCGGCCGCCACGTCGGAGACGTCGATGACCCGAGGGGATCGACGGAGCTGGTCTTCCACCGAGGTGCGCAGGGTGGGATCGACCTTGAGCAGGGCGGACGAAACCGCGCCCAGATCGCCCTCCAGCGCGGATACGACCTCGGCGCGCGCATAGACCTGCAGCCCGACCGACTCGTCGACGAACCCCGCGACGACCGGGCGCAGCAGGCGGCGATCCCCTTCCAGCACCTCGACTTCCAAGCGATCGCCAACCGCGACTCCCAGAATCTCGCCGAGCGCCGTGGTGACCAGCACGCCGTCAGCGGGAATCGGCACCTCGTGGCCGGCGCGCGCGACCAGGCGCCGGAGCGTGGCCTCGGACGGCAGGCCCATCAGTACCGAATCGCGCATGCGGTGCTCGTGGCGAACCCGGATCGGGACGGCGCGGATTCCTTCGGCCGTGATGACCCCGGGCATGCTCGCGAGCTGGGTGACCACCCGGGGATCTGCCGGTCGCGCAAAGGCAACCGCCAGATCCTGGCGTTGCTCGCGGCGGAACATCGCCTCGAGATAGTTGTTCAATGAATCGACGCCGAAATGGCCCAGGATGATCAGCGCGACCGCGCCGCCGATCCCGATCGCGGAGAGCGCCGTTCGCAGTGGGCGCCGCTCGACCTCGCGCAACACCATCATGCAGCTGGCGCCGGCGATCGAGCCCAGGCCCAACCGCGCGGCCAATCCCCGCCGGTAGCGGGCCGGCGTTGGCGGTCGCATCGCCTCGGCCGGCGGGAGCTTGGCGGCGGAGCGAACGGCGAAGAGGGCGCCCAGAACGGCCGCCGCGGTGCTGATGAGGACAGCGGACATGACCAGGCCGGGCGTCAGACGGAACACCAGATCGGGGAAGCGGAAGATGCCCTCGTACAGACGGAGCACGATCCGTCCCAACCACCAGCCGCCGCCGACGCCGAGGAGAGCCCCCGGCACCATGACGACCGCGACCAGCCCCAGGTAGTGGCGTGCGATCTCGCCGTTGGTGTAGCCGACCGCCTTGAGGGTCGCGATCTCGGTTCGCTGGAGCGTGATGAGACGGGCCAGGACCATGTTGATGAGGAACGCCGCCACCCCGAGGAAGACGAGCGGAACCATTCCGGCGAGCGCGCCCAGCTGGCTCAGCTCTCCGGTCAGGATTCGGTTCGACGTCTGGTTCTTCCGCCCGATTGCCCCGAGGCCGCCGTAGGGCGAGAGGATCCGATCCACTGCCGCCAGCGTGCCCGCCTCGGACGCGTGCGGCTGTAGCCGCAAGCTGACGTCGTTGAAGGCGCCCCCGAGCTGAAAGGCCGAGGCGACGACCGTGCGGTCCATCCAGAGCACGGCGTATCGTTTCGGATCGTCGGCCAGCGCGCCCGGTCGAATCGCGTAGACGAACTCGGGCGACTGCGCGGTGCCGACGACCCGGAGGCTGCGGAGCGTGCCATTGATGACGACCGGCAGCCGGTGGCCGGGACCAAAGCCGTGCGCGCGTGCGAACGATCCGAGCACCACGACCTCTTCGTCGTGGCCCGTTTCGGGGAGCCGCCCGCTCTCCAGGTGCAGCGCGTTGGTGGCCGGCTCCCCGTGAGCGGGCAGCGAGATGACTTGACCGTATGCCGCGCGGTCTAGCCCTTCGATGGGCAAGGATACTTCCTTGGCGACGCGAGTCTGCACGAGCGCCACCCCCGGCAGCGCCTCTAGGCGCCGGGCCGTCGATTCAGGTGCCCGCTCCAGGCGGGCGAAGACCTCGGCGAAGCGGGTGCGATCGTAATAGCTCTCGCGCGACCACTCGAGCGAACTGTAGGTCCCGCGCAGCGCGATGAAGCAGGTGATCCCGCTCGCAAGCACCACCGCGATCGTCGCAATCTGACCCTTGAGGTGCGTCACCTCGCGCAACAACTTGCGGTCGAGCGCCGGAAGCCAGGTCATGCCCCCGGCCTCACCAGCGCAGCTCGCTCGACCGTGCGCGTCGTTCCACGATGCGCTCGTCGAGGACCCGCCCGTCGGCGAGCGTCACCACGCGATCCGCGATCTCCGCGATCGGCGCGTTGTGGGTGATGAGAGCGGTGGCCGTACCCAGCTCCCGGTTGATGCGTTCGATGAGCTCGAGCACCAGGATGCCGGTGCGAAAATCGAGCGCCCCGGTTGGCTCGTCGCAGAGCAGGATCGGCGGCCGCTTGGCCACGGCGCGGGCGATCGCCACCCGTTGCTGCTCGCCTCCCGACAGCTGCGCCGGAAAGTGATCGAGCCTGTCGCCGAGCCCGACCAGCGCCAGCGCCTCCTCGGGCTCCAGCGGATCGTCGGCGATGTCCGTCACGAGCGCGACGTTCTCCCGCGCCGTGAGGCTGGGGATGAGGTTGTAGAATTGAAAGACGAACCCGACGCTGTGACGGCGGTACTGGGTCAGCTCGTCCTCGTCGGCCTCGGTGAGGTCGCGGCCTTCGAAGAAGACCTGACCCGACGAGGCGACGTCCAGACCCCCCAGGATGTTGAGCAGGGTCGACTTGCCGCTGCCGGAGACGCCCAGCAGCACCAAGAGCTCGCCGGCGCGCAGGGTGAAGTCCACGCCATCCAGGGCGCGAACGTCGACCTCGCCCATTCGGTAGATCTTGCGCAGGTCGTGGCAGGCGAGGATCGGACGGGCGGTCTGGGGTTGCCGGTCGGGCTCTTGGAGCGGAAGCGCTTGTTGCATGTGCTAGACGTCCTCGGGCACCATTTGAATTGCGCCGCAGGGGCACTCTTTCGCGCACAGCCCGCAACCCTTGCAGAAGTCCAGGTCGAACTCGTAGCGTTTGCCGGGACCGAGCTTGATGACGGCGTTGTCGGGGCAAACCCCGTAACAGTTGTCGCACTCGAAGCAGTTGCCACAGGAGAGACATCGGCGGGCTTCGAAGGCCGCGCTCGCCTCGTCCAACCCAACGTGCACCTCGTCGAAGCCGGCGGTTCGGCGGGCGCGTGCCAGCATCGGCGCGACCGTCTTCGGCGCGTCGCCGTAGTACCAGGGGTTGATGCGTTCGAACGTGGCGGGGGGATGCTTCGTTCCGCCAGCGACCTGGGTGCCGCGTAAGTAGGCGTCGATGTGCCGTGCCGCCCTCTTGCCGTGGCCGACCGCCACCGTCACGGAGCGCTCTCCCGGAATGAGGTCTCCGCCCGCGAAGATTCCCGGGTGACCAGTCATCAGAGCGCCATCCACGTCGACCGTGCCGTCGCTCTCACACTGCGCGCCCGGGACGCGCGCGAACAGGGTCGGATCAACGGACTGACCGAGCGCCAGGATCAAGGTGTCGACCGGCAGCTCCTCGAATTCGCCGGTCGGACGCGGACGCCTCTCGGCATCCAGGACCATCTTCTCCACCAGGATCCGATCGGGCCCGGTGAAACGGCGCACTTCGCGCAGCCAGCGAACCGTCACACCTTCGTCGAGTGCCTCGACCACTTCTTCGGCGTGCGCCGGCATCTCGGCCCAGGAGCGACGGTAGAGGATGACAGCATCGTCGGCCCCGAGCCTCCGCGCCACGCGGGCGGCGTCGATCGCGGTATTCCCTCCGCCTACGACCGCAACCCGCCGTCCCAGCTGTATCGGGCCGTTCCCGGACGCTGCTCGGGCAAGCAGCGTGACGGCATCGATGATGCGCGCGGCGTCGGGGGCGGGCATTTCGATCCGGCGCCCGATCTGCGCGCCCACCGCCACGAAGCAGGCGTCGAAACCATCTTGCGCCATGGTCTTGGGGATGTCGTCGACCTTCTCGGACAGTCTCAAGGTGACGCCGAGCGCGATGATGCGGGCGATCTCCGCATCGAGCACCTCGCGCGGAAGCCGGTACTTCGGGATTCCGTAGCGCATCATCCCGCCCGCGGCTGGGGCTGCTTCGCGGATCTCGACGGCTTGGCCCAGGCGGCGCAGGTGATAAGCGGCGGCGAGGCCGCTCGGACCCGCGCCCACCACCAGGACCCGTTTGCCACCAGCATCGGCGACCGTCGGCGCGGGAAGCGGCCAGCCTTCACTCACCGCGAGATCTCCGAGAAACCGTTCGACCGAATGGATCCCGACCGCTTCGTCCAGTTGGGCGCGATTGCACGCGCCTTCACACGGGTGGTAGCACACCCGGCCCATGATGGCGGGGAAGGGGTTGTGGACCACCAGACGCTCCCAGGCGCCGCGGTAATCGCCCTCTTCCGCGCGGTAGAGCCAGCTCTGGATGTCTTCCCCCGCGGGACAGGCGGTGTTGCAAGGGGGGAGGCGATCCACGTAGACGGGGCGTTCGGTGCGCCACGAGCCGGTGTGGTTCACCTTGCTCGATCCGGCGTCCAGGGTAACCGCGCTGTCGGATGGTTCGTGGGCCTTCATGATCTGGTCTCTTTGCCGGCTAGCCCGAAGCGCTCGATATTCGCGTCGGCAATCCCCTGCAAGCGCGCCAGGCGCGCCCGACTGGCCTCCGACCCATCGAAGAGGTTCGCAAAGCGTCGCTGAAGGCGCAGGCAGGCGTCGACGGGGACGCGCCGGCGAATTTGGCTGCGCCCCGTGATGGCGCCGGCCTGCCACTCGAAGAGCGGGAACAGCCCAGATTCGACCGCCAGCCGTGCGACTTGGATGGTCTCGTCCCCGGCGTGACCCCAGCCGAGCGGGCAGGGCACGTCGACGTGAACGTAGCGGGCGCCGCGCATCAGGATCGCACGGGAGATCTTGGCTTCGAGGTCGTGCAGATCGGTGACGCTGGCGGTTGCCACGTAAGGGATGCCGTGGGCCATGGCGAGCGCCGGCAGGTTCTTTCCCTGGTCGAAGGCATTGCCGGGCTCAGGCCCCAGCGCGGGCGTGGTGGCCGTTCGCGCCGTGGGGGGCGTGGCGCTCGAGCGCTGCACCCCCGTGTTCATATACCCCTGGTTGTCGTAACAGACATAGAGGACGTCGTCGTTGCGCTCGAACATCCCCGACAGCGGCCCGAACCCGATATCAGCGGTGCCGCCATCTCCTCCCTGCGCGAGCACGCGGATGTCCTGCTTGCCCTTGACGGCCAGCGCCGCCGCCACCCCCGCCGCCACCGGCGCGGCGTTGCCGAACACGGAGTGCATCCAGGGGACCTGCCAGGCGCTTTCGGGCGAGGCGGTCGTGAAGACTTCCAGGCAACCGGTGGCGTTCACCGTCACGAGGCGGCCCTTGGTCGCGCGCATGGCGGCGTCGAGCACGTAGCGCGCGCCGAGCGCCTGGCCGCACCCCTGGCAGGCGCGGTGACCGCTGGTGAGCGCGTTCGGACGATCGGGCGCCGCCTGGACGGTTCGAAGCGCGGGATCGATGAGTCGGTTTCCGACGGTAAACGTGCCGGTTTGGTAGAAGCGCACGCGGGTCGCACCGTCTTCGAGATCGCTCATGGGTTCCTTTCGAGACCGCGATCGGCCAAACGTCGATCGAGATCGAGGAAGTGCAGTGGCTCGACCGCGCCCCGCGTGGCTTGCTCGAGAAGCCGCTCCACCACCGGCCGGGTGATCGCCCGCCCACCGAGACCCGCGATGACGGAACAGACTTGTTGTTTCTGATCGGTTAGGGCTGCCCGAACGTCCGTCGCCAGCACACCGCCACTGCTCGGCGCCAGATTGCGATCGATGACCAGAACCTGCCGGGCACTCTTGAGCGCGGTCCTCACCGCGTCGGCGGGAAACGGGCGGAAGGTGCAGATCCCGAGCGCGCCCACCCGACGTCCAGCCGTGCGCCAGGCGTCGACCACATCTTGAATCGTGCCGTTCACCGACCCGAGCGCCACCACCACAATTTCGGCGTCGCCGAGACGATAGCCGTGGACCAGTCCCCCGGACCCGCGCCCGAATCGCTCCTGGAACTCGGCGGCGAGATGCGGGATGAGCTCCAGGGCACCCAAGAGCTTGCGATGCGCGAGGTAGCGAACCTCCGTGAAGGCCTCCGGGCCGACCAGCGCACCGATGGTCATCGGCGCCCCGGGATCGAGGACCTGAACCGGCTTGAAAGCGGGCAGGAAGGCATCCACCTGGGCTTGCGAGGGGAGGTCGACGCGCTCGACGGCGTGGGTGAGCACGAATCCGTCCACGCACACCATCACAGGCAGGGAGAGGGTCTCCGCGATCCGGAAAGCCTGCACGTGAAGATCGACCGCCTCCTGGTTGTCCGCGGCAAAGAGCTGAATCCAACCGGCGTCGCGCAAAGCCATCGCGTCGGAGTGATCGTTCCAGATGTTGATCGGGGCGCCGATCGCGCGGTTGGCGAGTGTCATCACGATCGGCAACCCCAAGCCGGCCGCGTTGTAGACGACTTCGGCCATGTAGAGCAGACCCTGGCTGGCGGTCGCGGTGTAGGCGCGCGCGCCGGCCACGGACGCGCCCACGGCCACACTCAACGCCGAGAATTCGGAATCGACGTTCATGAACGCGCAGGGCGCCAGCTCTCCGGTCCGCACCATTTCACCGAGCGCCTCCACGATGTGCGTCTGCGGCGTGATCGGGTAGGCGCAGATCACCTCGGGACGGCAGAGGGCGACGGTCTCGGCGATCGCCCGCGACCCTTCGATTTGCTTCAGCATGTCGCCTGCTCCACGGCAATCGCCGGTCGGTTCGTGTCGTTTGTTATCCACGCGTGCGCTTCGGCGGCGGCCGCAGCGTTTGCCTCGCCCACCGATCCCGCGAAGCGCTCTCGGATCGCGTCCTGCAGCGCCGCCAAGGCGACGGCGCCCGTCAGCGCGGCCAGGGCCCCCAACATCGCCGTATTGGGAAGCGGCCTGCCGAGATGTCGCCGCGCGATCTCCGTCGCGGGAACCGTCCGCAGGGTGATCTGAGGCAGGCGCGTCAGCAGCGGTGCGAGTCCCAACGCTTGTGGGTCGCGCTGGGAATTCACCAACACGAACCCATTCGGCAACAACCCCTCGCACACGTTCAAGGCGTGCAGGAGCGTCGGATCCTGCACCATCACGACGTCGGGTGCCGCGATGGGTTCATGGGAGCGAATGGGTCGATCGTCGATTCGACAGAACGCGACCACCGGCGCGCCCGTTCGTTCGGAGCCGAAGCTCGGGAACGCCTGCGCGTACCGGCCAGCACGGTAGGCCGCCACGGAGAGAAGCTCCGCCGCCGTGACCACGCCCTGACCGCCGCGGCCGTGGATACGAATGGCGAAAGGTCTCGTGGTTGTCATGGTCACCCTTCTTCTTGAGACTCAGCAAGGGATGTGCCGTCTACGCCCCTCGCACGTTCCGACGGACGCTGGGCGCTCGTACCAATGGGCCAGTTGATCTTCGGGGGGCCCAAAGGCGCAGATCGTGCGCCCGCGCGGAGCGTCGATGCAGTGTCTGCGCGGAGCCAACGGGGACTGTGCGCGCCGATTGCGAGCGCGCCGACGTCGGACTCGGCCGGATGTTTCGCGCCACCGTGCCGCAGACGGATCGAGGTCCGGCTAGGCTTTCGTGAGCCCCACCAGGACCTCGAGCGCATCGATCGTCGTGAACACGCCCACGACATCGCCGCGCCGAACGACGACCGCCGAGCCAACCTTGTCCAGCGCCATCCGTTCGGCGACGACGTCGACGGTCTCTTCCGGGGCGACGACCAGCGGGGCTTTCGTCATGGCCCGAGAGACCGGCGCGAGATCGGCGTCGATTTCAGGCGAGACGAGCAGCAGGTTCAAGTCTCGCTGCGAGACGATCCCCACCAGGCACCCGGCGTCCATCACCGGAAGGTGGCGGACCTGGTGCCGATCCATGAGCTCGCGCGCTCTGGAAAGTGGCTGATCGACGGCGATGGTGACGGGCATCGGCGTCATGACGTCGGCAATCCGAATGCTGGGTGCGCGTTCTCCGACTGTCTCCACCGTCTTTCGTTCGACCGTCACGACGAAGCTCCCACGCCCTCGCGCAGGTGTTTGCGGGGTTCCCGGGTCATGGTCTCGTCGATTTGCATGGCGAAGGTCTGTTCACGAACCGTGCCAGCGTTCCCGACTCCCCGCCCGACGAGGTTCTGGACTAAGCAGAGCCCTCTACGTCGCGGAGGAGGCCATTCAACAGCAGTATGTTCAAGGGCTTGTAGAGCAATCGCGCGCCGATCTTGCCAGCAGCAACTTCGGTCTCGCCCGTCGCGTAGGCGGTCATGACGATGCAGACCGGCTTCAGATTTTGGCGCCGCAGTGTCTTGATCAGCTCGACCCCGTTCATTCCGGGTAGACGAAAATCGGTGAGCAGGACGTTGAACTCGGGGGTGAGCGCGGTCGAGAGCGCCTCTTCGGCGCTCTCCGCGACGCGTGTGCTCCAGCCGGAGAGAGTGAGGATTTCGGCTATATTTTCGGCATATCCCAGATTGTCGTCCACGATCAGAACACATCCGGGCGGCTCGGTTGCGATTCCCGTCCCGGATCCGAGGCGTGGGGGGGGCCACCCAGGGGCCGCCCCGGGCCCGGGGGGGCGCCGCGCCACGCGCCCCCGGGAGGGATAAAAAAA
>CAYTTF010000114.1:0-12502 GCA_964440665.1 uncultured Myxococcales bacterium | reverse complement strand
TTCAATTGCAGCCGCAGCCGCCGCCGGGTTGACCGAAGCCGAGGTCGGCCCCTTCGCGCGCGCCCAGCCAGTGTTGCCGGAAGTGATCTTCCAGCGGATCGGCGTCGAAGCGCAGCGCGCGTTTGGCCAGGTGCTCACGTTGCCAGGGCTGGACGGGCGGCGAAGGCGCGTGCGCGCACCCGGCGCCGCCCACCGCGGCGGCGAAGAGCAGCAAGCAAAGCCGAAAGCGAAGGTACGGCATGTGGGTTTTTATCATGGCCGCCGGGGCGATCACGAATGGGCCGCGCGCACGCTACAATGGCGATCGTGGCGACGGACCCGACCTACCTGGTGCTCGACATCGAGACCATCCCCGACCGAGATCTGTTCACGCCGCCCGAGCCGCCCGGACCGGGCTCGACGGAACGCCCGTTCCCACCCCTTTACGCCTGCCGCCCGATCGTCATCGGGGTCATGTGGCTGGACGCCGCGTTCGCCGTCAAACGGATCGGCACCATCGGCGAGAGCAAGGACGAGGCGGGCATGATGGCCGACTTCGCCGAGTTCATGACCAGGTGGCGCCCGGATGTCGTCACCTGGAACGGCCGCTCGTTCGATCTTCCGGTGCTGGCGCTGCGGGCGCTGCGCTTCGGACTCGACTTCGGCTGGTATTACCGCGGACAGGGCACCCGGTATCGCTTTAGCGAGGAGGGGCACCTGGATCTCTGCGACGTCATCGCCGACCACGGCGCCGCGAAGATGACCTCGCTCGACGGCGCGGCGCGGACCATCGGGCTGCCCGGCAAGGACGGGGTCGACGGCAGCCAGGTCGAGGGGCTGTTCCACGCCGGCCAGCTCGAGGCGCTGCGACGGTACTGTCTCTCCGACGTCGCGCAGACCGCGTTCCTGTTTCTCCGCTACCGCTTGGTCTCCGGCGTTCTCGATCGGGACGGCTACCGGCACGCGGCGACCGGCCTGCTGGCGGCGCTGGAGACCGATGGGCGGTTCGGGCGGCTGCTCGACGGCGTCGATCGGCGGCGCCTGTTGCTCGGCGACTGATCGCGTGACCGGCCGGACCTCCTTGCCGCCGCTGCCGCGGACGTTCTACGAGCGGCCGACCACGACCGTCGCGCACGAGTTGCTCGGTAAGGTGCTGGTCCGCAGCCGCGCCCCCTCACCCATGCTTGCACGGATCGTGGAGGTCGAGGCCTACCTGGGCGAGCGCGACGCCGCCTCGCACGCCCGCCGGGGCCCCACGCCGCGCGCCGCGATCATGTTCGGTCCACCCGGCTTTCTCTACGTCTATCTCGTGTACGGCATGCACCACTGCATGAACTTCGTCACCGAGGCGGACGGAACGGCGGGGGCGGTCTTGATTCGCGCCGCCACGCCGCTGGCCGGCTTTTCGGACGGCCGCCGCGCGCTCACCGGCCCCGGCAAGCTGTGCGCGGCCCTCGGGATCACGCGCGCCGACAACGGACACGATCTGACCCGCCGCAACGACTTCTACGTCGCCGACGACGGCGCGCCGGCGCCCCGCCGGGCGGCCTCGGCGCGGATCGGCGTGGCCTACGCGGGGGCCTGGGCGCGGCGCAAGCTGCGCTTTTACGTCGTGGGCAGTCCGGACGTCGGCAAGCTCTGACGTTTGCGAACCTCACGCTCGATCGCGGCGAACATGTTCGGCAACGACGCCGCCACCAGACCGTCGGTGACCTTGCGAAGGACGAAGCCGGGTACCGGCGCCTTGACCTCCAGCGAGACGCGATAGTCGATCGCCGTCCCGTCCCCCTCCTGAGTGAAAAGCCAGCCGCCCACCGAGTCGGTGACGATCTCCCCCTCGACGAAGGTCCAGTCCACCGTCCGCCGCTCGGGATCGCAGGCCAGATCGAGGACGTAGCGGATCGGCAGGATGATCTGGGCACGAAACTCGGCCCGCACGACCGCGCCATTGGTGTGCACGACGCGGGTTGATTTGATCTCCGGGAAGAGGCGCGGGTAGGCCGCGAAATCGGTCACGACGCCGTAGACCTCCGCGGGCGTGGCCCGGGCCAGGTGGTGGCGTCTTTGCACCGGTTCGCGTCCGCTGGGTCCGGCCATCGCGAGCGCGATTTCACCACGCCTCCGGGCGCGGCGCCACGGTTGACGGCGGACAACCGCGGCGCTTAACGTGCCCCGCGCCCATGCCACGCCCCCCTTTCCCACCCGGGACGCGCACCAACTTCCTCGGCGATCGGCCGGTCCGCCTGGATCACGTCCGCCTGGACTGGGAGCTCGATCTGCCCGGCAAGCGCCTTTCGGGCGTCGCGACCTTGACGGTGACCGTCCGGCGGGATCGCCTGGCGGTGGTGACCTTCGACGCCGTCGAGCTGGACGTGGAAAGCGTCGCGGTCGGCGATCTCGCGGCATCCTTCGACAACGACCGCGAGAGCCTGCGCGTGACGCTGCCGGAGCCCACACCCGAAGGGACCACGCTCGAGATCGCCATCCGCTACGCCTGCAAGCCGCGCCGGGGCCTCTATTTCATCGGCCCCGACGCCGACCACCCCGACCGTGCGCCACAGTGCTGGACCCAGGGGCAGGACGACGACTCGCGCCATTTCTGGCCCTGCCTCGACCAGCCGATCGAGAAGTTCTCGACCGAGGTTGTCTGCACGGCGCCGGCCGGGATCTTCGTGCTCTCGAACGGCGGGCTCTACGAACGGATCGACCTCCCCGGGGCGCGGGTGCGTTGGCACTACAAGCTCGACTTCCCCCAGCCCGCCTATCTGCTCACGCTGGTGGCCGGCCCGTTCACCGAGATTCGCGCGCGCGCCGCCCGGACCGGCGTCGACGTCTTCGCGTTCGTGGCGCCCGGCCGCGAGGCCGACGCGCAGCGCAGCTTTGCCCGGACGCCGGAGATGATCGATTTTTTCTCCGAGCGCATCGGGGTCCCCTACCCGCACGCGCGCTACAGCCAGATCACCGTCCCCGAGTTCATCTTCGGTGGCATGGAAAACACCACCGCGACCACGTTGACCGACCTCATCCTGCTCGATGAGCGCGCCGCGCTGGATCACGACGTCGACGGATTGGTGTCGCACGAGCTCGCCCACCAGTGGTGGGGCGATCTGCTCACCTGCCGGGAGTGGTCGGAGGCCTGGCTCAACGAGGGGTTCGCGACCTACTTCGAATATGTCTGGCGCGAGCACGCCAAGGGGCGCGACGAGGCCGACTTCGAGCTCCTGGCCGACACCGACGGGTATCTCGCCGAGGCCGAACGCTATCAACGACCGGTGGTCTGCCGCCAGTACGACGAGCCGATCGATCTCTTCGACGCGCACCTCTACGACAAGGGGGGCCGCGTGCTGCACATGCTCCGGCACGAGCTGGGCGACGCCGCGTTCTGGCGCGCGATCGGCCACTACGCCCGCAAGCACGCGCGCGGCTCCGTCGAGACACGCGATCTGGCCCGCGCGATCGAGGACGCCACCGGCCGCGGCGTCGACCGAATGTTCGATCGCTGGATTGCCCGCCCGGGGCACCCCGAGCTCGAGGGGCGCTGGAGCTGGGACGAGGACCGCAAGGTCGGCACGCTCACGCTGGCCCAGAAGCAGGCCGTCACGCCCGAGACGCCGCTCTATGATTTTTCGGCCGGCGTGCGGTTCGAGATCGACGGCCGCGAACGCGACGAGCGGATCGTCATCCGCGAAGCTACCCACGCCTTCGAGTTCCCGCTGCCGACCCGCCCGACGCAGGTGATCTTCGATCCCGGAGACGTCGTGCTCAAGTCGATCAAGCTCGACAAGAGCCGGACGCTCTGGCGGCGACAGCTGGCGGCGGCTCGCCTCGGTATCGATCGCGTGCTGGCGGCCCGCGCGCTCGGCGACCTACCCGATCCCGCCGGCGTCGAAGCGCTCGCCACCGCGATGTCCGACGATCCTTTCTGGGGTGTGCGCGCGACGGCGGCCCGGGCGCTGGGGAAGACACGGCGCGACCGGGCCCGCGATGTTCTGGTCGAAGCGCTCGCGACCCCGCACCCGCGGGTGCGCCGCGCGGTCGCCGCGGCGCTGGGTGAGTTCGTCGGAGACGAGACGGCGGCCCGCGCCCTCGCCGATCGCCTGCGCGCCGGCGATCCCAGCTATTTCGTCGAGGCGGAAGCGGCGGCCGCGCTCGGGCGGACGCGGGCGCCGGTCGCGCTCGAGCTGCTGCCGACCGTCGCCCTGCGGCCCTCGTACCAGGACGTCATCGCCAGCCGCGCCATCGAGGGTCTCGGCAGGACCGGCGACGAGCGCGCTCTCCCGCTCATCCGGGCCGCCTGGCGCGCGGGCGCGGCGTTCCCGGCGCACCGCGCGGTGGTGGCCGCGCTCAGCGATCTCGCTCGCGGGACCGGCATGGCCCGCGCGGCGCGTGAATCGATCGAGGAGCGCCTGCACGATCCCGACTTCCGGGTGCGCGGCGAGGCGGCGGCGGCGCTCGGTCGCCTGGGCCTGGCCGAAGCGATTCCACCGATTCGTAACGCGATCGCCGCCGAGCTCGACGGCCGCGCCCGCCGCCGCATGAACGACGCCATCCGCGCGCTCGAAGACGGCGCGCGCCTCGCCGAGGAGGCGCGGCGCCTGCACGAAGAGGTCGAGCGGCTGCGGGGTGAGACCCTGAAATTGCGCGAGCGCCTCGATCGGGTGGAGTCGCGGCTCACCGCCGTCCCGCCGCCGAGCCCACCGCCCCCCAAGGCCAAGCGCGCCCGCCCCGTCACCCGCCGCCGCCCCCGCACGCTGCGACCGCCGCGGCGATAGGTCGCTCTTTACCCCTGCAATTCGGTCACGATGTCGCGCGCGATCTGTCTGGCGCGCGCCAGCTCCGCGCGGGGAAGCGAGATGGCGCCCACCACCGGGTGGCCACCCCCACCGTAGCGTTCGCAGATCCGGTTGATCTCGTGCGTGCGCGGCACCTTGGCCCAGGGGTTCGCGCCGATCGAGATCTTGGCGCGGGAAGAGATCGTCACGCCCACCGAATAGCGGGCCTCCGGAAAGAGGTAGTACGAAATGAACTTGTTGAACGCGGCGGTCTCCCGCTCGGCGAGGTCGAAGAACACCACCCCCCCCTCGAGTCGGGCGGACGCCCGCATGGTCTCGATGTTCTGCGCGTGCTGCGCCAGCAATCCGCCCAGAGGACCGGCGACATAGGGATCGGCGGCGATCTCGGCGAGCGGCCGGCTGATCAGATCGCCGATGAACCGCTCCGCCACGGCGGGATCGCGGTTGTTCTCGATGAAGGTCATCAGGCGCAACGCCGGCTCCTTGAGCTCGACCGCCATCTTGGCGTCGGTGAACAGCGCGCCGTCGATGATCTCGGCCCAACGAATGAGCTCGGCGAGCGGCGCCCCATCGAAACCGAACTTGGCGGCCACCGTGTCGGCCAGGAACTTGGTGCAGCTCTTGGCCTTCGGATCGTAGAACTTGCGTCCGGTGGCGTCCGCGCGGAAGTGGTCTTCGTCGCCGGCCAGCTGGAAGGCAGAGGCGTGGTGGTCGAACCACCATGTGAGACGCGGGTCCTGCGAGTAGCGAAAATCAACGCAGGCGTTTTCGTCGCCGTCGAAGTAGCTCGACGAAAACGGCTGAGGATCGCCCTTGTGCTCGAGCGGGCGATACACGACCTCCACCTCCCCCTTGGCGATCCGCTCGCGATAAAAGCGCGTGAACACCCCCGCCGAGCTGCAACCGTCGAAGCAGTTGCCGTGGTAGAGGACCCGCAACTTCATCTCACGAAGCTAACACGAACTCGCGCGCCGAGAAGGTAGGGGATAGAGTCGGGCGCCATGGCCGAGTTTCTGATCGATCTCAAACGGACTCACGATTGCGGCGCCCTGCGCGCGACCGACGCGGGCAAGCGCGTCGTTCTCTTTGGCTGGGTCGCCGCGCGCCGCGATCACGGCGGCTGCGTGTTCATCGACCTGCGCGATCGCGCGGGAACCACCCAGGTGGTGTTCGAGCCCGGCACCGACGAGAAAGCGCACCGGGGCGCCAGCGAGCTGCGCCGAGAGTTCTGCGTGGCGGTGAGCGGGCTGGTCGCCGAGCGGGGCGGTCACAAGAACCCAAATATGCCGACCGGCGACATCGAGGTGAAGGCCGACGATCTGACGGTCTTCTCGACCTCGGAGACGCCCCCCTTCGATTTTGGCGACGACACCAAGTCCGACGAGACCATCCGCCTCAAGCACCGCTATCTCGATCTGCGCCGCCCCGGTCTCCAGAAAAATTTCATCAAGAGGTCCACCGTCTACCAGACCACCCGACGCTACCTCTCCGACAGCGGCTTCCTCGAGATCGAGACGCCGTTCATGGTCAAGTACACGCCGGGCGGCGCGCGCAACTTCCTGGTGCCCTCGCGCCTCAACCCCGGGCAGTTCTACGCGCTCGCCGAGTCGCCGCAGATCTTCAAGCAGCTCTTCATGGTCGCGGGGATGGATCGTTACTTCCAGATCGTCCGCTGCTTCCGCGACGAGGATCTCCGCCTCGACCGCCAGCCCGAGTTCACCCAGATCGATCTCGAGATGAGCTTCGTCGTCGAGGAGGACGTCCAGAGCGTCATGGAAGGGCTGATGGTCGCGCTTTGGAAAGACGTGCTCGGCGTCGAGGTGCCCCGCCCGTTCCTGCGCCTACCCCACGCCGAGGCCATCGGCAAATACGGCTCCGACAAACCGGATCTCCGGTTCGACTTGCCGCTGTGCGACCTCACCGAGATCGTAGCCCGCCACGACGGCGGTGGCGTCGGCCTCCTGCAGACGGCGGTCAAGGCGCCCGGGGGCGCGGTCAAGGGATGGCGGCTGCCGGCGGCGCAGGCCAAAAGCCTGTCGCGCGCCGACCTCGAGAAGCTGGAAGAGTTCGCCAAGGGATTCGGTGCCCGGGGCCTCGCCCGCGCGCGCATCGGCGAGGGCGGGATCTGGACGCAGAGCCCGATGAAAACCATCACCGACGATCTGCGCCGCGCCATCAACGAGGCCGCCGGCCTCACCGACGGCGATCTGTTGTTCCTGCAGTTCGGCGCCAAGAAGCTGGTCAACGCCGTGCTGGGTGGGCTGCGTCTGCACCTGGCCGCCAAGCACGATCTGATTCCCAAGAACCAGTGGCGGTTCTGCTGGATCACCGAGTTCCCGCTGTTCGAGGCGAACGAGGAAGGCCAGCTGGTCTCCGCGCACCACCCGTTCACCTCGCCGCACGCCGCCGATCTCGAACGGCTCGAGAGCGATCCCGCTTCGGTTCGGGCGCGCGCCTATGACCTGGTGCTCAACGGAAACGAGATCGCCGGCGGCTCGATCCGGATCCACCGCTCCGATGTCCAGGCGCGGGTCTTCCGCGCGTTGGGACTCTCGGACGAGGACGCGCGGGCCAAGTTCGGCTTTCTGCTGGAGGCCTTCAAGTTCGGGCCGCCGCCGCACGGCGGAATCGCCGCCGGCGTCGATCGCTTGGCGATGCTCTTGTGCGGCGCCGATTCGCTGCGCGACGTGATCGCCTTTCCCAAGACGCAGAAGGGGACCGACCTTTTGACCGATGCGCCGGGTTCGGTGTCGCGGCGCCAGCTCGACGAGCTACACATCGCGCTCAAGGAATGACCCCGTCTCCGTCCCCGTCGGCCGAGCGCGCGACGACGCTGGCGCGCCTCGGCGCCCGGCCGTTCGAGCTGCTGGTCGTCGGGGGTGGCGCCACCGGGGCGGCGGTCGCCCGCGACGCGGCGCTGCGGGGCCTCGAGGTCGCCCTCTGCGACGCGGGCGACTTCGCGGGCCAGACCTCCAGCAACTCCTCGAAGTTGATCCACGGCGGTCTGCGATACCTGCAGTACGGCGATCTGCCGCTGGTGTTCGAGGGCCTGCGCGAACGCCGCCGCCTGATGCGGATCGCGCCGCACCTCTGTCGACCGATCGAGTTCCTCTTTCCCGGCTATCGCGCGGAGCGTCCGGGCCTCGCCACCCTCGGCGCTGGCATCGCGCTTTACAATGCCCTTGCGCTCTGGCGTCCGCCGGCCGAGAGCCGCCGCGTCGCCGCCCACGAGGTCTACGACCTGGCGCCGGCCCTGCGCAGCGCCGGCCTAGAGGGCGCCCAGGTCTACGTCGATTGCCAGACCGACGACGCGCGCCTGGTTCTCGAAAACATCTTCGACGCCGAATCCGCCGGCGCCACCTGCGCCACCCATCTGTTCGTCGAGAAGATCGTGCGCGATCGACGGGGACGGGCGGAGGCCGCCCGGGTCACCGATCGGGAAACCGGCGCCAGCTTCGAGATCCGGGCGCGCCTCATCGCCAGCGCCACCGGGCCGTTCACCGACGGATTCTTGGGCGGCGCCCGCCGGCTGCGCCCCACCTTGGGGGTGCACCTGGTCTTCGACGCCGAACGGGTGCCCCACGGGGGCCGGGCGATCGTGCTCCGCTCCCCGCGCGACAACCGTCTCTTCTTCGTCCTGCCGGCCGGCGCCCGCACGATCGTCGGCACCACCGACACCGACTTCGCGCCGGTCGAGGATCCCGGCCGCCCGCCCTGCGTGGGCGACGAGATTCGCGCGCGGGGCACCGACGTCGCCTATCTGATCGAAGCCTTGCGCCACGCCTTTCCGTCGCTGGCGCTGGGGCCGGACGACGTCCTGTCGACCTACGCCGGACTGCGGCCGCTGCTGGCGGCGAACGCGCAGTCCCCCTCTGAGACCTCGCGCGAGCACGAGATCACCCGAGGGCCCGACGGGGTCCTCACGATCGCCGGCGGCAAGCTGACCACCAACCGCCGGATGGCCGAGGAGGCGGTGGACCGGGTCGTCGAGACACTGCGCGACGCGGGGCTCGAACGGCCCCTCGGCCCCTGCACCACCGCGGCGCGCTCGCTGCCGGGCGGCGGTCCGCTGCCCGCGGTGCTGCGCGCACACGAGTTCGGCACCGACGTCGCCGCAAGAATCGGCGGCGCTTATGGCTCGCGGGCCGGGCGGGTCCTCGGCATCCTCGACGGGTCGCCCGCCCTGGCGTCGCGCATCGATCCCGAGCTCGGCTACCTCTGGGCCGAGGTGGTCTACGCCGCGCGCCACGAGCATGCGCGCGATCTCGCCGACGTCCTCACCCGCCGCGTGCCGATATTTCGCGATGCACGTGATCAGGGGCTCGCCATCGCCGCGCGCGCGGCGGAGCTGGTCGGCGCCGAGCTCGGCTGGGATGCGGCCCGCCGGACCTTGGAGATCCAACGATATCGCGACGAGGTCGAACGCTCGCGCCGCTGGCGCACCGAAATCTAGAGCACGCTGACGACGCCGGGCAAGGTTCGCAGGTTCAGACGGAGCGCGTGCGCCTCGTGGGCGCTGGCGCATCGGACATTCAATCGATGGGAGACGTACTTGCCCTCTGCCGAAGGCTGCCGCTGATGGGCGAGCGGGGCCTCGCCGCCGGCGCTGGCCGCCGCGAGCACCGCGGCAGCAACCGCCTCTTCGTTGCACGCGATGACCGACAGGGAAAACTCACCTGGAAACGCGTGACAGGCTTCCAGGAGGGCGATCTCGCGTGCCCGCGCCTCGTCCTCTGAAATCCCGGCGCTCAATTGACGCTGCTCTGCGCCTTCTTTTCGACGGGGCCCTGCGCGCGTAGCGAGCTCCGCTCGAGATCGGCGGCGGCGCGCGCGGGTCCGTAGGGCAGCGGCCTGTCGGTGCGAAGCACCTGCACCGGCAACACCACCCGGATCGATTCGGGGATCGGCTCGAAGAACCAATTCGCGACCACCTCGGACATACACTGCTCTACCGGGCACTCGGCCCCATAGGTGGAGCGGGCGATCCAGTGCGACCGAATTTCCCCCTCGCGCGAGAGCGAGACGCCGACCCCCACGTAGCCGGAGCGCTGGCAGGAGATCGGCAACACGTCGAAGCACTGGTGGAGCGCGGCGGCTTGCGTCTGCGCCTCGGCCCGCAGGGCCTTTTCGACCTCCCAGGGCGTGGCGTGGCTCGCGATCGCCGACTTCATCTCGGCCTCGCCAATCTGTGCCCCGACCCGGACCGCACAGAAGATGCTGGCCAGGGCCGCCAGCTCCAGCGGCAAGAAGGCGCGCCGCACGAAACGCCGCGCGGCGCCCGCGGGGAGAGCCGGTGGCCTGCCGACGTCGGGAATGCTGCGGACGACGAAGGTCGCGGCACCCATGTTGAGCTCGGCGCGGCAGCCTGCCTCGAGCGGCACCTCGCAGAGCCGCGCGCCGGCTTCGCGCGCCAGACTCTCGACCGGCAGTGGCGCGCGATCGCCGTCGATCCGGCCGGTGAACCCCGGAACCAGCGCCACCCGATAGCCGGCGCGCGTGCGGCGGACCAGCGGCAGCGCGAGCGCCGAAAATGCATCGTCGTCGATACCGGCGCCAATGTTGTACGCGCGCGCACGCGCGGCGGCGCGCACGGCGGCCAGCGAAGCCACGCCCACACCGATCACGAGCCAAAGCGCGACGTACGCTGGCCCATAAACCACCCGGTGAGCCACCAGCAGCGCGAGCGCAACCACCATCGCGGCGGCGGTCGACATCGCGGCGCAGAGACCGAAGGTGGAAGCGGCGCTGCGCCATTCGCCCCGCTGCGACAGACGTCGCACCGAAATGACTTCGCCGTTGATGAGATAGGTGATCTCGATCGACTGAGCTTGCTTCACGGCCAACCTCGCGGTCCTGAGTGTAGCAGCCCAAACTCAAAACGGGCACCAAGACACGCTCCAGGACCGTCCCGAAATCCAGCCGCTCGGGGGACGCCTGCAAAACATCTTTCGCACCCTCGTTCTGCCTGCGCCAACCGAACCCAACCGCGCCAGTGACGCCCCGGCAACGGTTCCTCGACGGGAAATGCACCACCGCCACAAATCTTGCCCGTCGTCCAAGGGTTTTTGGGTGCGTAGAGGGCTTCGCGGTGCCGCAATTGTTTCCGAATAGTTCACAATGATTTCAATGGTTTAAAACATGGTCGTCAATGGCATGTCGTGTGCATTTCGTCGGGCCGACCTTCTGGGAGGAGGGTTCTATGGCCCAAGCCGTCACGCAACCGACACCGATCAAGACCGTCAACCCGCCCCGCGCTGTGCCGGTGGCAAACCCCGAGAGAGCGTTGCAGATCCTCTCCAAGACTATTTACAAGGAGCTGCGCGAGAACGGCTACGAGCCAAAACAGATCGTCGCGCTCGCGACCGAGATCATCAGTCTGGTCACGACCGATCTCGGACCTCTGGACTGACCTCCGTTCTAATTTTCTAGCTTTTCCATACCTCTTAAAGCATTCTTCGCGCGCCCCGACCCGGGCGCGCTTTTTTTTGTTCGAAGTCGCCGATCGGTCGGGATAGAGCGATTCGAAATGGGCATCAAGACGATTTCCGAGCTGGACATCGCGGGCCGGCGGCTCTTCATACGGGTCGACTTCAACGTCCCGCTGACCCCGGAAGGCAAGGTGTCCGACGACACCCGCATCCGCGAGAGCCTCCCCACCATCAAGCTCGCGATCGAAAAGGGTGCGCGGGTGATCCTGGCGTCGCACCTCGGTCGGCCCAAAGGGAGGGTCGACAAGAAGTACACGCTGGAGCCGGTCGCCGGCCGCCTGGCGGAGCTGATCGACGCCGACGTGACGCTGACCGACGAGCCGGTCGGCGACGGCGCGCGCAAGGTGGTGAACGACCTGCACGGCGGTCAAGTCGCGCTCTTGGAAAACCTCCGGTTCTCCCCGGCCGAAGAGGCCAACGACGAGGCTTTCTCTCGCGCTCTGGCGGGCTATGCCGACGTCTATGTCAACGACGCCTTCGGCACCGCGCACCGGGCGCACGCCTCGACCGTCGGCATGACCAAGTTCGTCTCCGAAAAAGGGATGGGCCTGCTCATGGAGCGCGAGGTGAAGTTCCTCGGCAAGTTGCTGGGCGACGTCGAGCGGCCGTTCGTGGCGATCATCGGCGGCGCCAAGGTCTCCGACAAGATCGGCGTGCTCGACAACCTGCTCGGCCGCGTCGATCAGGTCCTGATCGGCGGGGCGATGGCCAACACCTTCCTCAAGGCCAAGGGCGGCAAGCTGGGACGCTCGCTGGTCGAGGACGACAAGCTGGCGCTCGCGCGCGCGTTCCTCAAGAAGGCCGCGGAGGCCAACATCGACGTGCTGCTACCGCGCGACGCGGTGGCGGCGGCCGGCACCAAGTCCGAGTCGGGGCGCGTGGTGCAGGCGATGGCGGTTCCGGAGGATCTGGCGGCGCTCGACATCGGTCCGGAGACGGCGCGCGGATTCGCCGACGCGATCGCGCGCGCCAAGACCATCTTCTGGAACGGTCCCATGGGCGTGTTCGAGTCCGAGCCGTTCGCGGCCGGCACTCTGGCGATCGCCAAGGCCGTGGCGGCTGCGACCGGCGCGCTGTCGGTGGTGGGCGGCGGCGATTCGGTCGCGGCGGTCCACAAGAGCGGGCTTGCCGACAAGATCACCCACATCTCGACGGGCGGCGGCGCTTCGCTGGAGTTCCTGGAGGGCAAGAAGCTCCCCGGCCTGGCGGCGCTCGAAAGCTGAGCTCGGATGGCGCGATCGC
>CAYTTF010000113.1:0-12576 GCA_964440665.1 uncultured Myxococcales bacterium | reverse complement strand
GCCGGAGCGGCGGGCGGTGGCGGCGGCACGGGGGCCGGCGCAACCACGACCGCAGCGGGAGCTGGGGCCATGGGCGCTGCGGGCGCAGCGGGTGGAGCGGCTTCGGCCGGCGGGGCCGGCGGCGGCGGCGCCGCAGGTGGCGGCGTCTGCGCGAAGGCGCGAAGTGGCAGAACGACAGCTATCGCGAGCAGGCAGGCACGAAGTCGCATCAATTTCCCCTCCAGTTGGTTGCTTACGTCTTTTTCTCTGACTCTTCGCGGACCGTAGCCGCGCGACAGAGCCATGTAAAGACTTTCAATACGTGTCGTATGAGATTTTGCGGGGGAGAAACTGGCTCGAAATCAGTTGGAAACATTTACGAAGTAGTAATGCAAAATGCCGTTAAAATCGCGCGGATCGGGCCTAGGGAGCCGCGGTCGAAATCCGCGCGTCGACGCCCGCCATGAGTCGCATCAGCGCCTCCTGATCGGCGCCACGGCCGAGCTCGCCGACCAGGCGACCCTCGCGAAGCACCAGCATCCGGGTCGAGAGCGCGAGCAGCTCGGGCAGCTCGCTGGAGATAAGTAGGATCCCGGATCCTTGCGCCGCCAGGTCGCGGATGAGCCCGTGAATCTCGGCCTTGGCGCCGACGTCGACGCCGCGGGTCGGCTCGTCCAAGAGGAGCACGCGGCAGCGCGCCGCCAGCCATTTGGCGAGGACGATCTTCTGCTGGTTGCCGCCCGAAAGCCCACCGGCGGCCTGGTCGAGACCGGGCGGCGGTAGCTTGAGTCGGGCGAAGACCTCCTTGGCCACCGCGCGCTCCGCGCCGAGGCGGATCCAGCCAAATCGCGAGAGCTGCACCAGCGTCGGAAGGGTCAGATTCTCGAGCGCGGTGAGACCCGCGATCAGACCCTGGCGCTTGCGATCCTCCGGAACGAGGCCGAGTCCCGCGCGCATCGCCGCCGCCGGCGAGCCGCCGGCCAGCGGCTTTCCCGCCACCTCGACCCGCCCGTGCGCTTCGGTGTCCAGACCGAAGATCGCCCGGGCGATGTCGGAGCGGCCGGCGCCGACCAAACCTGCGAGCCCGACCACCTCGCCGGCGCGAACTTCGAAGCCGATGTCGGCAAACCGACCGGGGCTCGACAGCTTCTGGACGCGAAGCAACGCCTCGCCCGGCTCGCGCGCGGCCTTCTGGCCGAGGTACTCGTCCAGCTCACGCCCGATCATGAGGTGGACCAGCGCCGCCTCGTCGAGCGCGTTCGCCGCGCGGGTGGCGACATGCTTGCCGTCGCGCAGGACCGTGATCGTGTCGCAGAGGCGAAAGATCTCCGGCATCCGATGCGACACGTAGACGCAGGTGGTGCCGCGCGACCGCAGGCGGCCCAGGAGCGCGTACAGGTGATCGGCCTCGAGCTGCGACAGGCTGCTGGTCGGCTCGTCGAAGATGATGACGCGCGCGCCGCCGCCGACAGCGGCCGCGATCTGGACGACCTGCTGCTCGGCGACGGTGAGATCTCCCACCAACCGGCGCACGTCGATCGTCGCCTCGATGGCGTCCAGCATACCGCGCGCGCGCTGCTCCATGGCGGGGCGCGACACCAGGAAACCGCGCCGGGGCAGATCGCCCAGACAGAGGTTCTCGGCGAGCGACAGATTCTCGCAGAAGGAGAGCTCCTGGTGGACGATGCCGATGCCGGCGGCGAGCGCGTCGCGGGGTTCGTCGAAATGCACCGGCCGCCCCGCGACCAGGATCTCCCCCGCGTCGGGGACGTCGATGCCGGCCAGCAGCTTTCCCAGCGTGCTCTTGCCGGCGCCGTTTTCGCCGCACAGCGCATGGCAGGATCCACTGGCCACGTCGAAGCTGACGTTCTCGAGGGCGCGCGCGCCGGGAAAACGTTTGCTCACCCCGCGGAAGCTGATCAGCGGTGGCGCCGGATCCACGATCGTCACCCTTCCGCCGTTACTTGAGCTTCAGATATTCCTCGGGGACGTCGGGGAAACCCCACAGGCGGAGCTGGCGCGCCCACGACCCGAGCGTGTCGATCGTGACGCGGACCGGATCCATCGAGACGATCTCGGGCACGTCCTTCTTGTAGTAAATCTTGTCGATGATCTTGGTGACGCCGACGTTGCCCCAGAGGTACGAGGACTGCGCCAGCAGCACCGGCGCCAATCCTTTTTCAACATAAGGAAGCTCGGGCGGCAGCGCGTCGACGGAAACGATCTTGATCTTCTTGGGGTCGAGATCGCTAAAGAGCGTCTTGGTGAACAGCGCCCAACCGCCGGCCATCGCCCAGCCTTTGATGTCCGGGTACGCGTTGTTCACCCGGATCACTTCGGCGGCCGCGTCCTGCGGCGTCTCGTTGTGATAGAAAGTGCCGACGATCTGGATGCCGCGGGACTTCGCCGCCTCGGCCTTGATCCCGTCGACGCGGTGCCGGAGGTTGGTGGCGTTCTGGTTGCCGGCCAGGATGGCGACCCTGCCGCGGCCCCCGATCTGCTTCGCCAGCTCCGCCATCACGTCTTCGCCGAGCTGGTGATCGTCGACGCCGTAGTACGAAAAGCGTTTCGATTTCGGTGCGTCGCTGTCGAAGGTCATGACGGCCACGCCGCGCGCGACCGCATCGTCGATGGAGCCGGTTATTTTTCCGGCATCGGAGCAGGAGATGAGGATGGCGCTTGCCCCCTCGTTCACCGCCTGGGCGATTCGCTGGGCCTGGATCTGGCCGTCCTCTTGAGGGGGGGTCAGCCACATCACCTCGATTGGGATGCCGATCTTGTTGGAGAGATCGCGGGCGGCCGTCTCGGCGCCCCGACGCGCGGACAGGAAAACCGGGTTGGTCGAGCTCTTCGCGATCATGGCAATGCGAATCGGCTTGGCGCCGGCGCCGGCGCTGGGGGCGTCCGGAGCCGCCGCTGCCGACGGCGCCGGTGCCATCGACGTCGACTTCTGGCACCCCGCCGTCAGCAGGCCGGCCAAGGTTGCCGCGACGATCCCGAAGCGGGCCGTCATTGGTAGCTTGGGTGGCTTGGGTGCCTTGGCTGTCTTGGCTCTCACGGTCGGCCCGCTGCGTGGGCGGCGCATGTCAGCGCGCCCCTTCGGCCAGCCTGCGCGCCGCGAAGCGGGCGCTCGCTTGATCGAGAACGACGGCCACGACGATGGCACATCCGATGATGATCCATTCGTAGTTTTGATCGGCATGCAGGGTGCGGATGGACTGCCGAATGAGGACGATGAGGACGGCCCCCAGCATCGCGTTGATGGCACTCCCGCGACCGCCGCTCAGACGAGCGCCGCCAACGACCGCGGAAGCGATGACGTATAGCTCATATCCGGTCGCGTCTCCACAGGAGACCGACCCGTAGAAGCTGGCGCCGAGGAAGGCCGCCAGGCCGGCGGTCAACCCGGAGAGCACATAGACGCCGATCTGGATACGGCCGAGGCGCAGTCCCGAGAAACGACTGGCCTCCGGGTTCCCGCCCACGGCGAAGACGTGGCGGCCCATCACCGTGCGTTGGAGGTAGACCGCGCCGAGCACCGCCACCACCAGCATCGCCAGCATCGGTATCGGATAAAGGGCCGCGCCCAGGCCGAGCGGCGCCTTGGCGAAATGGGTCAGCGACTCGGGAAGGAGGATGCTCTCCGCCTTGCTGGAGACGAAGGCGATGCCGCGCAGGATCCACATGCTGCCGAGCGTGATGATGAAGGGATGGACCCGCAGACCCACCACCATCGCGCCATTCAAGGCCCCTGCGGCGCCGCCGATCGCGACGCACACCACAAACGCGAGCCAGACCGCACCGGCGCCACCCGCCGGCCCCGCGGTTCGCAAGAAGAGCCCCATCCCGACCCCGGCCAGCGCGTAAACCGACCCGACCGAGAGATCGATCCCGCCGGAGATGATGACCACCGTGGCACCGACGGCCATGATCGCGATGAAGCTGGCGTCGGTGGCGGTCTGGATCAGCGTGTACGAGTTGAGGAAGTTGTTGACCGTGTGGCCGGTGGTCGCGTCGACGTGCGAGCCCGCCAACAGCGACAGCGCGATCACCAGCGTCAGGATGATGAGGACCAGACCGGTCTGCTGCGAGCGCAACAATGGGCGCAGGACCGACATCGCGCTCAGGACTCCTGGCTCGAACGAACACGTTGATGGGCGTCGCCGAGCCCGTCGATGCCGTATTCGACGAGATCGCCCGGCCGCAAGTAGACCGGCGGCCTCTGCCCCATCCCCACGCCGGCCGGCGTGCCGGTGCTCAGAACGTCACCGGGCAGCAGGGTCATGAACCGCGACACGTAGCTCACCAGCGTCGGTACGTCGAAGACCAGGTCGGCCGTGGTGCTGTCCTGTTTGGTCTCGCCGTTGACCTTGAGCCAGAGCCGCGCCGCGCCGAAGTGTGGAAGCTCGTCGCGGGTCACCAGGTGGGGACCGAGCGGCGCGAAGCCGTCGGCGCTCTTCCCCTTGGTCCACTGGCCGAGCCGTTCCAGCTGGAACGCGCGCTCCGAGTAGTCGTTGTGCAGGACGAAGCCGGCCACGTGGTCCAGCGCCGCCTCGGGCTCGACGTATTTGGCGCGCTTGCCGATCACCAGCGCCAGCTCCACTTCCCAGTCGGTCTTGTCGCCACCGATGGGGAGCACCAGATCGTCGTGCGGCCCGGCGATCGCGCTCGTGGCCTTGAGAAAGACGATCGGTTCCTTGGGGAGGGTGGCGCCACTCTCGCGGGCGTGGTCGCGGTAGTTGAGGCCAATGCAGACCAGCTTCGACGGGCGGGCGATGGCGGGCCCCAGGCGGGTGCCATCGGGAACGCGGGGTGCGCCCGCGCCGTCGGCAGCCAGCCACCGGCCGAGGCGGGTGAGCCCGTCGCCCGCGAAGAACCGCTCGTCCCAGTCGCGCCCGTCCGGCCAGCTCTGGCCGAACCCGGACGCGTCGATCGGCTGGTCGCCGCGCAGGACGCCCGGTTTCTCCTGGCCCACCGGCCCGAACCGAAAGAGCTTCACATCGCCGCCCCGATTTCTTCGATGACGACCAGAAGATCGCCACCCTCGACACTCTCGCCCGCGCCCGCGACGATCTCCCGCACGACACCGGTGATGGGCGCCTTGATGACGGTCTCCAGCTTCATCGCCTCGGTCACCAGCAGCTTCTGGCCGGCCTTCACCTGCTCGCCGACCTTGGTCACGAGATCGATCACCCGCCCCGGCATCGGCGCCCCGACCTCCCCGGGCTTTTCGGTCGCGCGCCGGCGTTTGGGTCCGGTCACCTTGGCGGCGTCGTCGCCCACGCGCATCTGGCGCGACTGGCCGTTCATCTCGAAGGTGAGCACGCGCGCACCGTCCGGTTCGATCTCGCCGATCGACAGCAGCTTCACGATCAGGGTCTTGCCCGGCTCGATGTCGATCCAGGCCTCTTCGCCCACCCGCAGGCCGTAGAAGAAGGTCGGCGTCGGCAAGACGGAGGTGTCCCCGTGCAACGCGCGGTGCTCCATGTAGCCGCGCATGACCTTGGGGTACAGCGCGTACGAGACGATGTCCCGGCGGGAGATCTCGACGCCCGCCAGCGATTCCACCTCGCGCTTGGCGCCCACCCAGTCGAAGGGGGGGAGGCTCGCGCCGGGCCGACCGTCGATCACGGCGGCGCCCTTGAGAATCTTGCCGCGCAGAGGCTCGGGGAATCCGCCCGGTGGGTGACCGAGCGAGCCGCGCATGTAGTCGATCACCGACTCCGGAAAGGTCAGCTCGTGGGCCCGCTCGGTCACGGCGCGCGCGTCGAGCCCCTGCTTGACCATCCAGATCGCCATGTCGCCGACCACCTTGGACGACGGCGTCACCTTGGGGATGTCGCCGAACAGCCGGTTCACGTCGGCATATGTCCGCTTGACCAGCTCCCAGCCGTCGCCGAGCCCGAGCGCCTCCGACTGGGCGCGCAGGTTCGAGTACTGCCCGCCCGGGATTTCGTTTTCGTAGACGTCGGCCGCCGGCGCCTTGAGCCCCGATTCGAAGGGCGCGTAGTACGAACGCACCGGATCCCAGTAGGCCGAGAGCTGCTCGAACGCGTCCGCCGGCAGACGCGGATCCCGCGGCGCCCCCGCCAGCGCGAAGGCCAGCGACGACAGCGACGGCTGCGAGGTCATCCCCGCCATGCTGCTGACCGCGCCGTCGACGACCGAAACGCCGGCGTCGATCGCCGCCAGGTAGGAGGCGATGCTGTTGCCGGAGGTGTCGTGCATGTGCAGGTGCAGCGGCACGTCGGTGACGTCCCGCAGCGCCTTGACCAGCAGGGTCGCCGCCCGCGGTTTGAGCAGCCCAGCCATGTCCTTGATGCAGAGCAGGTGCGTCCCGCGCCGGACCAGCTCCTGGGCCAGGTCGACGTAGTATTTGAGGTTGAACTTGGTGCGCCGGGGATCGGAGACGTCGCCGGTGTAGCAGATGGCGGTCTCGACCACCCGGCCGGTCTTCTGGGCGGCCTCGATCGCCACCTGCATGTTGTCGACGTCGTTGAGCGCATCGAAGATCCGGAAGACGTCGATCCCGGCGGCGGCCGCCTCTTCGATGAACGCCACCACGACGTCGTCGGGGTAGTTGGTGTAGCCGACGGCGTTGGCGCCGCGGACCAGCATCTGGAACATGAGGTTGGGCACCAGCGTGCGCAGCTCGTCGAGGCGAACCCAGGGGTCCTCCGAGAGGAACCGGTAGGCGACGTCGAAGGTCGCCCCGCCCCACATCTCGAGCGAGAACAGCCCCGGGCACAGACGCGCCGTCGCGGGCGCGATCTGAGCGAGGTCGTAGGTCCGCACCCGCGTCGCCAGCAGCGACTGGTGCGCGTCGCGCCAGGTCGTGTCGGTCAGGTGCACGCGCGGGTCGGCCCGCAACATCTTGACGATCCCCTCGGGCCCCTCGCGATCGAGCAGCTGCTTGGTGCCGGGCGGCGGCGCGGTCTTGGGTACCGGCGGCGGCGACGGCGCCGCGGTCAGCACCGCGAGGGGCGGCTTGGGTTTGCCGCGCACCGTGGGATGACCGTTGACGATGGTCGAGCCGATGTAGCGCAGAATCCGGGTCGCGCGATCGCGGCGGGGCGCGTACTGGGTCAGCTCCGGCGTCTCGTCGATGAAGGTGGTGTGCGCCTGCCCGGCGGCGAACGTGGGGTGCAGCAGGACGTTCTCCAGAAAGGCGAGGTTGGTCTTGACGCCCCGGATGCGGAACTCGCGCAGCGAGCGGACCACCTTCCGCCGCGCGTAGTTCCACTCGAGGCCGCTGGCCGTGATCTTCGCCAGCAGCGAGTCGTAGTAGGGCGAGACGCGGGCGCCCACGTAGCCCGAGCCGTCGTCGAGGCGGATGCCGAGGCCAGCCGCCGGTCGATAGACCTGGATCTTGCCGGTGTCGGGGAGAAAGTCGTTCTTGGGATCCTCGGCGGTGACGCGCACCTGGATCGCCACGCCGCGCTGGACGATCTCGGCCTGGCTGCCGATGCCGATCTCGGGATCGGACAGGCGATAGCCCTCGGCGATCCGGATCTGCGCCTGCACCAGGTCGCGCCCGGTGATCGCCTCGGTCACGGTGTGCTCGACCTGGATGCGCGGGTTGACCTCGATGAAGTAGTGGCCGCCGTCCTCGCCCACCAGGAACTCGACGGTCCCGGCGTTCGAGTAGCTCACCTGGCGCGCGACCTTGAGCGCGTCCTCGGCCAGCCGCGCGCGCAGCGCCTCCGGCAGCGACCAGGCCGGCGCATACTCGACCACCTTCTGGTGGCGGCGCTGGACCGAGCAGTCGCGCTCGAAGAGGTGGACCAGATTGCCGTGACTATCGCCCAGGATCTGCACCTCGATGTGCTTGGGCCTGCTGACCAGCTTCTCGAGGAACAGCGCATCGTCGCCGAAGGCCTTCTTGGCCTCGGAGCGGGCGCGTTCCATCAGTTCCGGCAGCTCGCCCTCTGCACGAACCACGCGCATCCCACGCCCGCCGCCGCCCGCCGCGGCCTTGATCATCACCGGATAGCCGACCTGGGCGGCGAACGCGCGCGCCTCCTCGACCGTGCGGATCGCGCCGGGCGTCCCCGGCACCACCGGCACGCCGGCGGCGGCCGCGATCTTGCGGGCCGCCACCTTGTCGCCGAGCGCGTCGATGACCTCGGGCGTCGGGCCGATGAAGACGATGCCCGCGTCGCGGCACTTGCGTGCGAAGGACGCGCGTTCAGAGAGCAGACCGTAGCCGGGGTGGATCGCGTCGACGGCGTGGCGCTTGGCCAGCTCGACGATCTCGTCCTCGGCCAGGTAGGCCGCGACCGGTTCGAGTCCCTTGCCGACCAGGTAGGCCTCGTCCGCCTTGTAGCGGTGCAGGTGCACCCGATCCTCCTCGGAGAAAATCGCGATGGTCCGGAAGCCCAGCTCGGTGCTGGCGCGGAACACGCGGATCGCGATCTCGCCGCGGTTCGCGCAGAGCACGCGTTTGAACGGAACGATGGCCATGTCGATGTCGCGCCCGCACAACTACCATTTTAGCGCCGCGCCTGGGAAGGGCGCTCAAGCGCGCTTGATCCCGAGCAGCAGGTCCATGGTGGCCTGATCCGCGGCGGGAAAGCGGTAGTTCTCGAACTCGTTCGAAGCCACCCAGCGGCAGTCGGCAACCCGCACGGCGGTCGGCTCGGCCGCGCCCACGATCTCCGCCTGATGGAGCGCCAGGTCGACCGAGTACCCGTCGTAGTCGTGCGTTCGCCGGCCGATGCAGACCCCGACGGTCACCTCGACTCCGACCCGCTCCCGCACTTCGCGCCGCAGCGCCTCGGCGTCGGTCTCCCCCTCTTCGACCCGGCCACCGGGAAACTCCCACAGCCCGGCCAGGACGGCGGATGGTCGGCGCTGCGTGATGAGGTAGCGCTCGTTCCGTCCGATGACGGCCGCGACAACACGCAGATGGGGAGCTTTGCTCATGGGCGAAGCTCCATATTGTGGTAACACCCACTCCATGGTCAAACGCGTGACGCCCCCCGAGGCTGCGGCGCTCCTGGCGGAGGGCTGGACCTACCTCGATGTCCGGTCGATACCCGAATTCGAAGGGGGTCACCCGACCGGCGCGGCCAATGTGCCGCTGCTCCATTTCGAGAGCGGTCGCATGGCACCCAACCCCGATTTCCAGAAGGTGGTGGCCGCCAACTTCGCCAAAGACGCCAAGATCGTCGTCGGGTGCAAGGCGGGCGGCCGATCGCTCCAGGCGGCGGGCTACCTCGAGGCGGCGGGTTACACCAGCGTGGTCGACATGCGCGGCGGCTTCCATGGCGAGCACGACGCCTTCGGCCGCGTCGCCTGCGCCGGCTGGGCGGAATCGAATCTTCCCGTCGAGACAGCGGCGCCGGCCGAAAAAACCTACGCGGCGCTGGCCGCCAAGCGCTGAAGCGTCCGCCTCACTCGCCGACCGCGATGCCGTTCTTCTGGCAAAGCGCGTGGACCAGGCTGCGGTTCTTGTCGTCGAGCCTCGCGTAAGCGCGCCCGGCCGCCTCGGCGTCCTTCAGCGAGCAGGAGCAGACGGCCAGGATCTGATACGCGTCCGTCAATCCCGGCTTCGCGCGCAACGCCCTGCGAGACAGATCCATAGCCGCGCCGCACTGCTGCCGCAACCAGGCCTCGCGGGCCTGCTTCATCAAGGCGTCGGCGTCCTCCGGCTCGGCAGCCGCCACCACCTCGGCGCGCGCCGGCTCCGCCCGCGGAGATTCGCCACGCCGCGGAGGCTCGGCGCGTTCTGCCGCGGGCGCGGCGCTCGCCCGGGCGTGCTCCGCGCGCCCGGCCGAGGCAACCACCGCCGGCTCGGGCCGCGCCCGACAGAGCCGCGCCATGTCGCGAACCAACATGTTGCGCGGATCGAGACGAAGCACGGCTTGCGCCTCGCCGCGCACCTCGGCGCAATGGCCCGCCGCCCGCGCCTTCTCGGCGGTCGCCAGGTGCTCGGCCACCAGCAGAGACCGCGCCTCCTCGTAGCGCGGCTGGGCGCGCTTCTTGTAGACGCTGTCGATCGGAATCTTCTCGTAGCCCGTGAGCGCGTCGGCGTAGTTCTTGGCGTTGGCGGCCTCGTCGAACTTCGCAAACAGCGAGGCGCCCTGGCGTTCGGTGGCGATCCGGCGGCCGAGCGCGGCGACCTCACGCCTCTGCGCAGGATCGTCGACCCCCGGTCCGATCCCATCGAGCGCCGTGTGGGCGGTCTCCCAGTCCTCCGCCGAGACCGCCTTTTTGGCCTCGGCGAGCATCGTCGCGGGCGTGCTCGGGGGCGGGGCGGGCGGCGGGACGGCCACCGCCGGTGGCGCGACAGGGGGCGCAGGTGCCAGCGGCGCGGGGGCAGGCGCAGGCGCGACGGCCTCGGCAACGGCTGCCGCGTTGTTGTGCGATCCGTGGTGAACGAACAGCGCCACCAGCACGACCGCGGCGACACCGCCACCCACCGTCGCCACCAGCTTCACCGGGAACGGCCGACGGCCGATCGGCGCACGCGGATCGAACACGAACTGTTCGAGCGGACCGATGAAACGGATCTTGACGTGCCCGAGCTCGACCACGTCGCCCGGGTTCAGCTCGATCCGCTCGTAGTCCTCGCCATTGACCCGCACGCCGTTGGCGCTCTGCAGGTCGACGATCGTGTAGTGGTCGCCTTCGCGCACCACCTTCGCGTGGTGACGCGATATCGACCGGTGGTTGAGCACCACCTCGTTCTCGTCGGTTCTGCCGATCACCAGCGACGCCTTGTCGAGCGCGAACTCGGTCCCCGCCAGGTCGGTGGTGAGCACCAGCATCCGGGCCGCCGGCCCGGCGCCGGGTTGGCCGTCGCTGCCGAGCGCGCGCAGCGGAATGGTGGGCTGTCCCTCGACCGCCTCCGGTGCCGCCTCCTGCGGCGCGGCGGCCGGAACGGCGGACGCCGGCGCGGGGGGCGAAGTCTTGACGCGAGAGCGCGGCGGTGAAACCGGCGCCGCGGCAGCCTGCGACGCCGCTGCTTGCGCGGACGGCGCCGCTTGCGCGGACGGCGCGGTTTGCGCCGCCATGGCGGCGACGGAGGCGCGGGTCGGAATCGCCACCGCACCGCCGACCGTCGCCATCGGCGCGGTGGTGGTGATGGCCGGCATGCTGGGCATGGTAGGCCGATCGGTGATCGGCGGCTGGTCGCCCCGCAGGACGATGCGGTAGTCGCCGATCTGGACCTCGTCCCCTTCCCGCAGCGGCGTGGGCGACGCGATCTTGGTGCCGTTGACGCGAACGCCGGTGAAGCTGGTGAGATCTTCGATGAAGAGCGCGCCGTTTTGCTGCGACAGACGCGCGTGGCGCCGCGAGATATTGCGCTCGGTCAGCCGGATGGTATTGCCCTCCAGCCGGCCGATCGTCATCTCGTCGCGCGCGAGCGGGACGACCGTGGTCTTACCCTCATCGTCTTCGATGGTCAGCTTGAACACGGTAAGGCCCTCGAATCCCGGGCGTTTTCACTGTATCCGCCGGGCCCGGCCGGGTCAATCGGCTATCGCACGATGGAGAGAGCGGAGCCGATGACGATGGCCATGCCGATGACGAAGGCGCCGGCCACGATCGCCACGGCGATGTTCTTGTTTTCGTGGATCTCCCGCCTGAGGTTGTATGGGGTGATTATCTCCCAGAGGTAATAGCCAACAATCAGCAACACGATGCCCGAGAGGCCGAACAGCGTAGCATCCAGCAGCAGGCGGCCGAGCGGGGCCGACGGGGGCAGGGGCATGGATCCTAGAGGCTCCGCAACTCGGGGTAGGTGGTCATGACGTCCATCTCGGTCATCGAGTCGTCGGGGTCGGCGGGCGTCCAGATCACCTCCAGCCCGAGAATCCCGTCCGGCGAGACTCCCCCGAGCTCGGCCAGCAGCGCGCCCAGCTCCTCCTCCGAGCTGAGGGTCCCAAATTTCTCGAGCGGGACTCGGGTCGCCACCACCAGGGTCACCACCACCAGCTCGAGAACCTCCCTCCCCTCCTCGGCCGCCACCGAAGATCGGGACACGCGCCCATCCGCCCCACGCACCCGCTCGACGGCAAAGCGACTCCGCTCCGCCAGCGCGACGCCATTCATGGCGGTCTCTGCGTTGGTGAGACTGAGCGGCCCCCGCGCCTCGGCGGACGCATATCGGACGGCGTCCTTTTCACGCATGATCTCGAGCGCCGTCTGCTGGAGCAGCGTCGCCAGCCCCGCCTCGGTCGAGGTGTCCCCCTGCGTGGCGAAGTCGGCCAGGCGCTCCTGGATCCCGCGCGCCGAGCGACCGAGCGCGAGCTGCAGCTTGTAGAGGTAGGCGCGCCCCGGCATGGCCATCACCTGACCCCCGTCGTCGTCCCAGGTGCCCCCGCCGGGACCGACGCCACGGTTGGCGCGCACCGCGCGCGCCACCGAAGAGATCACCAGTCCCGCCACCAGCAGTCCCAGCAGCGGCGCGACGAGGCCGAAGCCGCCGCCTAGGCCGTAGCCGCCGAAGCCGGGGAAGAACATGAAGTGTGGACCGCCGCCGTAATAGCTCCGCCCGTACCCGCCGCCCGAATAGCCCGGTGAGGGCATCGACATCCCGCCACCGGACCGGAAGCCCAGGCGCCCGCCGAAGCTTCCGCCCGAGCGGGG
>CAYTTF010000112.1:0-12597 GCA_964440665.1 uncultured Myxococcales bacterium | reverse complement strand
CTCAGGGAGCGCTTTCGGTACGAGCTCCTGCCCTTGCTTGATGAATACCTACGGCAAGGATTCCTTGGACCGGCGGGAGCAGAGCTGTATGCCGTGCGGGACGCTGTCCAGGACTTCGTCCGTGGCGGCGAGCTGAGGTGATTGTTGGCCGCGCGGACCCGACGCCGGCAGACATTTCGGATTAGCAGTCGCGCCCCGGAGCAGCGCTTACTCTTCCGGGCTACCGACAACTCTTCGCCCGTTCTTATCGACCCGCGTCCATTTACTGGAACCAGGGAGAGAGGCTGGGGTCCTTTCGCCGAGTCGTTTCTTCGATTCAACGAACAGGGGTTGAGTGCGATTGATGTGCGTCCTGAGATCTCAACATCTTCTGATGGCACCGTCATTCACCTCATTCCCGGTGGGCGAG
This sequence comes from uncultured Myxococcales bacterium, assembly GCA_964440665.1. Classification (GTDB taxonomy): domain Bacteria; phylum Myxococcota_A; class Polyangia; order Fen-1088; family Fen-1088; genus JADGRB01. The sequence continues at coordinate 12,188 of CAYTTF010000112.1, read as the reverse complement.
CCGGCGCCATACCCCTGCGGTCGGCTCAGACAGGCCATGTGGCGGCAGGACTCGTTGTCAGACCGCGCTTCGGATGGGCCGGGATTGGGCGCGTGCTGACTCAGACCGGCTGGAGCGCGGCTCCACAATTTCTCGAGCTACCTCTTGTGCCAGGCTCCGGGAGGGAGGTGCCGCCGTGGGTTCTCGCTGGTCCAGTCCTTGCCCGCCTGTCGGCTCTTCTCGCGCACCTGCAACGAGGGTACGAGCAACGCGAAGAGACCTTGAATCATCCACGAGGGCGCATCCTTTGGACGGAGTACCTGCGGCATTCATTTGTTCGAGGGGAGTGGTCAAGATTGCCGTGTCGCTTTCCGGATCTGGACACGGATCCTCTTCTTCGCCGCGAGATTCGATGGGCGGTTGAGCGGGTTAGGGATCAGCTCCGGATCGTCGGCGGGTTGGACATCGTCGCCCGTACGCTGATTCTTGTCGCACAAGGGATCCTCGATCTCCTCGGTGATCTCCCAGCGGCGATGCCGCGCCGGGACCGGCTCCGCCGCTTGGCAGGCAGCCGTCTCGTAGACCACGCCCTGAGGCAGGGTCTGGAGGCTATGGCGTGGATCGTCGACGAGCGCGGCCTTGGCGGCGGCCGCGAGCAGGATGGCATCGCTTGGCAACTCCCGCTGGATCGCCTTTGGGAGTCGTACGTCGAGGCCGTGACACGGCGGGAAGCAACGTTGACGGGAGCCGAGGTGCGCGTGGGGCGCCTGCGCGAGACGGTCTTCCCGCTCCGGTGGACTGGATTCGGACATGGTTCCCTCGGGCACCTCACGCCGGACATAGTGGTCCGGCGAGGACGTTCTGTTCACGTGATCGATGCCAAGTACAAAGGCCATCTCGCGGACCTGGACGATGAGGGCTGGCGTCGGTTTACAGATGACCAGCGAGAGGGACACAGAGCCGACGTGCACCAGGTCCTGGCGTACGCTTCCCTTTACGACGCGGAGGAGATTACCGCGACGCTGACCTATCCCCTCCGCCAATCGACGTGGGAGGTCCTTTCAGCAAGTGGACGCGACACCGCCCGCGCTGATCTTCTGCACGGCGGCCGGCGTATTCGTTTGGAGCTGCGTGGTTTGCCATTTGGGGAGCTGCCATATGGCATTGCAAGGGGTCTTGAAGACAATGTCTGACAACCTCGAACCAAATTTAAGGAGACAAGCATGGACACCACGCCCGCCGTCCCTACAGAGCTCCGTGAAGCCGTCAACGAAGCGCTCGACACTTTGACCACGATCACCGGGGCAGACGCCGATGCCCTCTTCGGCACACGCGTCGTCGAGAACCTGGAGACCCTGCCCGCGTCCGCCGCCTACGCCGGCGGATTTCTCGAGGGCGCCGCCCTGGCTTGCGGCCTAACGGTGCTCGAATTTCTAGATCTGGTCGCTCGAAAACCCTGAAGACCCTCGACGCCCGCCCCCTACACCCTCTCCGCCCGTCCCCGCGCCCCCTCCACCGGATACCGCTCCGCATTCTTCTTCACCTTCGCCCGCATCACCTCCACGAAATCCAGTCCGATCCTCTCGCACAACAGCAAGAGGCCGATCCCCACGTCCGCCACCTCCGCTGCGATCCGTTCGCGCGTCGCCGGATCGCGAGAGTGAGCGTCCGCCTCGTCGATCTGCAGCGGTCGTGGAACTGCGGCCAGTCGCGCGCCGCCACGAAAGCTCGAAGCTCGGCGCGTAGCTCATCGATGGGGTGTCATGGGCCGACCCTACCGCGCCGCTTCAGATCGGCGATCAGGCTTGGCCCGGGCGCATCCTCGATCCACACCGAATATCTGCAGGAACGAACGAGACTGGGCCAGGGTGGTCTTGCCGGCGCCGTTGATTCCACCGACCAGAACGAACCAGCGCTCAGCCTTCACGAGGCCGACTTGACGGCCGATGCGAACGCTTGCGTAACCTTCTCAGGGAGCGTGCTATCACGCTTGAAGGTCACCTTGCGACCGGGCGCCCGAAACAAACGTGTCTTCTGGCCGTGTGCTCCGGGACTGATCTCGGTGATGTAGAACTGCGATCCCTGTTTCACCGCGACGTACCGCCAGCGGTCCGAAACCAGCTCGCCGGCAGGGCCAACCGGGGCCTTCTTGGCCGGCAGTGCTCGCCGGTATCCGGGAGTGACGCCGGGCTTTTGGGTGATCCCTCGCTTGGACGACATCTCGTCCGAAGTATACAACTTCGCGGGCGATCTGCGGGTCGGGGAGGCGACGAGTACCTAGCGCGCAACCCGCGAAGCGTTCTGGTACGAAGCGCCCCCTACGGCCGTTCCGCCCGTCCCCGCGCCCCCTCCACCGGATACCTCTCCGCGTTCTTCTTCACCTTCGCCCGCATCACCTCCACGAAATCCAACCCGATCCTTTCGCACAAGAGCAAGAGGCCGATCCCCACGTCCGCCACCTCCGCTGCGATCCGTTCGCGCGTCGCCGGATCGCGAGAGTGAGCGTCCGCCTCGTCGCTCTGCACCCAGCGGTACTCCGCCAGCAACTCGCCGGCTTCTGACGCCACTAGCATGGCCAGGTTCTTCGGGTCGTGGAACTGCTGGCAGTCGCGCGCCGCCACGAAAGCTCGAAGCTCGGCGCGTAGCTCATCGAGGGTGTCATGGGCCGACCAGCGCGATTCATTTCTTGGCAGTCCCCGCCAGGAGACTCAAGATCGGTCTTGACGACAGCCGATACCTAGTCTTATGTTCAGTGCCCGCTGTCGATTGCCACCCAGCTCAGGAGTCCTGCCATGACGCTCGAGGATCTTGTCAAAGCCGGCCGCGCCGTCGAGATGACCGAAAAGGATCGCGAGGCGCAGCGTCGTAGCTTCGCGTACGGGAACACCAAGATCGAGAACGAGCTGATCACGCGGGAGACGGTGGATCGGGCGGCTGAGGAGCTGAGCAACGAGCGTGGCAACGGACGAAAGTGAACGTCACAGCCGTCCCGGGAAAGCAGAGCCGCTTCCGCAGCGAACGCCCGAAGAACTAGCGGCGATAGAGGCCCGCAACGGCCTTCGGCAGTTCGACCGAATGGTCGAGCTCATTGATCAGTGCACGGGCAAGGGACCGCGGTTTCGGCTCCGGCCGTCGACGGTGATGGACCTGAACCGATATGCGGTCGAAGACTTGGTGGAGGCGCCGGGTGCCTGGCGTTTCGTGCCGATTACGATCACCGGCTCGAGGCATGCCCCGCCAGATCACCTCCAGGTGCCTGTTGAGATCGACGAGATGTGCGAGTACGTGTCTTCGTACTGGGGAGATCGATCGCCGATCCACATGGCTTCGTATGTCATGTGGCGGGTGAACTGGATCCATCCGTTCGTCGACGGGAACGGCCGAACCTCGCGCGCGATCTCGTACCTGGTCCTGTGCGCCAAGCTCGGCTACCGGCTGCCGGGCACGAAGACGATTCCGGAGCGCATAGCCAGCGACAAGAGGCCGTACTACCAGGCGCTGGATCACGCGGACAAAGCTTGGAGCGAGGGGCGAGTCGATGTCTCGGAGATGGAGCGACTGCTCGGCGCGCACCTCGCCGCGCAGCTCGCCGAGATACAGCAACAGGCCATCAGCGGAAACCGCGAGAGCGAATAGCAGTCAGCGGCGTACTCGGAATTCGCCGCGACCACCGCGTCGAAGACCCTCGACATACCCCTACGGCCGTTCCGCCCGTCCCCGCGCCCCCTCCACCGGATACCGCTCCGCATTCTTCTTCACCTTCGCCCGCATCACCTCCACGAAATCCAGTCCGATCCTCTCGCACAACAGCAAGAGGCCGATCCCCACGTCCGCCACCTCCGCTGCGATCCGTTCGCGCGTCGCCGGATCGCGAGAGTGAGCGTCCGCCTCGTCGCTCTGCACCCAGCGGTACTCCGCCAGCAGCTCGCCGGCTTCCGACGCCACCAGCATGGCCAGGTTCTTCGGGTCGTGGAACTGCTGCCAGTCGCGCGCCGCCACGAAAGCTCGAAGCTCGGCGCGTAGCTCATCGAGGGGTGTCATGGGCCGACCCTATCTCAAGAAGCGGGCGTCCCGGGGCGACCAGCAGATCAAGGTACCGAAAACGCGGCTACTTGCGCTTGGCCTGCTGCTTCTTCGCGCGGGCGTCGCCGTTGGAGCCGTTCGCGCGATAGGGCGCGGTCAGCTCACCTTCGGGGGTGTAGATGCCGGCTTCGACGGCCGTCTCGAAGATCTGGCGCGGCGAACGTTGCCGCAGGTCTTCCATGACCTTGGCGTGCGCTTCCGCGTTCCCGTGCCTGCCGTCGTTGATCATCTCGTAGCTAGCCTACACCGCGCGGGCCGAGCGGGGGCGCTTGGCGAGAAGGAGGCGCAGTCCCAGCGGAGCGGCCAGACGCGCGACCATCCTGATCTCCGGGTTGCCGCCGGCCGTGAAGAGCTTGCGCACGGTCTCGGGCGAGATGGCAGCCCTGCGGGCCAGGGTGGCCTTCGACATCCGATGGCGCGTGCGCGCTTCGTCGGGCCCGCGCGGCGTTCGGGCCGCCCGGACCGACACCAACTGGTAAGGTCCCCGCGTCGATGACCGCCGCCCGCAATCGCCGCTTCCGCACCCTCTTGTTCGCGCCCCTCGTCGCAGGCGCCCTCTTGCTGGCGGCGGGCTTCGCCTACGAGGTCGTCGTCGTGAGCATCCCGTTTCAAGATCCGCCGCCGGCGTTGCGCGCTCGGTACGAACGCGACGCTCGGACGGCATCGACGATCATGTCGGCCGGGGAATACCTCTTCGGCGGCGGTGTGCTGCTGGTGGCGGCGGCCTGGGCGGTCCGTCGGATCGCGAGAGGACGACACTAACCCAGGCTCGTCGGGGTGGTCCGTGTCGGCCGCGATCTGCGCCTGGTAGAGACGCGCCCGCCGCGCGCGTCAAAGCGCCTCCGCGCTGTTGGCAACCGGCGAGATCCACCGTAGCCTGAAAACCCGTGAGCACCGACCTTGCCCCGACGACGACGTCCGCCGCGCCCGCGCCTGCGCAGACCTTCTTTCGCCGGCACCGCTGGACGATCATTTTCTTCGGGTTCCTGGGTGCCGTCGCCGGCGTGGGCGCGCTGTGGACGCTCATCACCCTGACCTTCAGCTATTCGGACGGCGACCGGATCGGCTTCGTGCAGAAGTTCTCGCACAAGGGGTGGGTGTGCCGGACCTGGGAAGGGGAGCTGGCGATGACGCCCGTTCCGGGGTCGGCCCCGCAGATCTTCGCGTTCACGGTTCGGGACCCGGCCGTCGTGAAGCGGATTCGGGACGCCGAAGGTAAGAGGGTGGCCCTGCACTACAAGGAGAAACGCGGCGTCCCCAGCTCCTGCTTCGGCGACACCAGCTACTTCATCGCCGACGTTCGCGTCCTCGCCCCCTGAGCCCGGGTGCCCGGGACCGAGCTCGTGCCCGCGATCAGTGCACGAACTTCGCGAGCAGCCGGATGTACTTGGCCTGATACCCGTCGTCGGGCTCGGTGACCGACCACGAGTCGAGCGGCCAGCCGTCGTTGAAGTCGCGGTAGGATTTCTGCGCGGGCTGGCCGGTGGGCGGGGCGAGGGGGGCCGTGCCGCAGGCGTAGCCGCTGCAGCCGCCGGGACAACACGAATCCCAGGTGTAGCTGGGATTGGCGCCGCCGGTCAGGTAGCCGGGCGGCGGGCCGTACTTGGAGACGCCGGCGGCGTCCCAGTTCGATCCCTGGCCGAACCAGGCGTGGTAAAAACGCGTCACCGATTTCTGCGCGCCGTAGTTGGCCATGTTCGACAGGTAGACCAGCTGCAGCGGGTTCACGCCGTGGAGGTAGTGGACGTAGCGCTCGGCGCCGCGGGCGGCCTCGGCGCTGGTGGGCGCGTCGATGGCGAAGGTGACGACGTCGTAGAGCAGGTTCCCCTGATCGCTTTTGGTCTGGTTGCTGCCCCAGAAGTAGTCCTTCAGGTACGCCAGGTAGGGATCGGCGTTCGACTGGATCGCGCCCAGGTTCGTGCTGGTCTGCAGCGCGCCGAGGTACGCGGTCTTGATCTTCTGGGCGACGCTGGCCGTCGCGTTGCCGGCCTGCGCGTAGGCGAGCAGCGTCTCTTGCTCCTCGCCGTGGCTCGAGTCCACGTAGCCTTCGGCGATCACGTTGACGCCGGCGTAGTTGGCGTCGAAAAAGTCGCGGTAGGTGGTGTCGCCGGTCGCTTCGAAGAGGTAGAGCGCCGCCTGGAGGTGCTTCACCCGCAGCGCGTAGCTGCGATTTGGATCGCTTTGGGGGACCTCCTGCTCGCCGGCGCCGACGGTCGGGCTCGCGGTGGAGTTGTAGAAGAACACCGCCGGGTTGGCCTGGGCCCAGGTCCAGGCCTGCTGCGCGCGCTGGACGAGGCCCGCCGCGTAGCCGGGGTAGGCGGCGCCGAAACCGGTGGCGGCGCCGAGCACCACGGAGGCGTAGGCATAGGCCGCCGCCGCGGTCAGCGACGCCGAGGTGGACGCCGGACCGTACGCACAAGGGGCGGTCACCAGCGACGGCGCGGTGTTGGGCGGGTTGCCGAAGGCGGGCGCGGGGGCGGCGGCTTCGCCGACGATGCTGAGCACCGAGCCGTCGCTCTGCTGCATGCGGGCCAGCCAGTCGAGCTCCCACTTCACCTCGTCGAGCAGATCGGCGACGCCGTTTGCCGATTCGGGAATGTTGGTGTCGTCCGGGAAGGCGGCCGGCGTCTCCGCGTAGGCGTGCAGCAGCTCGATGGCGTCGCTGGCGCCCCAGTTGGTGTACTTGTTGAAGTCGCCGGCGTCCCACCAACCGCCGTGGAGATCCTTGTCTAGCGTCTTGGCGGTGTCGCTGTAGAGGTAGCAGTTGCCGAGGTGCGCGGCGCCGTCGGCCCAATCGGCGCCCGCGTACTGGGCCGTCTTGGCGAAGCCGTCGCGCTGGTAAAAGAGCATCCGCTCGGCCTGCGCCAGGACGTTTCGATAGACGGTGTCGGAGATCGTGAACACGTCGGAGCGGACGGCCTTGGTCTCGTCGAGGACGAAGTAGTCACCGGCGGTGGTGACGGCGGAGAAATCGAACCACCAGGCCTTGTCGCCCGACGAGCTGTCGACGGCGCCGCCGTTCCAGGCGGCGGGCGCGGCCTCCAGCAGCATCTGCCCCGAGTGGGCGTCGACGAGCGCGTACTTCGCGCCCGGCGTGAACGCGGCGGTGGCGTCGAAGCCGACCTGCGGGCTGCGAATGACCGCGATCTTCTCGGCCGCCGTGCGGTACCCGAACTGATCGACGACGATGTTCGGGCTGAGCGGCTGCGGGGCGACGATCGTCCCGCCGCCCGCACCGCCCGAGGTGCCGGCCGAGCCCGAGGCGCCGGCCGAGCCCGAGGTGCCGCCACCGGCGTTGCCGCCCGCGCCACTGGCGTTGCCGCCCGCGCCACTGCCGTCGGCACCCGCACCGCCGGAGGCGCGGCCGCCTGCCCCGGCGGACTGTCCTGCCGCACCGCCGGTGCCACTGCCCGTCGCCGTGGACGAGCCGCAGCCCGCGAGCAAGGCGAACGCTCCGACGCCGACCACCAGCGCCCTCCAGACACGAGGCCGGTAGAACCAAGCGACGGTCAACCCACGCGCGCTTTTCAGGGCGATCACCGGTCGATTGTATCAGGCCCGGCCGGGTGTGGTTTTCCCCGGCATTCACACTCGTAACATCCGTGGGTCGCGCAGGTGCCGCAGCTCTGCTCGACCCGCCGCCGCAGCGCCTGCCGCGCGCGGAACACCCGTACGGCCGCGTTCCCGCGCGTGATCCCCACGGCCGTCGCGAAGCTCTGCAGCGATTCGCCGTGCAGGTCGACGCGCTGGATGGCGGCCGCATAGTCGGGGCGCAGCGTCTCGACCAGATCGGTCACACAGGCGCAGATCGTGTCGACCAGCTCCCGATCGGGCTCGGCCTCGGCCTTGGAATCCACCTCCAGCGCGAGCGCCGCGATCCCGCGCGCATCGACCGACTCCCCGCGCGCGTGGTCGACGATCGCGTTCCGGAGCAGGCGGTAGAACCAGGCGATGGCCGATTCGTCTTCGCGCAGGGCGCCCCCGCGGGCGATGCCGCGGACGAAGGCGTCCTGCAGGATCTCCTCGGCGACGTCGCGCCGCTGTACGCGGCGGGCGAGGAACGCCAGGAATCGATCGTGGTTCGCGGTGAGGACGCGAAGCACCGCCGGCGAAAGGCCGCCCTTGCCCCGGCTGGTATCGGGGCGACCCTCGCCGGGCGGTGACATCGACGCGGACATGACGTCCAAGGATGTCAGATCAGCCGCAGGGGCAGCCGGGCGGGCAGGGGCAGGGGCAGGGGCAGGGTTCTTCGGTTTGTTTGGTCAGCATCGGTTTCTCCTTTCGATCTGCTGACGGAGAAACCGGCCCGGCATTACAACCGAATGTCGGCCGCGATCCCTACGGACAGATCGTCGGATCGGGGGTCGCGCTGTTCGAGCAGACCGGGTTCGCCAGCCAGGCATTGACGACCTTGAGCTCCCAGTCGCTGAGCGGGGGCGCGGGGGGTGGCGGCATCGGGCCCGGCGGGATCCCGCGCAGCCTCGCGCCGATTCCGTTTGCGGCCGCCGCCCAGGTCTGGGCACCGCGGTGGCAGCTCGTGGAAACCCCCGCATCGCTCACCGCGCAATTGGTGTCCGCGAATTGGTTCAGGTAGCAGTTGAGGGGCTTTGCCGGATCCGAGGCCAAGGGCGCCGCGTCCGCGCCGGTCGGCTCGCGGGCCTGGTTGAGCGTGCCGCCCGCGCCGTGACAGCGGACGCAGTGGGATATGAAGATCGGTCGCACGTCGGCCTCGTACGACGGCGAGACCGGCACCGGCGGACCACAGCCGGCCGCCAGCCCACCAACCGCGATCGCAGCGCCGAACAGGAGCGCAAAACGAAGACTCGTCATCGCCATGGTCGTCCTCACAGGTAGTAATGAAGTTGCAGCATGAACAGAGACGCGCTGGGGCCTTCGCTGGCGGCGCCTGTTCCGATGATCTGGTACTGCCCGAGCAGGACCAGCTCGAAGTGCGCCCACGGGAAGAAGTTTACCTGAGCGTCGAATCCGGTGCGCGCCGTTCCCGAGACCGACAGATCCTCCTGATAGCGCTCGTAAGCGAAGCCGACCATCAGCCCGCGGACCGGGAAGAAGCTGGCGCCCAGAAAGCCGACGAACTGGTTCTCGCTGAACGACGCCGCGCTCACTTGCTGTCGAATGAAGTCGGCCTCCCCGAGCAACAGAACCCGTGGCGGCTCCAGCCAGAGCTTGCCCACGGCGCCCGCCTCGGTGCGGAACGCCTCGCCGCTGCGGCCGACGCGCGCCTGAAGCGCCACCGCCGCCATCCCGGCCAAACGTTGCTCGGCGTAGACGGCGCCGCCCGACTCGCGCAGTCCGACGGACTGCAGCGCGTCCGGGAAGCTCGCGGGCGGCGGCGTGAACAGCGAGGCGTGCAGCTCCCAGTCCTCGCCGACGTAGCCCCCGGAGACCGTGTAGGTCTCGTCGTAGAGATCGTAGCCGGTGTAGCGACGCACGTAATAAGTGTGCTCGACGAAGCGCAGGCCGTATGGCGCGAAGAATCGCCCGGCGCGCAGATAGGCCCCGGTCGAACCCGTGCGCCACATGAGGTAGTGCTCCCGCGACATGAGCCGGTCGCCGATGCTGCCGAACCGGCCCGCGACCGATGGGTCGGCCGGGCGGGTATCCCCGCGCACGCCCCCTTCCAGGTAGAGCGAGACGTTTTCGCCGAACGCCAGGCGCGCGTAGAGATCGGATTGCATCGGGAAGGCGGCGTATTCCGGCGCCTCGGGTCCGCCCACGTCGTTCCGGATCGCCGCCAGGCGGACATCCGCGCCCAGCGCCAGCCACGCGGGCGGGTCCCAGAGGCCGTGCAGGAAGGAGCCGTCGCCGCCCCGGCTGATCGTGTCGCCCGACTCGTCGCGCCCCCACGAGGTGATGAGCCCTCCGCCGGCCGGTGAATAGTGGCACTGGCCGCAGCGGCTGGTGCCGGAGCTGAACTGAAACTGCGGGTAGGCGGAGGCGCGGCCGCCCAGGGCGATGAGGGCGAAGGCCGCCGCGAGGGCGCAGAGGGTGAGTCGTCGCATCGATTCGTCCGTCAGTTGTTCGGGGCGCCGGCGGTGATCCAGCTCGCGATGATCGCGATGTCCGCTTCCGACATCGGCACGTCCGGCGGCATGCGGGTCGATCCCTGCGCGTTCATCAGCGCGATCACCGCCGAGTCGCCCGGCTTGCCCGGATACACGTAGAACCCGTTGACGAGGTTGTAGTAGCCGGTCTCCCGGTCATGCAAGTCGACGCCGCCGCGCCGCGTGATGGCGGAATGGCAGTTCACCGTGGCGCAGCTCGGCTCGACGATGGTCGCGGAGATGAGCGACCATTTCGGGGGACGATCGTCGGTGGCGCCGCCACAGCCGGCGGCCGCGAACATGGTGACGACGACCAAGCGAAGGAAGGTACCCAAACGGCTCCGATGGTTCAAATAGCACGCAAATGAGTCCCTTGGCAGCCATGAAATCAGGCTGAGCCGGCTGCCGTTCGTTCCAGCGCTGGTGCGCCGGATCGGCGAGCCCTTTCGGGCTGAGGCGATAGGCGTCGTTGGTCGCTCAGCTTCTCGACGGTTACCGACGGGCCAGGAAGAGGGGACCGGAGGCGACGTGGGTGGGGGCCGCACGGCCGTAATCTTCGGAGAGCCAGTTGATGTCCAGCTCGCCCGCCGCGATCGGCGCGGCGCAGATTCGCTTGCCGCTGGGGACGGGAACATCGCTCAGATGACTGTCGTCGGCGATGACGGCGATGGGAACCGCGTTCTCGGTGACGGCGCTCGGGCAGGCCGAGTCGCCGTCTCCCGAATCGTCGGCCAGGTAGAGGGCGAACCGGCCTTCTCCGTCGCTGCTGAGATGAACCAGCGCCGGTCCGCTCGCGATGGCGTAGCCCGCCGCCGTCGAGGCCGTGGCGGCGGTTTGCAGATCGTTGTTGCGCGGCAGGGTCGAGCATCCGGCGGCGGCGGCGAAGGCGATCGAGGCGACGAGTGCGAGCTTCATGGCGGCTTCTCCTGTGGGTGTCTGCGTGCGTTCGCAGACGGGTATGAGCAAGCGCCGCGCCAGCCCATTCCGCCCGCGATCGCGGCCTTACCGCGCCACCGCCCGGGGAGAAACCGCGTCCGGACATCCGCCGGACGTCCGGCCCGTCAGCTCTCGACGGCCTTCTTCAATCCCTCGAGCATCATCTTCCAGTTCTTCTCGGACTCGGCGAGGGCCTTGTCGCTGTGGTTCTTGTCCTGCGACAGCGCGACGCGAACGCCGCCGTCCAGCTTCGCGAGGTCGATGGTGACCGTGTGGTAGCTCTCGGGCTTGTCGGGCTCGCCCGACATGGGGCTGTAGTGGCTGTACTTCAGATGCCGCTCCGGCTCGATCGCCAGGATCCTCCCCTTGTCCTCGAACGGCTTGCCCTTCCATTCGCCCTTCCAGACGATGGGGCTGCCTTCTTTCCAGTCGCTGACGACGGTAGCGCCTGCCATGTACTTCTTGATGACGTCGGGGCTCACCAGTCCGTCCCAGACTCTGGCGACGGGCGCATTGATGGTCACGGTGGCCTTCGCGATCCGATCCGGCTGCTGCGTGGTTTCCATGGCTCCTCCTCGGATATGAGCGTCGGCGCGGTGGCCCGACTCGCCTTCAACGTAGGATCGCCACGGCGCAGATCAACCCCGGACGCGAGCTCGACCGCTACTCGACCAGCGCCGCCCGCATCTCCGGGATCCACCGGCCCGTGAAGCCGAGCTGCGCGTAGGCCGCGAAGTTGCGGCAGAAGTCCCAGTAGCCCCAGCCGAAGCCGCGCTTTTCGGCTTCGGTGCGGGCGGTTCGGGCCCAGCGCGCGCGCGAGGCGACATCGCCGTTGACGCCCGCGCCGAACTCGCCCAGGTAGATGCGCAGGCCGGTGCGATCGGCGAAGGCCTTGGCCATCTCCATCTGTTCGATGATGGCGGCCGGCCCGCCGGGGTTGGTGTCGGCGGGCTCGCGGTTGTAGCGCTCGAACCAGTCGTGGCTCTCGGGGAACGCGTCGGCGCCGGCCACCGGCGTCACGGGCGCGGGCGGCGGGCCCGGGAAGGTCACCCCGCGCGTCTGGTACTGCGGCTCCATCCAGCTGAACCCCTGGTGCGTGAAGTACATCGGCGCGTACATGTGAAA
>CAYTTF010000111.1:7404-12597 GCA_964440665.1 uncultured Myxococcales bacterium | reverse complement strand
CGGTTGCTGGGCGGTCTGACCACCGAGGAGATCGCGCGCGCGTTCCTGGTCCCGGAGCCGACCATCGCCCAGCGCGTCGTGCGGGCCAAGCGGACGCTGGCCGACGCGCACGTCCCCTTCGAGGTCCCCCGCGGCGCCGAGCGCGCCGCCCGCCTGTCGTCGGTGCTCGAGGTCATCTACCTCATCTTCAATGAAGGCTTCACCGCGACCGCCGGCGACGACTGGACGCGGCCCGGCCTCTGCGAGGACGCGCTCCGCCTGGGTCGGATCCTGGCCGAGCTGGCGCCCGAGGAGCCGGAGGTCCACGGCCTGGTCGCGCTGATGGAGATCCAGGCCTCGCGCGCCCGCGCGCGGATCGGCCCGGCGGGGGTGCCGGTGCTGTTGCTCGAGCAGGATCGCAGCCTGTGGGATCAGGTTCTCATCGGGCGGGGCCTCGACGCCCTGGCGCGCGCCGAGGCGTTGGGCGGCGAGCGCGGTCCCTACGCCCTGCAGGCCGCGATCACCGCCTGTCACGCGCGCGCGCGGACACCGGAGGCCACCGACTGGCACCGAATCGCGGCGCTCTACCTGGCGCTCGCCGCGCGCGCCCCCTCGCCGGTCGTCGAGCTGAACCGCGCCGTCGCCGTCTCGATGGCGTCCGGACCGGCCGCCGGCCTGGCGCTGGTCGACACGCTGACCCGGGAGGCGTCGCTGGCGAGCTATCACCTCTTGCCGAGCGTGCGCGGCGATCTGCTGGTCAAGCTGGGCCGCCTCGACGAAGCGCGGGTGGAGTTGGAGCGCGCGGCGTCGCTGACCCGAAACCGCCGCGAGCGCGAGCTGCTGCTGGATCGCGCCGCCGCCTGCGCGCGCGGAACGGCGACGGCGAAATGACCACCCCGAAGTTCCCGTCACCGACACTGCGCGCGCTCGCCCCAGATCTCTGGGAGGCGGAGCTGCACCTTCAAGAGAGCCTGCACCTGCGGATGCGGATGACGGTGGTCCGCCGGGCGGACGGCGCGCTCTGGTTGCACTCGCCGATCCAGATCGACGCCCCGCTGGCCGCCGAGCTGGCGGCGCTGGGCGAGGTGCGGGACATCCTGGCATCGAACCGCTTCCACCGCCGGTTCGCGGTGGCCGCCAAGGAGCGCTACCCCGCTGCGAAGCTGTGGGCCGCGCCCGGGCTCGCGCAGATGCGGCCCAAGATCCCATTCGACGCCACGCTGAGCGCGGACATCGACTGGGGCGGCGACCTGCAGACCCTGTTTCTGGCCGGCGCGCCGGCCGCTGGGAAAAAAGCGTGACCGCGCCCTGGCCCCGCGAAACCGCGGCGGCGGGCGTGCCGCCTGCGGCGTAGCGCGCGGTGGCGTCGGCCGCGGCGTAGCGCGGCGGCGTCAGGCGCGGCGTAGCGCCGCGATGGCGCTGGCGTAGTCGTGGCCGGGGGCGTGGAAGACCGACGAGCCGGCGACCAGGACGTTCGCCCCCGCGGCGACGACGGTGGCCGCGTTCTCCGCGTCGATGCCACCGTCGACCTCGATGTCGACGGTGAGCTTGCGGCGATCGATCTCGGCGCGCAGGGCGCGGATCTTCGGGACGACGGCCTCGATGAAGTGCTGGCCACCGAAGCCGGGGTTGACGGTCATGAGCAAGACCATGTCGACATCCGGGAGCACGACGTCGAGGCCGTCGAGCGGCGAGTGCGGGTTGACCGCGACGGCCGGCTTCTTGCCGAGCGCGCGAATTTGCTGGACCGTGCGGTGCAGGTGCGGCGACGCCTCCAGGTGGACGCTGATGAGGTCGGCGCCCGCGCGCGCGAAAATCTCGACGTAGCGCTCGGGCTCGACGATCATGAGGTGCACGTCGATCGGCAGCTTGGTCACCGCGCGCAGCGCCGCGACCACCGCCGGCCCGACGGTGAGGTTGGGCACGAAGCGTCCGTCCATCACGTCGACGTGCAACAGATCGGCACCGGCCGCCTCGACCGCACGCACTTCCTCGCCGAGGCGGGCGAAATCCGACGCCAGGATCGACGGCGCGATCCGCAGGGGGCGCGGCACTAGCCGCCCACGAAGACGAACGGATAGCTGATCGCGAGCCCGCCGTTCTGCGACTTGGGGAACGCCCAGTGCGAAACCATGCCGCTCACGCAGCCGGGGAGCGACGTTCCGGCGAAAGCCGGCGCGTCGACCTTGGTGCCGGTCACCTCGCCGCCGGCGGCGATCTCGAAGCTGACGATCGCCTTGCCGGAGCGCTGCTCCCCCTCGCGCGAGATACGCAGGAAGCAGGCTTTGACGCCGGGCAAGTTCTGCTTGATGACCAGCTGGATATCTTCCTGGCTCGGAGACGCGGGGAGCAGGTCAGCCGGCTTCGGGGGAGGCGCCACCAGGGTCTGATCGTGGCGCGCGCGGCGGACGTTCCCCATCAGGCCTTCGCCCCGATCGTCCTCGACGTAGAAGATGTCGACGTCCTTCTGCGCCAGCGTCGACCACTTCTGATCGAACTCCGCGGTCGGCGCCATCGCGGGCGCGGGCACCGCGGCGGGCGGGCTCTCCGGTTTCTTCGCGCAGCCAAACGCCGCGAGCCCCACCACCAGCGTCACGACGGAAGTCCGCATGGCCGGTATTTTAGCAATCAAGCGCCGCCAGCGGGTCGAAAAGGCGAGACGTTCTGGGCGTGCCGGATGCGCCGCAGAACGAAGACCCAGAGCGCCGCCGAGCCGACCGAGATGACGACCCAGATCCGCGTCCCGAGGCCGTGGTGGAGCGCGTAGTCGTAAAGGCCGTGAAAGAACGTGGGGGCGGCCAGGCAGAGGCCCCGATCGAACCAGAGCGCGCGACCGCGCGCGAATTTCGCCCGCCCGGCGTAGTAGCCCATCGTCGCGCCAAAGAGGGCGTGGGCCGGGACCGCGAACAACGCCCGCTGCCAGGCTACGCCGAGCCCGAGGCGCAGGACGAACAGCACATTTTCTAGTGTCGCGAACCCCAGCGCCACCGCCACGCCGTACACCACGCCGTCGAGCGGCTCGTCGAACTCGTCCCAGTGGGTGATGGCCATCACCAGCACCACCCACTTGGAAAGCTCTTCGATGAAACCCGAGAGCACGAAGGCGTCGACGAGGCGCGCCGGCTCGCTGCCGGAGGCCAGCCACTCGGCGGAGATCCAGCCCTCCGCGGTGGTGGCCATTCCCTGCGCGGCGATCATCGAATAAAGGCCGAGCCCGAAGGCCATCAGGATGTGGAAGAGAGGCTCCCGTTCGTAACGGTCTTTTAGATAAAAGAAGGTGAGCAAAAACAGCGACGGCGCGACGGCGACGAGGACGGTCAGGACGCCGAGGTTCACCGGATTACTTTGCCCCCCGCCGGCACGGCCGGGAAAGCGCTAAATTCCGGCAAGCGGGCGCGCAGCTACTTGGTCAGCACGGCGATGCCGGCGATGAGGCCGTAGTAAGTGTCCGCCGCCGACCGGTAGGTGAAAGTGGCGCCGGTCGGCGCGTCGTACGAGAAGCCGTAGCGCCGGAACGGGATCGCCGCGTTGACGGCGAACCAGCTGTTCACCAGCATCGTCGCGCCGGCGTCGACGTGGAAACCCTTCATCGACGCGCTCCCCTCGGCCGTGATCTGATCCGGACCGCGCGCGACGCCGAGACCGTACAGGAAGCCGCCCGACAGCGATAGCGCGAGGGTCGGCGTCAGTCCCAGGCGAATGTGGACGTCGATCGACAGATACGACGCTTTGACGTCGCCGAAGCACGGATCGGTGGCCGTCGCCGCGACGCAGTTGGTGGGCGTGGTGGGCGTCGTCCGCTGCAGATCGGCGCCCATGCGGCCGTACCCCAGGGCCGGCATCACGATGACCCAGTCGCCGGCCGGAATCGCGTAGCGCACGTCGAAACCCCAGCGGCTCTGACTGAACGGGTAGCCGTTGAACATCCCGTCCGCCAAGTCGTGGGTCGCATCGCCGTATTCCTTCTCGTACCAGGCGCCGACACCCAACGTTCGATACCAGCCGTTCGGTTGGGTGACGAGCGGAAAGCTCTCGAACGCCAGCTGATAGCCGATCCGGAAGCCAGCGTCTCCCTGAAGCGACGCCTGGTTGTAGGCGAAGCTGCGTCTCATCGCCGCCGTCGCGATCCCGAAGTTGATGAGGCGCGGGATCACCGACGGCTGGCTGGAGATCGGTTCCGGGGCCTCGTCGTCTTCTTCCCCCTCCTCCTCGACCACGCGCTTGCGGTGCTTCGTCACCTTCGGCTTGTCCTCGTCTCCTTCGTCGTCCCCCTCCTCCGCCTCCTCCCCCTCCTCCGCCTTGTCCTCCGATTCCTCCTGACTGTCGTCCATCTTGATCGGCCGCCGCTTCTTGGGCGCACCGTCGCCGGCCCCGGGCTTGCGCGGCGATCTCAGTAGCTCCTCTTCGCGCTTGTCGTCGTCGCGCGCGGGCCGCGGCTTGGATTTCTTCGGCGGCGCCCACAATCCGGCCGCGAGCTTCATCGTCGCCGCGGCGGATCCCGACACGCCGCGCGGGGCGGTGCGGGCTGCAAGCGGCGAGGCGACGGCGAAACTCATCACCAGCGCCGCGACCGCGGTCGCGGAAGGGAAAACCATGGGGGGCCGGTCCGACGGAGGACGCAGCGTAACGCCGGCGCAGCCAGGGCGCAAACGCTCGCGCTATTCGCGCGTCTTACACATGTACATCGCGCCGGGGTACACCACCGTGCAGAGCTCGCCAGACGCGCAGTCCGCGTCCGTCGTGCAGTTCGCGGTCACGCAGAAACTGCCCCATCCTCCTGCGCAGTAACAAGCGTGTCCGGATCCACAGTCGTTGTCGGTCACACAGCCATAGAGACACTTGTTGCCGGACGCACCTCCAACACCATCGCCCCCGCCGAGCCCGTTGGTGGAACATTGACCATACGCTTGGGCGACGCAGTCGGTGTCGCGAACGCACTCGTCCCCAAAAGTCGTGGCGGGCAGCACGGCACTGGAGGGGACCCAGGGACACGCGTTGGTGCTCACTCGGTGAGGGATCAGGCCCCCACAGAACCGGAGGTTGCCCGAGGGATCGCCCTCGTAAGGGGTGTCGCCCGCGGGGCAACGGGCTGTTGGGATGCTGACCATTCCGCCCGCCCCGCCATTGCCGTGCCCGCCCGTGCCGGCGCTCTGCTCAGGCCCACCGATTCCGCCCGTCCCGCCATTGCCGTGCCCGCCCGTGCCGGCGCTCTGC
>CAYTTF010000111.1:0-7304 GCA_964440665.1 uncultured Myxococcales bacterium | reverse complement strand
TCCCGCCATTGCCGTGCCCGCCCGTGCCGGCGCTCTGCCCCGCCCCACCGATTCCGCCCGTTCCGCCATTGCCGTTCCCGGCTGTGCCGGCGCTCGGCCCCGCCCCGCCGATTCCACCGCCTCCGTCAGCGCCGGCTGGCACCAAGGTTCTCGCACCGCATCCCAGCAAGCAAACGATGATCGGAATGACGCCAGCGAGATCGCGACTTTTATGTCGCGCCCTGGACATCGTCGGAAGCTCACCATGGCATCCTGCGGTCCTGAAATCGCGAGCCACGGTCGAATCCATCAGGTTATTAGACATTGTGCGGGCGCGATATTGCAAGCTCCGCGCCAAGGCATGCCTTGGCTCAGCTGAGCCGATAGGTCGTCGCTCGGGTCCGCCCTTCCCGCAGGACGAGCCCCGCGTCCAGCAGCGGTCTCATGATCTGGCCGACCCGCGCTCGGGTTAGCCCGAGCGCTCGCTGGATCTCGGGCGACTTGATACGGCCCCGGTCCCGTAGGAACCGCAGGACGTCCTCTTGTCGCTTGGTCAGGATGACTTTGTTCCCCTTGGCGGCGACACGCAGCGAGAGGATTCGCTCCTTGGTCCGTCGCAGGGTCTGGACGATTCCGTCGGCGACGTACTCGAGCCAGTGGGTGAGATCGTCGTCCAGGTCGCGGGCCTGCTGAATCGTATTGTAGTAGCGAGGTCGGTCCGACTCGTAGAACTCGTCGAGCGCGAGAACGTGCAGACTGTCGAATCCGCGCGTCATGAGCACCCACAGGGCGAGAGCCCGCGCCGCCCGGCCGTTGCCGTCCGCGAACGGGTGGATGGAGACCAGTCGATGGTGGGTAACGCCGCTGACCAGGATCGGGTGGAGATCGTGAGACTCCCGGCCACCAATCCAGGCCAGAAGGTCGCGCGACAGCGGGCCTGCCTGGGCAGGGCGCGGGGGCGTGTAGATCGTCACGCCCCGGCGATCCACGACGCGGTTGGGACGGGTCTTGTATCCCTCGTCCGGGACGCCGGCCGGCACTGTCCCGACAACCAGGAGGCGATGGAGCTTCAGCAGGTCTCCTTCCCCGAAGGGGGCCCCTGGCTTTCGAGCCCATACCCAACGCATCGCTGTCAGGTGGTTGAGAACCTCCCGTTCGGCCTTCGGGGAAGCGCCGAGGGTGTCTCCTCGCGCCAGGGCTTCGACGTCGGGCAGCGTCAGGGGATTGCCTTCGATCGCCGTCGACGAGTGCGCGAGACGGGACGCGGTGTCCCGCTGCAGCGCCGGAAGCCAGGCTACGTCGACGGCCGCCGCGGCAATCCATACTCTGATCTCGCTCGCCTCGGTGACCAGGCGAAGCAGGAGCGGTGTGATCTGGAAGCGCGGTTCGTACACGGGAACTCCCAGTTCAGGATTATGTAAAGTTTATGTCAAGTATTACGAGAAGGCCAATAAGGGGCCGGTCGTGTGCGCGGCAAATCGTTGATACAGTCGCGTGGACGTAGAAGCGGTCTAGATTGCGCAGTGTGGCGGCAACCGATCCCCCTGCGCTCCTCGTCGTCGGACACGTCACGCGCGACGAGATCGCCGGTGAGCTCCGCCTCGGTGGGGCGGTCAGCTACGCGGCACAGGCGGCGGTGCGACTGGGAGTCGACACGGCGCTGGTCACAGTCGCGCCGCCGGACGACCCGCTGCTCGAGTCGCTGCGATGTCTGCCGGGACTGCGCCTGCACTGCGTGGCGAGTGACGTCATGACCACCTTCGCGCTCGCCTATTCGGGCACGCGCCGAACGCTGGTCCTCAGGCGTCGTGCGGCGCCGCTGGCGCCTTCGGACATTCCGGACGCCTGGCGGCGGGCGCCGATCGCGTACGTCGGGCCGGTCACCGGCGAGTGCGACCGCGCGCTGGTCTCATCGCTCGGCGCCGCCTTCATCGGTGCGGGGCTGCAAGGTTGGTTGCGCCGCGCCGGACGAGGCGGCGAGATCGAGCCGGCGTTGCTTCCCGAGGCCCTCGATCCGCCGCGCGTTCAGCTCGCCGTGGTCTCCGAGGAGGACCACCCCGACGTCGACGGCGTCGCCGCCCGCTTCGCGGCGGCGGGCGCGATCGTCGCGATCACGCGCGGCGCGCGCGGCGCCACCTTGATCGCGCCGTCCGGTCGCCTCGAAATTCCAGCGGCGCCCGCGCAGGAGATCGATCCGACCGGCGCCGGCGACGTCTTCGGCGTCGTGCTCACCCTCCGCCTCGCCGCCGGCGCCTCGCCCGCCGACGCCGGCCGAGCCGCCGCCGCGGCCGCCGCCCGGGTCGTCGAGGGACCGGGGTTGGGTCGGCTGCGATAGGCTCAGCTCGGCGCGCGCAGCCGGACCGCGAAGAAGGCGTCGGCGTCGTCGCGCTGGGGCCAGGTGCGCACGGCGCCCGATGCTTCCATCAGATCGGCCCAGGGCACCCGACCCCCGGCCGCCGTGGCGGGCTCCACGCGAAACCCGGGATGTCCGGCCAGAAACGCGGCCACGACCTCCTCGCACTCCTGCTTCTCGAAGGTGCAGACGGCGTAGGTCAGGAGACCTCCGGGCAAGAGCACGGGCGCCACGGTGTCGAGCATCCGGAGCTGCTGCGCGGCCAGCGGCGCGAAGTCATCGGGCGTGCGGCGGAGCAGCGCTTCGGGATGGCGGCGCAGGACGCCGAGCCCGCTGCAGGGGGCGTCGAGAAGGATCCGGTGGTAGCGCGGCGTCGGGTCGGCGAGCGGCTGGGTGAGATCGGCGGTGACCGATTGCGCGGAGATCACGCCCAACCGGCGAAAGGTGCGGGTTCCCTCCTCCAGCTTGGCGGGCGAGATATCCATCGCGTCGACCTGCGCGCGATCCCCGGCCAGCGCCAGGAGATGCGCCGTCTTGCCCCCGTTGCCCGCGCAGGCGTCGAGGATACGCTCCCCCGCCGCCGCGCCGCACAGCTCGGCGACGATCTGCGCGCCGGCGTCCTGGACCGCGAACAGCCCCGCCCGCCAGGCGGCCGTCTTGGCCGGCGCCTCGAAGTGCCGCGCCAGGATCGCGTCGGGCGCGATCGCCGACGGCGGCAGCGCGACGCCCGCACGCTCGGTCAGGAGGCGCTCGCAGAGCGCCTCGCGGGTGGTGCGCAGCGTGTTCGCCCGCAGCGTCACCGGCGACGGCGCGACCAGATTGTCGCCGAAGGCGATCGCCTGCTCGGCCGGGAGCTCCGCCAGCAGGAGCTGTGCGAGCCAGGCCGGTAGACCGACGGCCGCCTCGAGGTAGCCGGTCGGATCGACCGCCGCATCCGGCAGCGGCGGCTCACCCACCCGCGACAGGCGGCGCAAGAGCGCGTTCGCGAACCCCGGCACGCCGCGGCCACGCGCGGTCTTGCAGGCCTCGACGGCGTCGTTCACCGCAGCGTATGCCGGCACGCGATCGAGGAACAGAATCTGATACGCGGCGACGCGCATCGCGATCCGCACGCCGAGGTCGAGGTTCCCGGTCCCCTCGCGGGCCAGCGCATCGAGCGCGCGATCGAGGCGGCCCCGCCGGCGGAGGACGCCGTAGACCAGCTCGGTGCAGAGCGCCCGGTCTTCGGGCGAAAGCGCGCGCGCGCGATCCAGCGCCGCCGCCAGCGCGCGCCCCGCGTAGGCGCCGTCGCGCTCCACGCGCTCGAGGACGGCACGGGCCAACCCGCGCGCCGATGGCCCGGGCGCGACGTCGCGACCCCCGTCGGTCACGACGGGCCGAACCGCGTCCCGGCTGGAATCGGCCGCCCCGCCAGCACAGCCGAGGCCGGCAAGCGACGCCGGCCGGGGAGCTGCAGCTCCGCGAAACCGATCAAGGCGTCCGCCGCATCGGCACAGGCGATCACCAGGCTTCCGTCCTGGAGGCCTACCACCTCGCCGGGCTGCCGGAGCGGCGGCGTCGCGGGGAAGAGCCGCGGACCGAAGAACCGCAGCGGCTCGCCGTCGAGCATCCCCGTCGCACCCGGCCAGGGATCGACACCGCGCGCCTGCGCCGAGACCGATCGCGCCGGCCGATTGAAATCGAGGCGCCCGTCGGCTTTGGAAAGTGGCGGCGCCAGCGTATGCGCCGCTTCGTCCTGCGGCTCGAGCGCGACGTCGCCCTTTATGATCGCCGGCAACGTCTCGGCCAAAAGCGCGGCGCCCAGCTCCGCGAGCTTCGCCGACAACCCGCCCGCCGTGTCGTCGTCGGCGATCGCCAGCGCCCGTCGCGCCGCCACCGGACCGGTGTCGAGGCCGGCTTCCATGCGCATGATCGAAACGCCGGTCTCCGACTCGCCCCGCATGATCGCCCACTGGATCGGCGCCGCGCCGCGCAGCCTGGGAAGCAACGAGGCGTGAACGTTGAACGGTCCTCGTCGCGGCAGATCCAGCATGGCCTGCGGCAGGATCCGCCCGTAGGCGACCACCACGAAGACGTCCGCGTCGAAGGCCGCCAGCGTCGCCAGCGTCTCGGGCGTGCGCAGCTTCTCGGGCTGCAGAACCGGAACGCCCAGCGCCGTCGCCGCGACCTTCACCGGCGGCGCCGCCGGCGCCTGTCCGCGCCCCGACGGCCGATCGGGCTGGCTGACCACCGCGAGAAGCTGCGTCTCCGCCGCCACCACGTGCAGCGACGGGAGCGCGAACGCCGGCGATCCGAAAAAAACTGCGCGCGCCCGACGGCCGGCCGTCATTTCGCGTGTCGGCCCGCGGCTGTCATTTCGCAGGTCATTTTGCAGGTCATTTTGGAAGATGGCTCGAATAGCGCGGCCGCAAGCCCTCGTCCCCCAGCACGCGCAACGCTTCGGAGACGACGGCGCGGATGGCGTCGATCTGCGCGGCCATCTCGCGGGCGAGCTGGGGCTCGATCGCGTCGGGCGCGATCTCGCGGATGATCCGCTCGTGGGCGCGACGCAGCTCGGTGACGTTCGCATCGCGACCGACACCCAGGACGGCGAAGTAGTCCCCCTGCTCGACGGGGGCGTAGCGCTCGAGCAGACGCGCCCGCGCCCGCCCGCCCGACGACGCCTGCAGCGCGGCAGCCAGCAGAATCGGTTGCACCTCCCTGGTCGGCTCGCCGGCAAACTCCGATCTGGCGACCGGCTGCGCCTCGGGCTTGGCGGCCGGCTGCGCCTCCACTTGGACCTCCGGCGGAGGGGCCGGAGGCGCCAGCTTGGCGACGGCCGGGATCGGCGGCGTGGCCGGCGGTTTGCCGGCGGGCTCCGGCCGCACGCTCGGAATCGGTACCGACTTCGGCGTCACCTGGGTTTTCGGCGGCGCGGCGATCGCCGCGGTCAGCTCGGCGTCGAAGAGCGCGTCGATCCCGGCGTCCAGGTCCGCCATCAGCGCGTTGGTGTCGGGGCGCGCCGCCAATCCGACGCTGCCCGAGCCGCTCCCACCGGTGGGGGTCGCCACCAGCGGCTTCAGCGTCGCCCCGCCGCGCGCGCCGTGCTGTCCATGCGGCCCGCTCTTGGGTGTGCGCCCGCCACGCGCGAACTCGTTGGCGGCGTTGATGCCACCGCTTCCGCTTCCGGACGCGGACGCGGGCGCCGGTGCCGGCGCGGGCGACGTCGGACCCAGTCCCATCTCGGTCCGCTCGAGCGCGTCGGGCCGGCGCGGCCCCGAGCCTTGGCCTTTGCTGGGCGCCAGGATGGCGCGGGCCCGTTCCAGCAGCAGCTCGGGCGCCACGGGCCGCAGGAAGAAACCGTCGGCCAGATCGCGCATCCGCGCTTCGTCGGCCTCGTCGCCGACCAGGAAGATCGGAACCCGGCCCCGCGGCACGGCCCGAACCTTGGCCAGCGCCAGCGCGGGATCGGCATGGACGATCTGCGGCGCCATGACGATCAGCTCGGGCCGGGACGCCGTGATCCAGCCCGAGAGACTCTCGCCCGGCTCGACCGCCAAGGTCTCGAATCCCGCCGACAGAGAGGCCTTGCGGATCCGGTCCGCCTCGTAGGGGCCGGCGATGATCAGAAGCTTCATGAACCGCGAAGGACTCTAGCACCAGGCGGGCGCGGTCAAAGGACGCTTTGCGGCGGGGCCGCGCGCGGCTTCTGGCCCGGTCGTGGTCAAAGGACGCTTTGCGGGTCGACGTCGACGGCCAGACGCAGATCGCCGCCCGGGCGAGCGCCCGCCGAAGCCGCGCGCGCCGCCGCCGCCAGCGCGCCCCTATCCGGCGACGACAGCCAGACCTGCCAGCGCGCGCGACCGCGCAGTCGTCCGAGCGGCGCCTCGGCGGGACCCCGCACGCGGACCGCGTCCCCGCCGGCGGCGCGCGCAGCCTCGGCCGCCGCCGTCGCCGCAAGGCGCGCGTGCTCGAGATCCTTGGCGTCGATGCGCAGCGCGATCATCCGCGAAAACGGCGGGTAACCCGCCTCCTCCCGGGCGCGCAGCTCGGCGCGCGCGAAGCCGTCGTAGTCGTGGAGCGCGACCGCGGCGATCGCCGGATGCTCGGGCGCGTAGGTCTGGATGACGACCCGGCCCGGGCGATCGCCGCGCCCGGCGCGACCGGCCACCTGCTCGAGGAGCTGGAACGTCCGCTCGGTCGCTCTAAAGTCGGGCAGGTTCATCCCCTGATCGGGTTGCAGCACGCCGACCAGAGTGACGCCCGCGAAGTCGTGCCCCTTGGTGACCATCTGCGTCCCGACCAAGACGTCGATCTCGCCGGCCTGCATCCGGCGCAAGATCGCCTCCAGCCCCCGCCCCTCGCCGGCACCGGCGGCGGTATCGCGATCGAGACGCGCCACGCGCGCGTCGGGAAATCGCTCGCGCACGATCGACTCGACCCGCTCCGTCCCCGTGCCGAGGCGCTCAATTCGCGGCGAGGCGCAGACGGGACAGGTGGTCGGGACCGGCGTCGTTCGGCCGCAGTAGTGACAGACCAGGCGCGCGCGGCCGCGGTGGTAGGTCATCGACACCACGCAGCTTCCGCAGCGAACCACCTGTCCGCAGGCGCGGCAAAGCATCACGGTCGAAAAGCCGCGCCGGTTGAGGAACAGGATGCTCTGCCCGCCGGTGACGAGCGCCTCGCCCAGCGCCTCCGCCAGCGGCGTCGAGAAGAGTCCGTCGGGGCCCGGCGGGTGGCGGCGCAGATCGACGATCGAGACCTCGGGGAGCGGACGTGGCGTCGCGCGCTCGGGCAGCGCCAGGCGCGCAAATCGGCCGCGCATCACGTTGTAGGTGCTCTCGAGGGCCGGCGTCGCCGATCCCAGGATCGCGAGCGCGCCGGACCTCTGCGCGCGAACCACCGCCAGATCGCGCGCGTGGTAGCGCACGCCGTCCTCCTGCTTGAACGACGGATCGTGCTCCTCGTCGACGACCACCACGCCGAGCGCGCG
>CAYTTF010000110.1:0-12606 GCA_964440665.1 uncultured Myxococcales bacterium | reverse complement strand
TGCCGCCCGACTTGATGACGCCGGCGAAGGCGTCGAAGCCGCGCATGAAGCTGACCGGACCGCTGGCGGTGCCGCCGCCCTGGAGCAGCTCGCGCGAGGATCGAATCGGCGACAAGTTGGTGCCGGTGCCGGAGCCGTACTTGAACAGCATCCCTTCGGTCTTGGCGAGGCCGAGGATCGACTCCATCGTGTCGTCGACGCTGTTGATGAAGCAGGCGGAGCACTGCGGCTCGGCCTCGACACCGACGTTGAACCAGACCGGCGAGTTGAAGGCCATCTTCTGCTCGACCAAGAGGTGCTTGAGCTCGGCGTTGAAGACGCGCGCCGATTCCTCGTCGGCGAAGTAGCCGTCCTTTTTGCCCCAGGCGGTCAGCGTGTCGGCGACGCGCGAGATGAGCTGGCGCACCGAGCGCTCGCGCTCCGGCGTCCCGACGGTGCCCCGGAAGTACTTCTGGACCACCACGTTGGTCGCGGTCTGGCTCCAGCTCTTCGGGACCTCGACGTCGCGCTGCTCGAAGACCATCTTGCCGTTCTCGCCGGTGATCGCCGCCGTGCGCAGCTCCCAGGCGACATTCGCGAAGCCGTCGTCGCCCGGCGCCGTGAAATAGCGCCGAAGCTTGATCCCGCGCGCCGTGGCTGCGGGTTTGACCCCACCCTCGGGCTTGTTCGCGCCCTTGGTCGTGGAGGGTGATCCGTTGCTGCCATTGCTGCCATTGCTGCGGCCGTTGCGGGTCTTTCGAACGTCGTTCTTCTCGAGCATGGAGGGCCCTCCCCGTAAAACTGACGCCATCGCGGCGCCCGACAAGCCTTTTAGTTCAGTTACAAAAAAAACACAATATATTGTGTTAAATGAAACACAACCACACTGGATATTGTGGATCAGTGTGAATTGGAGGTGGACAACCTGTGGAGACCGCGCGAATTCCCCAAGGGTTGCGCCAACGCTAAACGAGACCAAGAAGTATCCACCAACCCCAAAATGAGGGCAAGTACATTGCACGACCTAGCCATATGTGACCATATGTCGAGGTGGCCCGCGAGCCCGACCGGGATTCCGGCCCGTGCCGTACACTAACGACGATGCCGCTCTCTTCGCCCGTCGATGCTCAGCCGACTGCTGAACCCCGTCGCTGGCCGCGCGCCCGGCGTCTCGGCGTGGTGGCGCTGCTGGTGTTCGCCGCATTCTCGGCGGGCCTGATCTTTTCACCGCCGCTTCAGGCGGGCCGGTTCAATCCGTATCAAAAGCTCGGCGTGTTCACCAAGGTGCTCTCGTACATCGAGACCCACTACGTGGAGGACATCTCCGAGACCGATCTGATGTACGGCGCCGCGCGGGGTCTGACCGACGTGCTCGATCCGCACTCGCGTTTCATGGACCCCGACGAGTACGACAAGCTCAAGAAGGAGACCGAGGGAAACGAGGAGATCGACGGCATCGGCATCGACGTCGAGAAACGGAAGAACCATTTCGTGATCATCTCGCCGATCGAAGGGTCGCCGGCCGGGCGCGCGGGCATCGAGCCGGGGGACATCATCAAGCGCGTCGATGGCGTCGAGATCTCGACCCTCGAGTTCGACGACGCGATCACGCGCATGCAGGGCCCGGCCGGGAGCGAGGTCGCGCTGGTCGTGGATCGCCACGGGCGTGAGCTGACCTTCCGGATCAAGCGCGCGCGCTACGAGGTCAAGGCGGTGGAAGGGAAGCTCGTCGAAGAGGGCATCGGCTACATCAAGATCCGGGTCTTCTCGACCAACACCGATCCGTCGCTGGGCGAGCTGCTCGATCAGCTCTCGGCCAAATCCAAAGGGCTCAAGGGGTTGATCCTCGATCTGCGCCGCAATCCGGGCGGCCTTCTCGACCAGGGGGTGCGGGTCGCCGATCGCTTCATCTCCGACGGTCTCATCGTCAAGACCGTCGGAAAAGGCGGACAGGTGATGGACGAGGCCAAGGCGCACAGCCACGGCACCTGGTCGGGGTTCCCGATGATCGCGCTGGTCGACGGCGCGACGGCGTCGGCGGCGGAGATCGTCGCGGGCGCGCTGCAGGATCACGGGCGCGCGGTGGTCCTGGGGACGCAGACCTTCGGCAAGGGGTCGGTGCAGACGGTGATCGACGTCGACGGCTGCGGGTCCAAGCCCTGTGGCCTCAAGCTGACGGTGGCGCGCTACTACACGCCCAACGGGCGATCGATCCAGGGGCAGGGGATCACGCCGAACATCGTGGTCGAGGCGACGGCGCCCGAACTGGGCGAGTCCGATCTGCCGCGCGAGCGCGACCTGCACAAGCGGCTGCGCAACGAACAGGGCGAGGCGCAGGTGGAGACGCGGCGCCTCGACGACTATCAGCTGCAGATGGCGCTCGACTACCTGCACTCCTGGTCGGTCTTCGCCAAGCAGATGGCGAAGAAATAGCCGTCGCCCGGCTGTCGGACTTCGCCAAGCAGACGGCGAAGAAATAGCCGTCACCCCGCTGGTGTTTGCCGGCGTCGTCGCCGAACTTGCAATTGCCGTCGAAGTACGGTTTTCTCCGGGCCCCGGCGCGATTTGAGCGCCCCTCTAAACAGGAGGAAGCACATGTCGTTTGGATCGGCCCCTCCGGGGATGGACGAGTACCAGCGCCTCATGGCCGACCGCGCCGCGGCGGGCAAGCGCAAGCGGTTGATGTTCGGCGTGGTCGCGATCGCAGTGGTCGGGGGCGGCGGCTACTTCTACAAGCGCGACGCCGACAAGAAAAAATCGGCGCAGGCGATCCTCGATGCGGCCGGCCGTTTCGCGGAGCGGGACAAGAGCGAGATGGGCTCATTCTGGAACTGCACGCTGTCGAGCGAGGTGGACGTCGGGCAGTTCAACAGCGCCGACCAGATCCAGCAACGGGTCGAGAGCGCCTATTTCACCCAGCAGAAGACCTACTCCGAGCACCTCACCACCGAGTGCGTCCCCAAGCTGGAGGGCGCCCGATCGACGCTGGCGAGCCTGCTCACCGATGTGCCGGAGGCGCTCAAACCGCCGCTCGAGAAGTACATCGCCGCGCTCCCCAAGATGCAGAGTGGGCTCGAAAGCTACGCCGAGAAGCTCAAGTTGCGCGGCGCGGTCAAGGACGTGGACGGGGCGATCCAGGAGGTCGGCGGGGCCTTCACAGCCGAAGTGACGCCGGAGTCGGTCGCCTTCGAGAAGTTCCTGGTCTGCGCGATCCCCGATCTGGAAAAGAAGAAGGACATCCAGACGGTGCTCCAGGATCTGGCCGACACCTGCAAGAAGGATCCGGTGCCGTTCATGACCAAGGTCCGCACCGACTGCGGCGCGCTGGTGACGGGCGTCGACAAGACCGGGAAGCCGTCGGCCTCGAAGACCTTCAAGGCCAACACCAAGAAGTTCGTCGAGGAGGACAACAGCCGCCTCCTGCAGGCTTGGGAGTATTGCGGCAAGCGCTCGCGCAAGGGCAAGAAGGCGATCGACCTGGAGGACTTCCTGCTCGCCACCAGCGATTACATGGAGTCGCGCAACGAGGTGGTCAAGACCGCGCGCGAGGAGGCGGCCCGCATCACCGGCCAGCCGCTCCCCAAAGAGAAAGAGAAGAAGGCGGGCGCCGGGGCGGAGTAATCCGCGGGCGGGCGCGCGTCACATGGCGGTGAAGGATACGTCGTCCACCACAAAATCGTTCCCGCCAGCCGACGTGCTTATATCGACGATCGAAAGCCTGGCCGTGGTGGTGCAGGACGGCCAAACGCCCTGGTATTCGACCCAGGCGCCCGGCGTGGAGGTCGGCGACAGCATGGTACCCACCGGCATCGAGTTGACGTAGGCCTGGAAAGTTGGGACCGATGCATTCGTAGTGGCGTTCGTCGCCCAAAACGAGAATAGGTATGATTTTCCAGCAATCGCAGACACGGTCTCCGTCCAGACCGCTGCACCTGCGGTTAGCGCTCCGTCGCAGATGAGCATGTTCCCGGTCCCGCTCGTATGGTCACCGAACCCGCCCCAGTCGGTGTACACCGCCCTGACCTTGCTCACATCGGCGGCGACCGTGCAGGCGCCGTTCGTCGTAATTTGGTTGGGCGCCAGCACGAGCGTGTAGCCTGTACAGAAACCGGACGCTCCCATCTCGAAGTTGCCGTTGACAACGGTAGCGTTGACGACGCCGTTGCAAGGCGATACGGCAGCGTCACCGCTACCGTCAGCGTTCCCGTCAGCGTTACCGTCACCGTCAGCGCTACCGTCACCGCTACCGTCACCGCCGCAGTTGGGTGCCGGTGGCCCGAGGCAAACGCCTTCGAGGCAGGTTCCGATTCCACACGAAGTTCCGGTCACCTTCAGAGGTTGCTTGGTGCTCGTGTTGACGAAGGTGGTTGCGCTGGCGCAGTCGACCTGGTTCTCCATCCCGGGCGTGTATTCGGGCAGCCGCGACGAGTCGATGTCTTCCGAGGCACAGTGCCCCTCGACGCAGGTCTGCCCCGTTCCGCAGTCGGTCATCCCTTCGCACGCGGATACCATGCCGAGGCGCGCGAACAAGGTCTTCTCCGGAACCAGGCTGAGCACGGCCGAGCGCACCACCAGGGTCTTGCCGTTGTTGTCGGTCGCCGTCAGCAACGCCCGGAACCTGTCCGCCGACCCGCCGGCCGAGTAGACCGCGTACGTCCCGGGCAGCTCGTAGAGCTCGTTGACGGTACCGGAGATGGGCAACGCCTGATCCGCGATCAGCACGTCCTCGGGGAGGCTGTAGACCTGGAGTCGAACCGACGACAAGGGCGTCGTCGCCGTCAGATCCGTCGCCATTCCCAGCACGATCTCGGTCCGGTTCTTCACGCAGCCGAGCGTGACAGATAGCACCAACGCAAACGCCACGATGAACCCCCGAGGCCGCCGCCGCCGTCCGCGCTCCCCGCAGCGCTGCAAACCCAGGCCTCCCGAATACACCCTCAAGCCACCCGACTTTTCCACATTGTGCGCCGCCAGATCAACCAGCTGCGTGGGCCGGTTGCTGTCGGCGTCTGCGCACAAAAAGACGCCCCCAGAGTCCGCGCCGACCCGTCAGCGAACTGTTGTACTATCGCGCCCGACCAGATGATTGGCAGGACCATCGGCAATTACGTCGTTCGCGACAAGATCGGCGAAGGGGGGATGGGGGTGGTCTATCGGGCCGAGCACCCGCGCATCAACCGCCGGGTGGCGATCAAGGTTCTGCACCCGGGCGCCGATCGGCAGTCCGAGATGGTGCACCGCTTCTTCAACGAGGCGCGCGCCGCCACCGAGATCCGCAACGATCACATTGTCGAGGTGCTCGATTTCGGCGAGCTCGCCGAGGGGATGCCCTACCTGGTCATGGAGTGGTTGGAGGGGCAGACTCTGGGCGAGCTGCTTCGTGTGGAGACCAGGCTGCCGGTCGCCCGCGCGGCGCGCATCGTGTGCGGGATCGCGCGGGCGCTCAGCGCCGCGCACGCCAAGGGCGTCGTGCACCGCGATCTCAAACCGGACAACGTGTTCCTGGTGCTGCGCAACGGCGATCCCGATTTCGTCAAGGTGCTCGACTTCGGTATCGCGAAGCTGACCTCGGCGAGCGCCTCGGCGCACTACCGGACGCAGACCGGCGCGATTATCGGGACGCCCGCCTATATGTCGCCCGAGCAATGTCGGGGGGCGAAGGAGATCGATCAGCGAACGGACGTCTATTCGCTCGGGGTCATCGGCTATCAGATGCTCACGGGAGGCCTGCCGTTCAACGCGGAAGCGCTTGGAGAGCTCCTGTTCCAGCACCTGAGCCAGACGCCGATCGCGGCCGCGGCGCTCGAGCCATCGGTGCCGGCCCCGGTGAGCGCGATCATCGCGCGCGCGCTGGAAAAGGATCCCAGCCGGCGTGCGTCGCTGGACGAGCTCACGGCGACCATGGAGGCCTCGATCGCGGGGACGCCGCGGCCGGTGACCCCCGCCAGCGGATCGGCGCCCGTGATCGCGACCGGGCCCACGCAGTCGGCCGTGCCCATCGCGAATACGACTCTGGGCGGCAGCGCCTCCCAGTTGGCCCCCTCGGCAGGCCCCAGGGCCGAGCCGCGCCGGGCGGGCTGGGTGATCGCCGCGGCGCTGGCAGCCGGCGCGGCCGCGGTCGGGATCGCGGTCGTGATGCACAAGCCCGCGGCGGGCGAGTCTCGCGCCGGGTCGCCTTCGTCGGTCACCTCGGTCGGCGCGCCGGCCGCTTCGTTCGGGTCGGTCGGAATTCCCGTCGATTCGGTCCAGATCCAAATCCGCACCGATCCGCCCGCCGCGCGTCTGACGGTCGATCAGGAACCCGTCGGCAACCCCTACATGATGAAGACGTCGCGCGACGCCCGTCCGCGCGAGGTGAGCGCGACGCTGGACGGATTCGACGTCGCCCACCAGTCGCTCGCCTTCGACCGAGATCGCGAGCTGGTGCTCAAGCTGATTCCGCGTTCAGCGCCCGAGCCGCATGCGACAGGGCCGAGCGCGGAGCGGCGGGCCGCGCAGCGATCGCGGTCCGGAGTCGGCGGCCCGCGCAGCAAGAACGGGGCGCCGGAGTCCGCCGCCTCGGGCTACCGCGGATCGAAATTGAAGATCGAAACGGAGTTTCCCTAATGGCAGGGGTGTGAATCGGTGAGGCCAAAATGAAAACATGTCGCTTCTGGATCAACATCGCTTTCGCCGCGTTGGGCGTGTCGGCGCTGGCCCCGCCGGCCAAAGCTCTTCCTTTCGTGCCGCCGTCGCCAGCGCCCCCACCCGCCGCGGCACCCGCGGCTCCACCCGCAGCCCCGTCCGCGGCGCCGGCCCACGCGGCTCCGCCCGCCACGGCGCCGGCCCCCGCCGCTCCGCCCGCCGCGGCGCCGGCCCCCGCCGCGCCCGCAACGACGTCGGTGCTCCCCGCGCAGGCCGTGGCGATCCCCGCAACGCCGCCGCCGCATCCGTCCGCGAGCAAGCAGGCCGAGGCGCGCCTGCACTTTCAACAAGCGGTCGCGCTCTACCAGGAGCGGAACTATGACGCCGCGCTGGCCGAGTTTCAGGGCGCATACGGCGCGTCCGGTGAACCGATCGTCCTGTACAACTTGGGCCTCACCTTCAAGGCGCTGTTTCGCTACGGCGACGCGGTGGAGGCGCTCGATCGGTACCTGAGCGAGAGTCGGGCGCGCGGGCAGACGCTCTCGGCGGAGCGGCGCGCCGAGGTCGCGAAGAACGTCGCCGAGATGAAGAGCTTGCTGGCCGACGTCACGATCGTCGTCAGGCCGCCCGATGCGGTGGTGCGCATCGACGGTCGACCGGTGACGATGGGGATCGAGGGGATCGTCAAACTCGGCGCCGGGACACACACCGTCGACGGCAGCGCGAACGACTACACCTCGGATCGCCGCGACATCACCGTGGTGGCGGGTACGCCACAGACGGTCTCGCTGATGCTGGTCGCCATTCCCCACACCGGGCACGTCAAGATCACCGCCGCCCAGATCGGGGCGCGCGTCAGCCTGGACGGCCGCGATCAAGGGCCGGCACCGATCGAGCTGGAGCTTCCGGCCGGCGGCCACCAGATGGAGGTCACGGCGCCGGGCTACCAGCCGGATCGCAGCGAGATGGCGGTCGCGGCCGGACAGTCGAGAGAATTGACGATCTCGCTCAATCTCCCACAGGTGCAGACGCAGCCGTTTTATCACCGCTGGTGGTTCTGGACCGGCGTGGCGGTGGCCGTCGTGGTGGTCGGCACGATCGCGCTCTGGCCACGAACCCAAGATCCGTTGTCCGGGACGCTCGGAACGACGAACGGGGATCCGTGACGCTTGCCTGGACGCTTCAACTCTCTGCCCAACGCTCACCGATGCCCTTCAAGATGACGCCGACGCGGCTCGCTGTGACCCTGGTGTTGTTAGGGACGGCGTTCGGGTGCCAGAAAAACCGCACCGAGATCGTGCTGGGAATGGCGACGGACTTGAGTGCGTCGACGCCCTTGTCGTCGGTTCGCCTCCAGGTCTACAGCCTCCCTGAGGACGTGCTGATCACGGATCAGGCGCTGCCCATCTCCGGAACCGTCAACGAGCTTTACGAGCTGCCGGGAACGTATGCAGTCTATTCGGCCAGCGGCTCGGCGGATCGGTTCCGGGCGTTGCTGACGGCGACCGACAACAACGGCAAGACCCTGGTGGTGCGCTCGGCCGTGCTCAGCCTGGTTCCGGAGAAGACCTTGTTCGCGCGCCTCGGGGTGGTGTCCGCGTGCGAAGGGATGACCGACTGCGGAATGGGACAGACCTGCATCGAGGGGCACTGCGCCTCGGAGGACATCGATTCGTCGCGGCTGCCCGCGTACACAGCGGGGATGGAGAATGAGGTCGACTGCATGAGCCCGACCACCTTCGTCGACACGAGCACCAAGCAGCCGCTCAAGGTGACGGGAACCTCTTGCGCGGCGCGAGGGACTTGTCTCGAGGGGGTTTGCCTGGCTCCTCCGCCGAGCGACGGTGGCGCGGACAAGGCCGGCCCAATGACGCCCCAGTGCGCGCTCAACAGCGACTGCTCCAAGCTCGACGCGGGCGGGGGGCCCCCGGGGCTCATCTGCGCGCTCGGCTACTGCGTGGATCCCTGCGGCGCGTCCAGCGACTGCCCGAACGGCGAGCGCTGTGTCGTCGTGACGAGCGCGAGCGCCGATGGCGGAATCGACGGTGGCGCCCGAGGAACCGCCTGCCAGGCCCCCGAGACGGCCACCTGCCAGTCGAACACCCAGTGCGGGGCGCCGCTCGTCTGCGGCGTCGATCAGCAGTGCCGCGACATGTGCGGGACCAACGCCGACTGCCCGACGTCGCAAGTCTGCACCTCCGCGACGCACCTCTGCGCCGACCCCGCGGTGGACAAGGACTACAGTCCGGTGACCAACGACTTCGTCGTCGGCGGGACGGGAGGCGCCGGAGGACGCGGCGGCGCGGGTGGCGTCGGAAGCGGGGGGCACGGCGGCGCGGGCGGCGTCGGAAGCGGGGGCCACGGCGGCGCGGGCGGCGTCGGAAGCGGGGGCCACGGCGGTGCGGGTGGCTCCGGCGGTGCGGGTGGCGGCGGTTTCCTGCTGCTGCCGGACGCCAACGGCGTCGTCGCCAACAACGGCGCTGGGGTCATGGGCAGCTGGTACGCGCTGGCCGATGCCGACACCCGAACGACAAGTCCCAGCATCTGTAAGGCGAATGGTGCGCCAGCCTGTTCGACGTTCGCCGCCTCCTCGCCGGCGCAAGGAAGCGGCGCCGGGTTCGGGCCGTCGGACATCACCATCGGCAAGATGTGCGCTTCGGGCACCGTGGCCAAAGCCGTCGCGGACATGGCCAGCGGAACGGCGATCGACTACACAGGTATCTGGGGCGCCTATGTCGCGATGAGCTTCAACGCGGCCTTAGGTGACGGAGGTACACAAAGTCCGTACGACGCCACGGCGCACGGCATCACGGGGATTTCGTTCGACATCGATGCGGTTCCCACATCCGCTCTCCGCGTCGAGTTCACCACTTCGGCGGTTCCCGGGACCACCGATACGGAGGAGGCCTACTGGGGCGGGGCGACGTTCAACAGCTCGCCAGTCATCGCGGGGACCAAT
Source organism: uncultured Myxococcales bacterium (assembly GCA_964440665.1). Classification (GTDB taxonomy): domain Bacteria; phylum Myxococcota_A; class Polyangia; order Fen-1088; family Fen-1088; genus JADGRB01. Next base: position 3,044 of record CAYTTF010000110.1, on the reverse strand, counting down.
TCCTTCATCTGGTCCGCTGTCTCGGGGCCGATGTACGAGACAAACTATCCCGCGTTCGACCCCACCAAGATTCTCTCCATCCAATTCCACGTGATCTCGAATCCGATCGGTCCGGTCAACTTCAACTTCTGCATCAGTAACCTGAAGGCGCTCACCACACGGTGATATCGGGCTTGGCGAGCCGATGCGACCGGTGCCGAGCGGGCGCCTTCAAAGCGAAAACGCGCGCGGCAGGAGCGCGCCCAGCGTGGTGCGCTCGGCCGCGCCGGCGGGACCGACCAGGTACACCTCCGTGCCGGCATCGCCGAGCTCCGCGATCACCTGCCGGCAGGCGCCGCAGGGAGCGGCCGGCGGGCGCGCGCCGCTGGCCACCGCCACCGCGCGGATCCGCCGCGCGCCCGCCGCGACCGCCGCCGCGATCGCGTTGCGCTCGGCGCAGACGGTGAGCCCGTAGGAGGCGTTCTCGACGTTGCAACCGATGTGGGTTCGCCCGCGCTCGTCGAGAACCGCGGCGCCGACGGCGAACTTCGAGTACGGCGCGTGGGCGCGCTTGCGGACGGCGCGCGCGGCGGCGACCAGGGCCGCCCGCCGCCCGGGGGCGATCACGCGGGTCCCAGCCCGGCGACGATGGCGGCAACCAGACGTCCCAGGGCGTCGGCACCCGCCGCGGCGGCCCGCGTGACGTCCTCGTGCCGCAGCGGACCCTCGTTGACGCCGGCGGCCGGGTTGGCGACCAGCGACAGCCCCAGCACGCGGAGCCCGGCGTGTCGCGCCGTGATCACTTCGTGGACGGTCGACATCCCGACCAGGCCGGCGCCCAGCGTGCGGAGCAGGCGTACCTCGGCGGGCGTCTCGTAGGCCGGCCCGGCCATGCCGGCGTAGATCGCCTCGCGCAGCGGCTGTCCGATAGCTTTCGGCGCCGCCGCCGTGGCCAGAGCGCGCAGCGCCGGATCGTACGCGTCGGTCATGTCCACGAACCGCGGTCCCAGCCGCTCGTCGTTGGGACCGCTGAGCGGCGAGGCCGAGGTCAAATTGATGTGGTCGGAGATGGCGACGATCTCCCCTGTCGCGAACCCCGGATCGACGGCGCCCGATGCGTTGGTGACGATCAGGGTTCGCACACCCAGCGCCGCTACGACGCGGATGCCGAAACCGACCTCGCTCGGCGGATACCCTTCGTAGCCGTGGACGCGCCCGCACAGCAGGACCGCGGTCTTGCCGCCGAGCTTTCCAGCCACCAGACGTCCCGGGTGGCCGGCCACGGTGGTCTCGGGAAACCCGGGCAGCGACGAATAAGGGACCCGGTGGGCGCCGACCAGCCCGTCGGCGACGCCCCCCAGCCCAGACCCGAGCACCACGGCGACCTGCGGAGTATCCAGGTTGAGCTGCTCGGCGGCGGCGCGGGCCGCTGCGTGAACGCGATCGAAGAGCGGCGCGCCGAGCTTCACGACCGGTTCCCCTCCGCCGTGGCGGCGAGAAACGGCGACAAGGTCCGTTCGAACGCCGCGGGGGCCTCGAGATGGGCCAGATGGCCGGCCTCTGGGATCTCGGCGAATGCGGCGCCGGGGATCGCTTCGGCCATGCCGCGCATCTCCGCCACCGGCACCACTTGATCCGTCGCGCCGCAGATGATCAGCGTCGGGCAGGCAATGGCGCCGAGCTCGCCGGTGCGATCGGGGCGATCGCGCAACGCCTCGATTCCCGCGATCAGGCTGGGCGCTCGCGTTTCGGCACGGGCGCGGCAGTGGGCCACCAGCGCGGGTGGGGCCGCCGGCGAGAGCAGTCGTCCAAGGCTCCCGGCCAGATACGCCTCGACGCCGTCGGCGCGAACAAGCGCGAGGGCGGTCTGCCGCGCGGCGCGCGTCTCGGCGCGGTCGCCCGCCGCGCGGGTGTCGGCCAGGGCCAGCGCCGCGAGCCGGGTGGGATGCCGGGCCGCGAAGGCGAGGGCGGTGTAGCCGCCCATCGACATTCCGAGCAGCGCCGCGCGCTGGATCTGCAGCCCGTCGAGCAACGCGGCCAGATCATCGGCCAGGTCGGCGAGGCTGTAGCGTGGGGTGGACGTCAGCGGCGATTCGCCGAAGCCGCGCGCGTCGACGGCGATGACCCGGTGGCGGGTCGCCAGGACGTCGCTGAGCCCGGCCCAAATACCGCGCGAAAACGGAAACGGGTGAAGGAGCACCACCGCCGCGCCAGCCCCGCGATCGTCGTACCCCACCGGTCGTGCGCCCTGGCTCAGCATCCCGGGGACAAAGCTACTCCACTCAACCCAGGGTCTCCAGCACCAGCGGCCGGGCGCGGGGCGCGGCGGAGCCGATCCGGAAAGCCGCTTCGGCGAGCGATCTCGCGGCCCGCGCCCGCGCGGCGTCGTCGTAGTGGATGGTGCAGAGCGTGTCGCCAAGGCCGACGGGGGCGCCGGCCTTGGCGTGAAGGAGGATGGCGGCGCCGGGGGAGATGCGGTCCTCTTTGCGCAGGCGCCCCACGCCCAGCAGCGTCGCGGCGCGGCCGAGCGCGCCGGCGTCGACATGCGTGACCACCCCGGTGCGCGGCGCGTGGAGCACCTGGGTGTGGCGGGCGTGGGGCAGGCGGCCCGGGTCGTCGATGGCGCGCACGTCGCCGCCTTGCAGCCCGACGCCCAGGCGCAGGCGCTCCAGGCCGGCGCCGCTGGCGATGGCTTCCTCGATACGTCGCGCGCCAGCGCGCAGATCGCGGGTCACGCCCCCGAGCACCAGCATCTCGGCGCCCAGGCGAACGGTGAGCGCGCGAACGTCGGGCGGCCCGTCGCCCCGCAGGACGTCGATGGCTTCGCGCACTTCGACGGCGTTGCCGATCGCCAAGCCGAGCGGCTGGTCCATGTTGGACAGGACCGCGCGTACCCGCAGGCCGAGGCGCCCCCCGAGGTCGATGAGAGCGCCGGCGAGCGCGCGGGCCTGGCTGCGCGCCGGGAGAAACGCGCCGCTGCCGACCTTGACGTCCATCACCAGGGCGCCGGCCCCCTCGGCGATCTTCTTCGACAGGATCGACGAGGCGATGAGCGGGATCGATTC
>CAYTTF010000109.1:0-12623 GCA_964440665.1 uncultured Myxococcales bacterium | reverse complement strand
GGTCTCGGAGGCGGCGATCTGGCGGTGCTGCGCAAGCTCCGTCAGATAGGCGCGCGCCGTGGCCTGCGCGATCTGGCGCCGCACGTCGGCCGCGCTCGCCTCCGCGACGCGGCGGTTGTCCTTGGCGTGACGGGTGTTGGTCCAGGCCGGCGCCGCCACCAGCGGGACGGTCAGCGTCAGGTTCGCCGCCAGCTCGTTGGCCGACAGCTCGACCACGGGAGGCATACCCGTCACGCGATCGTGGTCGAGGCGGGTGTAGCTGGCGTTGCCGTTCAAGGTCGGGAACCAACCGGCCCGGGCCTGGTGGATGAGCGCGTCCGCGCGCTCGATCTCGGCGACGGCGACCGTCACGGTCGGGTTGCGATCGAGCGCGCGGGCCACCGCCTGTTCCAAGGTGATCCGCTCGGTCGCGGGCTCCGGCGGCGCGGGGGCGTCGCGCTCGGCCGCCCAGGCGACGCCCGCCCCGGCGAAGGTCGCCGCACCGGAGAAGGTGGGCGCACCCGCGAGGATCGGCGGCCCGGCGAGGATCGACAGACAGACCAGCGCACCGACGAGCGGCGCGCCGCGCACGAAGATGGATGAAAGCCAGCTCATCCGGCCCTCTATAGCAGACGGGGCTGCTACATTGGGCGCGTGCCCCCCGAGCTGCGAGACCTGACGCCCGGCGCCCCGCGCGGCGCCCCCGTCGCGATCGACTTCGAAGGCCAGCGCGTGCCCGCTTTCACGGGCGAGCCGGTGGCCGTCGCGCTGCACGCCGCGGGAATCGCGACGCTGGCGCGCTCGTCGAAATATCACCGCCCGCGCGGCCTCTTCTGTCTCGACGGACACTGCGCTTCCTGCTTTCTGCGCATCGGCGGGCGTCCCAACCAGCGCGCCTGCACGACGCCGGTGCGGGCGGACCTGGTCTGCGCGCGCCAGAACGCCTTCCCCAGCGCCGACGTCGATCTGCTGGCCGCCGCCGACTGGCTTTTCCCCGAGGGAATGGATCACCACACTCTGATGACCGGCGGCCGCGCGGCCAACGCTCTCTTCCTCAAGATTGTCCGAGAGATGGGCGGATCGGGAACCTTGCCGGACGCGGCCCCGGCGGAGAGCCCGCCGCCGAGAGATGAGATCGTCGACGTCTGCGTGGTGGGCGGCGGCCCGGCCGGCCTCCGCGCGGCGCGCGCCATCGCCGAGGCGGCGCCCCGGGCGCGCATCGCGCTCTTCGACGAGCAGGCCACGCCGGGCGGATCGCTGCTCGCCGAGGCTGGCGGCACCGCGCGTGCCGGCGCGCTGGCCGCGGCCGCGCGCGCCGCCGGGGTGAAGGTATTTTCGGGCGCGACGGCGATCGCCTACTACCCGGAGGACGTCGGGCCCGACGGCCGGCGCGGGCTGCTCGCGGTGACCGTCGGCGATCGGCTGGTGCGGGTGGGCGCGCAGCGATTCCTCTACGCGACCGGCGCGTACGATCAGAACCTGCCTTTCGCCGACAACGATCGTCCGGGCGTGATCGCCGCCCGGGCCTGCGGGCGCCTGGCGTTCCATTGGGGCGTTCGGCCGGTGCCGCGTGACGGACGGGTGGTCATCCTCGACGGCGCGCCGACCGCCGCACCGCTCGAGCGGGCGCTGGCGGCGGCGGGCGTGGACGCGGTGCGCGTCGAGCTGGCGGGCCAAACCGTGCTCGGCGCGCGCGGCACGATCCGCCTGCGCGGCGTGGAGGTCGAATCGGCCGCGGGCCGGCGCAAGATCGACGGCGATCTGGTGGCGGTCGCCGTGCTGCCGGCGCCCGCGTCGGAGCTTCCCCGCCAGCACGGCGCGGCCGTCGCGTTCGATCCGGCGCGGGGCGGGTTCGCCGCGATCGTCGACGAGAACTGCGCCACCACCACGCCCGGGGTGTTCGCGTGCGGCGACGTCACCGGTTACCTCGGGACCGCGGCAGCGGAGCAGGCCGGCGCCAAGGCCGGCCGCGCTCTGGGCGCCACGCTGGCGGTGGCCGCTGTCGCGCTGTTCTCGCTGGTCACGGCGGGCTGTGCGACGGCACCGCCGGCCCCATCGCCGGCCGCCCCACCCGCGGCATTCCCCGGCCCGCCGCCCCAGACCCTCGAGCCACCGCCGTTCGCCGGCGCGCCGACGACGCCGGAGCACACGGCCGACGCGCGCACGGCGCTGCGCCGATCGATCCTGGACGCCGCCTGGCGCACCGTGCGCGACAAGCACTTCGACAAAACGCTGGGGGGCCTCGACTGGAACGCGGTCCGCGCCAAATACGAGCCGCTGGCGATCGCGGCGCCGTCGGACGCGGCGTTCTACCGGCTGCTGAATCAGATGATCGGCGAGCTCGGCCAGTCGCACATGATGATCACCGGGCCAGGCGACGAGGACGCAGAGGCCACCGAAGAAATGGCCCAGCCCGGTGAGACGCCCGTGGAGGCGCCGGTGCCAATCAGCGACGCGATCGGCGATCCGGGGCTCACGGTTCGGGTCATCGAAGGGCGCCCGACGATCACGCGGGTTCGCGCGGGATCGGCCGCCGACAAGGCCGGGCTGCTTCCCGGGTTCGTGGTCACCCAGATCGGCGGGCGACCGCTGGCCGCCCCGATCGATTCGTCGCGCCCGTTGCGCCCGGTGGAGGAGCGCTTCGCCATCCGCCGCGCGGCTGTGCGGCGTCTGGCCGGACCGGCCGGCACGCGCGTCACGCTGGCCTACCTCGACGATCGCGACCGCCCCGGCAAGGCGGTGCTGGTGCGCGATCCGCCGCGCGCGCAGCCGGTCCAGCTCGGGCACCTGCCGCCGCTGTATCCCGAGGTGCGGGCCTACGAGGTCGGCCAGGTGGGCGTCGTCGCGTTCAACATCTTCATCCTGCAGCCGGTCCTCGAGGACATCAAACGGGCGGTGGCGCGGTTCCAGGCGCACCACCTCCGGGCGATCGTCCTCGATCTGCGCGGCAACCCCGGCGGCCAGGGGGCGATGGCGATCCCGGTCGCGTCGTTGTTCGTCGGCGCGCCGCTCACGCTGGGGACGCTCAAGTTTCGCGATTTCGGTCAGACGATGGTGGCGCGTCCCGAGCTGGGCGCCATCCCCTTCCTGGGACCGCTGGCGATCCTCACCGACGAGGGGACGGCTTCGGCGGCGGAGATGCTGGCGGCCGGCCTGCAGGAGTCGGGGCGCGCGGTGGTGGTCGGAGACGCGACGCTCGGGGCGGTGCTGCCCTCGGTCGTCGAAGCGCTGCCGGGCGGCGCCGTCATGCAGTACGTGGTCGCTGATTTCAAGACACCCAAAGGGGTGCTGCTGGAAGGGCGCGGCGTGCAGCCGGACAAGCGCGTCGTCGAGACCCGCGCGGCGCTTCGCACCGGTCGCGACCCGGTCCTTGACGCCGCCCTCGTCGCCATCCGAGCATTGCGCACCCCATGAACACGCACCTGATCAGCGCCAAGCGCAGGCCGATCAATTCGACGGGTCTCGTTTCGAATCTGGTCCTCGCGCTGGCCCTGGCGGCCGGCTGCGCCACCCAGCAGCAGCCATCGGGGGCAACGCCCGCGGCTTCGTCCGCCGCGACCGCGCCGCGCACCCCCGACGCCATCCTGGCGGACGCCATCGAGGCCACCGGAGGCGCCGCCTGGCACACCCACAAGACCGCGCGCCTCAAGCTCACCATCGCCTTTCAAGGCATGGCGATGGGCGGGCCGGCGGAGCACTTCCAGACCGACACCGACAAGTCGCTGACCGTCACCACGCTCCCGGGCGTGGGCCCCATCAGCGAAGGTACGAACGGCCGGGTGTTCTGGTCGCAGGATCCCGTCAACGGCCTCCGCTATCTGGAGGGGGCCGAGGCGGAGCAGGCGCGCATCGAAGCCTGCTGGAACGCCGATCTGAAAGCGCACGAGCTCTATCAACAGATCGAAGTCGCGGCGGACTCCCCCGCCGGGCTCGAGTGCCTGGTGCAGACGCCCAAGGCCGGCGCGCCGATTCGCAACTGCTACGACCGCCAGAGCCACCTTCAAGTTTCACAAGAAGGAACACGTGCAACCGCCCAAGGTGACGTCCCTTTTCGGTCATCCGTTAAAGACTGGCGGACCGTCGGGGGGATCAAGATGGCGTATTCGTCCGAGACCCAGGCCGGACCGATCACCATCGTCACCACCATCAACGACGTCGCCTTCGACCAGCCGATGGACGACAAGATGTTCGATCCGCCGGCGCCTGCCGCCAAGTGACGGAGCGCCGGCGTGTCGCGCAAGGTGATCCTCTGCCGCTGCGAGGACGTCACGTTGGCCGACGTGCAGCGCGCGGTGAAGCTGGGCTACGGCGACATCGAGGAGGTCAAACGCTACACCGGCTTCGGCACCGGCCCCTGCCAGGGCAAGGAGTGCTTGCGGGAGATCGCGTGCGCGATCGCGAGGGCATCCGGTCGCGACCCGGCCACCCTGGCGCCGTTCACCTCGCGCCCGCCGCTGGCGCCGACGGAGCTGGGGGTGCTGGCCGCTGCGGGCCGAAAATGACGCCGGCGCGGACCCCGCCGGCAACGCCGGCCGCAACCCCGCCGGCGAACCCGGCGGCGAACCCGGCGGCAACGGCGGCAATGGCGGATCGATCGGCGCTGCCCGCGCGCGCCGACGTCGTCATCATCGGCGCCGGCGTGATGGGTCTGGCCATCGCGTACAACCTGGCCGCGCGTGGGTGCAAGCGGATCGTCGTGCTCGATGCGCACTATCTGGCCTGGGGCGCGTCGGGGCGGAACGGCGGCGGCGTGCGCCAGCAGTGGTCGACGGAGATGAACGTCCGCCTCATGCAGGAGTCGATGGAGATCTGCGCCCATTTCGCCGAAGAGATGGGAATCAACGTCTGGATGCGCCGGGGCGGCTACCTATTCCTGGCACGCACCGACGCGGCCGCGGAGCGGCTGACCCGGAACGTGGCGCTGCAAAACCGCTGCGATTTGCCGACGCGGATGCTCACGCCCGACGAAGCGCAGGCGCTGGTCCCGGAGCTCGACACCGCGCCGTTCGTGGGTGCCTGTCACAACGCGACCGACGGCATCGTCTTCCCCTGGCCGTTCTTGTGGGGCTACGCGCGCGCGGCGCAGAAGCGCGGCGTGACCATCCGGACGGGAATCGACGTGACCGCGATCGAGCGCCGCGGCGATGATTTTCGGATCGCGACCTCGGCGGGAACGCTGACCGCCGGGCGCGTGGTCTGCGCGGCCGGCGCCTGGTCGCCGCGCATCGCGCGTCTCGTCGGCGGCACCCTCCCCGACCGACCGGTGCGGCACGAGATCCTATCGACCGAGCCGCTCAAGCCCTTCTTGAAGCCGATGGTCTCGGTGATCGAATCGGGCCTCTACGTTTCGCAGTCGCTGCGCGGCGAGCTGGTGGGCGGCGTGTCGCTCCCCGAGGAGGACAACCCCGACGGGCAGGTGCGGCTCGGCGCGCGTCTCGAGTTCCTCACCACCATGGCGCGCGGCCTCACCGAGCTCATGCCACGCCTCGGCCACGTCAAGGTGGTGCGCCAGTGGGCCGGGCCCTACGACGTCAGCCCCGACGGAGATCCGATCGTCGGCACCCTCCCCGGCGTACCGGGTTTCTACGTCGTATGCGGCTTCGGCGGGCACGGGTTCATGATGGCGCCCGTCGTCGCCCGCCACTACGCCGCGTACCTGTGCGGCGAGACGCCGCATCCGTTCTTCGACGCCTGGCGCGCCGACCGCTTCACGACCGGCGGGACGCCCGCCCCGGCCCGCGAAGAGATGACCATCGGGTAGCGCCGATTTCGGCCCTAACCCTTGGGCTTCTTCACGAGCCGCGAGACGATCAATTCGCCGAGGCTGTCGACCATCATCTTCTCGACGACCTCTTCCAGTGCCCGGCGCTGCTGGGCGTCGGCGTAGACGAATCGGATGCCCATCCCGGGCTCGTGATCGTCGGGGATCTCGGGCGGACGGGGTGAGCCGTCCTTGACGACCCACCGCACCTCGCCCCGCAGTGCCAGGTGCCCCGTCTGCGAGGGAATCAGCAGCTTGAACAGAAAGATCGTGCCGATGTCGAGGGGCTTGTCCGTCTTGATGAACGTCCCCCCTTTGGAGATGTTCTTCGTGTAATCGTAAAAGAAGGTGTTGAGCCGCTTGTATTCGACCTTCAGCTCAATGGGGGCACGCGCCTCGCGGCGTCGATCGTCCTTGTCGTCGGCCATGATCCCCATCCCCGAACGCAACTTTCAGTCGTTGCGAGCGTGCCCGTCATGCTAGACCGCGCGCAACGGGCCGTCAACGCGGCGCGCGCACGAATCGGCACGCGGCCTTTGGTCTGGGCGGGTCTGCTGGCGACGCTGGCCCTGGTCCTGGACTTCGTCCCGCTCTACGACGTCCTCGGTTACGATTTTGCTTTCGCGATCGGCCTCTGCGCCGCGCTGGCGGGCGTGGACATCGGACAGGGAACGCTGCTGCGCGCGCGCCAGGCGGCGGGCGCGCAGCGGGGCGGGCAGCCGGGGCCAGACGGGCCGCGTGGAAAAACCCTGGCCCGAATCTTCGGCGAAGCTTGTCTGCTGGCGACCGGGACGCTGGTCTTGCCGCTCTGCCTCTCGCTGGCGAACGCCGCGCGCGTCCGCAACTGCAGCTTCGCCGCCGGCCTCGGGTTTTTCCTGCTCTTGCCGGTCGGCACCGTGCTCTGCGCGGCGCCCGCGGGCGTTCTGGCCGGGCTCCTGGCTCCTGGCCCGCGTCGCGGCCGCGCGCTCGCCTTCGCGATCCCGCTCGTCTCGATCCTCTGGACCTTGCTCCGGCTCTACCGGGATCCGCCGGTGTTCGCGTTCGATCCCTTCGGCGGCTATTTCCCCGGTCCGATCTACGACGAAGCCCTGCGGCCACCGCTGTCGCTGCTGCTCTTCCGCGTCGCCAACCTGATCTGGGTCGGCACCGCCGTCGTTGTCGCGATCGCCGCCGCCGGACACGGCCTCGATCCGCGGCGCTGGTGCCGAGGCCTGCGCGCCGGCGTGATCCCGCTCGTCGCCGCCTCCGTCGTTTTTTACGCACTGGGCGGCGCGTTCGGATTCCACGTGGGGCACACCGATCTCGAGCGGGTGCTCGATCGCGCCCTCGTCACCGAGCACTTCGTCATCCACTACACGGCCGGGGCGAAGACCCGGACCGAGATCGCGCTCACCGGTGAAGATCTCGAGTTTCGCTACCAGCAGCTCCGAGAGACGTTCGCCGTCGAGCCCAAGCTGCCGATCACCGTGTGGGACTTTCCCAGCGCCGAGGTCAAAAAGGCGCTGGTCGGGGCGGGCGAGACGCTCTACGCGAAGCCCTGGACGCGCGAGATGTTCGTCCAGGAGCACTTTCCGTCGACCCGTCTGCGGCACGAGATGGCCCACGTGTTTGCCGGCGCCTTCGGCGATCCGTTCTTCGGCGTCGCGCTGGCCTGGCGCGGCCCGCTGCCGCACCCGGTGCTGGCGATGGGCCTGGTCGAAGGGGTGGCGGAGGCGGCAACCGCCGCCGATCCATCCGGCGACGCCACCATTCACCAAGAAGCGGCGGCCATGATCGCGGCCAATCTGGCGCCCCCGCTGGCCGCGGTGGTGGGCGCCGGCTTCAGCACGCTGGCCGGCGCGCGCGCGTACACCATCGCCGGATCCTTCTCGGCGTTTCTGCTGGCCACCCGCGGCGCCGAAAAGCTGCGCGCGCTCTATCGCTCGGCCGGAAACTTCACCGACGTCTACCGGACGCCGCTCGGCGATCTCGAGCGCGAGTGGCGGCAGTTTCTGGCCAAGCAGCCGCTCACCACGCACCAGCGCGCCCAGGCCAGCGAGGAGTTCCGCCGGCCGGCGATCTTCAAACGCGTCTGCGCACGGGAGCTGGCCGCGCGCATCGCGGAAGCGCGCGGCGTCCTGCGCACCGACCCGGCGCGGGCGGTCGCGCTGCTGCAGTCGACCTGTCACGACGATCCCGGTGAGCCGCTCTACCGGCTGGCGCTCGCGCAAGCCGAGGCGGCCGCCGGCGATCTGGCGGCCGCGCGCGGGGTGCTCACCCGCCTCGAGCTCGACGCCGAGCTGACGGTCCCGCTGCGCGCCGCGGCCGAAAACCTGACCGCCGAGATCGATTTCGTCGCCCACGACTTCGGCAACGCGGAGACGCACCAGCGCCGCGCCGCCGATCTCGCCGCGACCGAGGCGGAACGACGGCTGGCCTTCGCGAAGCTCAAGGGCCTCGCCAGCCCCGGGGCACGCGCCACGCTCGGCCGCGCGCTCCTCGGCGACGATCTGAACGCGACCGACGCCGATCCGGTTCTGACTTTCTACCTGTTCCTCGAATACACCCGTCTCTTCCCGAGCGAGCGGCTGGGTCCCTACCTGGTGGGCCGCCAGCTCCTCGGCCGTGACCCGGCCCGCGCGCTGCCCCAGCTGCAACGCGCCTGCACCGACGAGGAGGTCTCCGAGCCCACCCCGCAGGCGGCGCTGCCGTCCGAGCTGGCGCGCGAGTGCCGGCGCATGATCGCCGACGCCGCCTATCGCGTGGGCGACTTCCCGCGCGCCCGCGCGGCCCTGGCCCGTCTGGCCGCCGACGCCACCGAGGCCGATCGCTTGCGCGCGCTCGACATGCGGGCGCGCGTCGATTGGGCCGCCGGCCGCCGCGCCGGCCAGGTGGGCGCCGGGCGCCGGGCGCCGGGCGCGGCGGAATGACGCCTCGACGCCATGAGGCTCTAGACGCCCGTCGCTTCCGGCACGACAATGAACGCGATGCGAATCTCGTCCCGCGCGGCCCTGCGACTCGCGCGCTTTGGCGTGGCGGCGCTGACGGTGCTCGCCCTCGCGTCGGGCGTCACGCGCGCCCAAACCGAATCGCCCCCGCCCGGGTCGCCGCCCTCGCCGGCGTCGCCGCCCCCGCTGGAGCTCTCGCCAGCGCCCCCCGCGGCACCGCCGGCCGACCCGGCGCCGCCGCTGGCCGGTCCCATCACGCCGACGCTGACGGCGGAGCCGGTCCAGACATTGCCGCTGGCGCTCGATCAGCGGACACCGCAGGGGCCCGAGTCCGGTCAGCCCGTTCCCTTCTATCGGAAGGACTGGTTCTGGGGCGCCGTCGGCGTGGTGATTCTGACGACGGCCATCATCCTGGTTTCGGTCGCCTCGTCGGGTGCCGATACACCCTCCACGACGCTGGGGAACATGCGTGCGTTTTAATTCGCGCACATCGCAGGGCGCGGCAATCTTGGGTCTGTTTCTCGGCCTGTTTCAGATCGGCTGCTCGAGCCCGCAGTCGTTCATCGTGCTGGTGGTCGAATCGAGCGCGCCCACGCCCATCACCGGCGTCGCCCAGCTGAAGGTCGTCGTTTCGAAGGGGACGACGGAGATGAAGTCGCTGACCTACGGCGCCGGCGATCTCACGCTCGTCGCCGACGCCGACACCAGCAGCGGCACGCTGTCGGTCAGTTTCTCGGGCGACGAGACCGGTGACATCGGCTTCGAGGTCCAGGCGTTCGACGCGCAAGGGTGCCAGATCGGCGACGGCAGCACGACCGTGACCATCAAGAAAGGCGCGGTCAACGAAGGCATCGTGGCGCTCGACTCCAGGACGGGCTGCACGCCCGACGGCGGCGCACCCGACGGCGGCGCACCCGACGGCGGCGCACCCTTCGGCGGCTGCAGTCTGGTCCATCCGCAGTGCGCCGTCGCCAACCAGACCTGCCAGGTCAACTGCACCACCAAGGTCAACGCCTGCAGGATGGGTGGCTCGGTCGCCGCCGGCGGCCCTTGCCAGACCGCCGAGGACTGCGCGCCGGGCACGCAGTGCTTCGACTACGGCAACAACGTCGCGTGCATGGGAATCAAGATCTGCCTCCCCTTCTGCGACAACAACAGCGACTGCGCCGCCTTCGGCGGCGGCGGTGCCGGCCCGGGGAGCTTCTGCCGCGACCCGGTGAGTTGTCCGGGCTTGGCCACCGCGTCCCACACCTGCGCGTTCAACTGCGATCCGACCGCTGCGGCCAGGAGCGCGGGGCAGAGCGGGTGCCCGAGCGGGCTCGCCTGCCTGATGCCCAGCGTGGACACGGTCGACTGCGCCTGCCCCGAGCAGTCGCGCACGGGACAGGAGGGTGCCCCCTGCGCCAATTCCGCCAACTGCGCGCCGGGGCTCATCTGCAACGAGCAGAGCGGCACGCACAGCTGCCGCTCCGTCTGCCGCTGCGACGCGGTCGGCGGGAGCTGCACCGCCACCAACGATTGTTCCACCGCCAACACCCACTGCACGATCGTCACCAACCAGACGATCTACGGAATCTGTCTGTAGTTTTCGGGTCTCGCCGGCGCAGCCCTTGTAACTGAACTTATGTTCAGTTACGGTCTTTGGCGTGTCTTCGCGCGCGCAGGGCCTCGTTCTGGATCCGGAGCTGACCGCGCGGCTCGTTTCGAGCGAGCGTCTCGCGGAAGCGCGCGGAAGGCGATCGTCCGGGATCGCGCCGCTCGACGGGCTGCTCGGGGGTGGCTGGCCGCGCGCGGCGCTGTGTGAAATTTTCGGGCGGCGATCCTCGGGGCGCACGGCGATCGTGCGCGCGGCGCTGGCCGCGGCGATCGCCGCGGGGGAAACGACGGCGCTGGTCGACACCGGCGGAACGCTGGACGCGCGTGCGGCGGCGGCGAGCGGCCTGCCCCTTTCCGCGCTGCTCTGGATCCGGTGCGCGCCCGCGCAGGCGCTCAAGGCGACCGATCTGGTGGTGGCGGCCGGCGGCTTCGGCGTGGCCGTGCTGGACCTCTGCGACGCGCAGCTTCGGGCGCCGGATGCCGCCTGGGTGCGGCTTCGGCACGCGGCGCGCGCGCAAGGGACGACGGTGCTGGTCGCCACCGGGACGCGGCGGCTCGGATCGTTCGCCGCGGCGGCGGTCGAGCTCGACGGTGGCCGGCCGTCATTTTTTGGCCCACCCCCGCTCTTCGCCGGCTTCTGCACGCGGGCCACGCGCGCGCGCGGCGCGCACGATCGCGAAAACCAGCTGCCATGCGTCTCGCTTGCGTTTACGTCCCGCAGCTAGCCCTGCAGGCGGCGCTGCGCCGCTGCCCGGAGGCGCTCGGCACGCCGGCGGCGCTGCTCGCGTCCCACGGCAAGAACAAGCCGCGCGTCACCGAATTGGATGCGGAGGCGCGGCGCGCCGGCGTGCGCCCTGGCATGACGGCGGCGCAGGCGGCGGCGACGGCACCCGCCCTGCGGCTCTTCACCGCGACGGCCGCCGACGCCGAGGCAGGTGCGGCCGCGCTGGCCGACGTCGGCTACGCCTTCGCACCGCGCGTCGAGCGGGAAGGCGAGCGGATCTTCTTCGCCGCCGAGGATCTGAAGCGGCTCTACCCGGCGGGCGAGCCGGCGATCGCGCAGGCGCTGCAGGCACACGCCGCGCGCCTCGGCTTCGGCGCGCGGGTGGCGCTGGCCGCGACCAAGGGGGCCGCGCGGGTGGCCAGCCGTGCCCACGAGCTGGCGGTGGTGCCGAACGATCGCGCCGGGACGCGCGCGTTCTTGGCCCCGTTGCCCGTCCATCTTTTTACCGACGACGACGACTTGCGCGCGGCGTTCCGCCGCTGGGGAACGCGCACCGCCGGCGCGATCGCGGCGCTCCCCGTCGATGCGGTGGCGCTGCGCCTCGGCCCGACCGGCGCGGCGGTGGCGCGGCTCGCGCGCGGCGACGACGACGAGCCATTCCACCCGCAGCTCCCCCCCGACGCGCTCGAGGAGGCGATCGAGCTCGACTATCCGATCTACGAGATCGAGCCGCTGGCCTTCGTGCTGCGCGGCCTCACCGACCGCGCGCTGGCCCGGCTATCCGGCCGCAGCCTCGCCTGCGCGGGGCTCACGCTGCGGCTGGCGCTCGATCCGCGTGGCCTCGACGTGCGCGAGGTCCCCCTGGCGGCGCCCACGCGCGAGGCGAAGACGCTGGTCGATCTGATTCGCCTGGATCTGGCGCGGCGTCCGCCCGAGGCCGCGGTGGTGGGCGCTCACCTGATCGCCCTGCCCGCGCGCGTGCGGGCCACCCAGCTCGACATCTTGCGTCCGGCGGGCCCGGCCCCCGATCGCCTGGCCACCACGCTGGCGCGCCTGGCAGCGCTGGTCGGGCCGGAGAACGTCGGCGCGCCGGCGGTCGTCGACAGCTGGCGCGAGGAGGCGATCGCCATGAAACCCTACGCGCCGGCCGGACCGTCCAGCGCGCCGATCCCGTCGGAGACGCGCCTCTGCCTCCGCCATCGCCGCCCACCCGAAGAGGTAGAAGTCCTGATGGGACGCGCGGGACCGACCGCGCTCCGCGGCGTCGAGACGACGGCGCGCGTGCTGGTCGCCGCCGGCCCCTATCGCCTCTCCGGCGAATGGTGGCAAGACGCGGCGGCGGGCGGGAGCTGGGCGCGCGAATACTGGGACGTGCACGCCTCCGATGGCGCCGTCTACCGGCTGCACCGGGACGCGCGCGACGGCCGCTTTTATCTGGACGGCTATTACGACTGAGGGTTTTCGACTATGCTTTTCAGAATTACTTTTCGGCACCCCACCGCGCGTCTCGCCCTCACGGCTTCGTTCGCCGTCCTTTGCGCGCTCGGTTGCGCCAACCGGGGCATGGAGGCGCCGCACGACGGCGGTGCCGGCACCACCGCGACCGGCGGCGCGGGCGGGGGCGCCGGGGGCAAAG
>CAYTTF010000108.1:0-12642 GCA_964440665.1 uncultured Myxococcales bacterium | reverse complement strand
CGGTCACGCCGACCATGCAGCCCGGGTAGACCCAGTAGTAGAGGTGGCTCGCCCATCCGGTGATGAACTTCGCGATGCGGGCGAACTTGTAGGCGTGGGTCTTGCTCAAGAACGCCTGCTCCGCAAAGAAGTACGACGAGCCCGCGCCTGGATAGAGCTTGGATAGCTCGGCGTAGCTGATCGCCGTGGCGAAGCAGAGCAAGAGCGCGGCGACGATGCCGAACCACATCGCCGAGCCGGCCATCGGTGCGCCGTACAGTGCCTGGATCTGGAAAGTGAGCCAGAGGAAGGCACCGGGTGCGATCAACGCCATCGCGTTGATCGTCAACCCTGTCAGCCCGAGTGTTGCGCGGCTGGACGGTTGTCCAGCCTCAGCGGTTCCTGCTCCATCTGCCATTGTGTGCTCCTCGCATGGTGGTGTGTTGGGGTGGAGTGAGCACGCTATCAATGGCCGGTAAACAGCAGGTTTCGCGCAGCGGAAATGTATGTAACTTGCGCAGATCCCCGCACCCGCTCTGTAGTTACGCGGATTTGGGGCCGCAGAATGGGCGGCGAAATCCGTGACGACGATCGCACTCGCGGGTGCCTGGCGGGGGCTCGTGCGCTGCTGTCAGCCGCGAAAGCCGAGATTGACGGTGCGGAGGCCGAGCTGCGCGCGCAGCTCGAAATACCCGTCGGAGACGCTCCAGGCGATCAGATCGCGAATGACCTCGCTCGGGTCGATCCCGGCCGCGGAGGCGGCGGTCTGTCCGAGACGCGCGGCGATCTCGAGATCGCCCGCCAGCAGGAGCCCGGCCCGGATGCTGGTGAAGCAGGCGCCGCGCGACCAGCGGGCGATCCCCGCGGCGCCATCGCCCGCGCCGGCGCTCGCCTCGAGGCGCCGCACCAGGACGGCGAGCTGCTCGCGGAGCTGCGGTTGCAGCGTCCGCTCGAGGAACGCCGTGTACTGCCCGACCGCCGCGGCGCTCTCGGCCGGGACCACACTCTCCGCGTTGATGAGGCGAATCGCGGCCCGCACCACGATCTCGAGCTCGGCCAGCGTCGGGACGAAGCCCGGCCAACGCAGCAGGTGGTCGGGACGAAGCGTGGTCAGCGTCCGTCCGACGATGAAGGCCAGCTCGATGTCCGAGCGCGCCTCGAACATCCCCTTGCAGAACACCAGCGCCGGCGTGCCGGCCACCGCCGCCCGCAGATTGACCACCTCGATCTCGCCCGGCGTCTCGGGCGCAAAATAGACCTCCGGGGTCGAGGCCCCGAACACCGCATCGCCGTACGCGAGAACCTTGCACGGCATCGACTGATCGGTGGCCACGTCGCGCCGCTGTTTACGCTTGAGGCCGAGATCCTTCATCGTCTGCGCGCGGGCGCTCGACACCGCGGGCGACAGCGTCGCCAGGATCTGCGACAGCGTCCGGTCTTCGTCGGGGTGATAGATCTGTTTTTGCCAGACTTCTTCGGTCAGCCGCGCCCGGGCGCGGACCACGCCGTTCGGACGGTACTGCTGGTAAAGGGCGCGTTCGTCGGCGTCGGCCTGCCCGATCAGCACCAGCGCGGCGGCGGCCCCGTGCGCCTCGTCGAGCGTCCCCATCTCCACGAACAGCCGCAAGAGCGTCTTGAGCTCGGGCGCCATCTCGGCGGGCGTGCGGGCGCGCTCGACGATGATCCGATGCTCGGCGACGGCCTTCGGATAGTTCTCGGGCCCGGCCAGCCGATAGAGCTCCGCCAGCACCTTGCGCCGGTCGACCGAGTCCGGATCCAGACCAGCGGCCACCTCGAAGGCGGCGATGGCGGCCGGAAAGTCCTTGAGGCGCGATCGATAGATCTCGCCCAGCCCCTGCCAGAGGGCCAGGATCGCCGGCCGCTTGTCGGCCGGAACGTCGGCCCCCATCCGCTTGATCTGACGGCGGTAGGTCCGTTCCTGCGTCTTCCAGTCGTGCGCCTCGGTCACCAGGCGATCGATCTGTTCGAACGACTTCAGGTCATTGGGATCGGCATCCAGCGCCCGCTCGAAGGCCTCGACGGCCTCAGCCGGCGCGCGCAGCTCCTCGACGAAGATGTTGCCCGCCGCGACGTTGTAAGCGGCGCGCATCTCGCCTTCGGCCAGCTCCGCCAGGCGCGCCAACAGCTGCACCGACTGCTTCCACTGCTTGGTCTCGGTGAGGAGCTCCAAGAGGCGGTGCATGAGCGATCGCTCGTCGGGCCAGATCTTCAGCGCCTCGATGTACGCGGCGATGGCCCGCTGGGGATCGTTGCGGCGATCGCGATGAATCGTCGCCAGATGCTCCAGCAGCTCCAGCTTGGTCTTCGGATCGTCGGTGACGGAGAGCAGCGTCTGCGTGTGGCGCACCACCGCTTCGTCGTTTCCCGCCGCGCGTGCCGCGGCGACCAGCGTCTCTAGGACGTTCCGGCGGCGCGGATCCAGCGCCAGCGCCTTTTCCAGTGGCTCGACGGCCAAAGCAGCCTCGCCGGCCCGCCACCGCGACACGCCCAGACGCTCGAAGGCGGCCCGCTGCTCGTCGCGCGACAGCGCCGCCGGCGCGGCGGAAAGCAACCGCTCGGTGGCGGCCGCCGCGTCGGCCCAGGCCTCGTTGCGAAAGTGGAGCGCCGCCAGATCGCGCAGCGCCGGCAGGGCGGCCTCCGAGAGCCCGGCAGACGGGTCGCCGACCTGGGCGCCCACCGGGTCCTCGGCGGCCAGCGCGGCGCGGTAGGCCTCCGCCGCCCCGGCGTCGTCGCCGGTCGCTTCGCGGGCGCGCCCGAGCCGGTGCCACAGGCGCACCCGATCGGGGACGGGCCTGGCCTCGGAGACAGCCGCGAGGCGCTCGGCCAGCGGGAGTAGGCTGGCAAAGTCACCGCGGCGGAACTTTATGTCGGCGAGCTTTTCGGCGAGCTCGATTCGGGTCGGATCGAGCGCCACGATCTCCGCATAGAGCTCGGCCGCTTGCGCTTCGTCATCCAACGCGGTCGCGCAGATCTCGGCCGCCTCCCCCAGCAGGCGGATGCGCTCGTCGAGGTCGGTCACGACCGCAGCCGCGCGGCTCAGCAACTGGCGCGCCTTCATCCAGTCCTTGCGCTCGCGATAGAGCGTCGCCAGCAGGAGCAGGCTCGGCACGTGCATGTCGCCGCCCGGGGCCGCCAGCGTCAGCGCGAGCTGCTCCTCCGCGCCGCGCAGATCGCCGAGCCGTTCCTTCAGGATCACCGCCAGGCGGTACTGCGCCGTCACCCGATAGGCCGCCGCCGTCTCGACCGGCAACGCGGCGATGAGGCGCCGCAATACCTCGGCCGCGTATTCCCAATCGCCTGCGTCCTCGTGCACGCGCCCGAGCCCCTCCAGCGCGCCGGGGTGACGGGGCTCGTAGCGCAGGACCTCGCGATACGCCTCGGTCAGCTTCCCGATGTCGGTTCCGGGCCGCTCCCGCCTGCGCGCCAGGATCTCGACGTAGCGATCCCAGTTCCGCTGCCGCCGGTAGAGCTCTTCCAGCAACATGAGCGCGCCACCGTGGGCGGGCTCGAGATCCAGGGCCGCGCAGGCCGCCTTGGCCGCTTCGTCAAGCATCGCCAGGCCGCTCTCATTCCAAAACGCGATCTGCACCCACAGGTCGGCGGCCTGCTTGGGGTCGGGCAGACCGGCGGCAACCTCGGCGGTGACCGCCACCAGCTGGCTCCAGAATCCGTTGCCGCGCGCGACCCGCTCCATCTCCTGAATCACCAGCCCGCTGGTCGGATCTTCTTCCAGCGCCGCCTGCAGCGTCACCAGCGCGCTGCTCGGATCGCCGAGGCGCCGCTCGTAGATCTCGGCCACGCGGCAAAGCGCCTGCGCCCGCTCCGTTCCGGACGGTGCGGCTTCCGCTTGCACAAGGTGCTCTTCGACCAGCGCGGCCCAGTCCTCGCCGGCTGGCGGCGCCGGCAGCGGCTGCTCGGGATCGACGACTTCGGGGCTCATCCGGCGCTCTGTCTCCCCCCTCGACCATTAGCACGAGCCCGGCCCCGACGGGCAACGATCGCGCATGGCCTCAACGCACGAGGGCGCCGGTGTCAAGTGCGCTGCTGATCCGTGCCCGGTCGATCCAGACCGACGTCTGCGGCGCGCCCCAGAGCGAAGCGTCGAATGAAAGGGGACCGCCGGCATGCACGATCTGCCTTTCGACCGCCACCGACGGCCCGAAGGGGATGTCGACCGCGCTTTGCGAGCCGGCGGTGCCCAGGGAGACCCGCATCGGGCGGTTGGTTTCCGGCGCGACCTGCAGCACGATCCGGTAGGTACCGGCGGGGAGCGGGCCTTCGCCCAGACGGACCTGCGCCCGCGCGACACCGCCGTCCCCAGCCTCCAGGTGCAGTCCGTTCGGCGCCCCTTGTATGGGCGAGAGAGCCGAAAATGGGGGCACCGGTTTCCAGAGCAGGAGCCGGGTGTGCCCGTCGACCGTGACCTCGGTGGCCGCCCAGCGGTGGCGCATGCGAAGCGCCTTGCCGGCGTCGAGGAGAGCCGGCCAGCCGAGGAGCCAGAGGATGACCAAGGCCAGCGCCGGAACGAGCGCGCGCGCCGATCGGGCACCCTCCGCGCGGGCGCGGCCCGCGATCGGGCTCACCGCCCGGACCATTTCGCCCAGCGCGAGCGCCACGAAAGGAAACGCCAGCATCTCGATGGGCAGACGATAGCGGGGCTCGGCGAAGAACACCGTGTAGGTCGCCACCAGCGCGAGCTGGAACGGAACCAGGGCCAGCAGCGCCCATCGACGGCGCGCGGCGGCGACGGCGATCCCCGCCAGCGCGAGCCCTATCATCGCGATGCCGAATCCGTCGGCAAATCCGGCGATCGCGGCGTGGCGTGCGGCAAACCAGCGGGCCCGCGGGCCCACCAGGACCCCCGGACGAAAGATCGGCCAGTAGAGAAGCCGCTCCTCCGGATCGAAGAGGCGCTCGGCCTTGAACACCGCCAGCCCGAACGCATAGCGCGGCTCGAAGCGCATCCATTCCCGCGCGAGCGCGTAGGCCACGCGATCGGTCTCCCGGTGCGGCTCGTCGAGCACGCTCCGCCCGGTCAGCTCTTTGAAGGTCCGGTTGAGCGCGCGGGTGTAGGTCCCTTCGGAGTTCGGGTTGGCGCCGATGAGCGCGGTGATGCCGCCGTGATCGTCCGTGAAGTAGAGCGCGCCGCTCTGCCGCAGGTGGCGAATCCCCCACGGCAGCAGGACCAGCAGCGTCGCCGCCAGGCCCGCCGCGGTGAAGAGCACCGCCCGATGCAGGCGCTCCCGGCGCGCCAGCCAGTAGCCGAGCGCCAGCACCGACAGCGGCAGCGCCACCGCCCGCACCCAGGCCGCCAGGCCCATCGCGATGCCGAACGCCAGCGCCGCCACCAGCGGCCGCCGCGGTCCGAGCGACACCAGCAGCGCCAGGGCGGTGACCAGCAGCGCCGCGGCCGGCACGTCCGTCCCCACCACGCTGGCCATCGCGACGCCGGCCGGCCAGAGCGCGTAAATCAGCGTCGCGCCGGCGGCGTACGGACACGGGCAAATCCGACGCCGGCCAGCGTTTTCGCCATCCACCCGGTCAGCGGGGGCGTCGTCCCCGTCGACGAGCTTCCAGACGACGACGAACAGCCCGGCGGCTCCGAGACCGCCGAAGAAGACGCCGATGAGCTTCTGGGCCAGCAGATCCCCGCCGGCGTCCTTGACGATCGCGAGAAGCGCCACGAACCCTGGCATGTAGATGAAGCCCGGATCGAGGCGGCCGAACTCGGACAGATAGTTCGCCGACTCGCGGTACATCGCAAAGTCGCTGACCGGAACCGTCGGGACCGTCAACACCCAGCACAGACGCGCGCCGGTCGCCAGCGCCACCAGCGCCGCACCCCACAGCAAGGTCGCGCGCGCGCGCCGACCGTCGGGCACCGGCGCGGGTCCTACCCTGCCATTTGGAGGAGCTTCGAGAGCTTGGTCGCCAGGATCGGATCGCCGCCCACCTTGAGCTTGCCGCTGAAGAACAGCGCCATCGCCGCCTGCATCCCCCCTTCGATCATCCCGCGGAAGTCGGCGTCGCTCGCCTCGACCGTGCACTGCGGGGAGCCGTGCTCGCCCGAGACGCAGGTCGGCGGCGTCGAGACCAGATCGACGGTCCAGGTGCCCCCGTCCGCGCCGCTGATCTTGAACAGGTAGACCGCGGCCACATCTTTGGCCTTCTCCGGGCTGGTCTTGAGAACTGCGGGCACTCTCTCGTCGAAGAACGCCTTGACGGACGTGGCCATCGGAACCTCCGGGGACATCCTAACCGGAACTATCCTCGTCGGCGTACTTCTTCGCGAACTTCGTCGCGGACTTCTTCGCGTCCTTGGTCGCGTACTTGGTCGCGACTTTGCGCGCGTAGCCCCTCTTTTCGATCTGCGGCGCGCGCGTGAGCGCCAGCGCCCCGGGAGCCACGTCCCCGGTAACCGTGGTGCCCGCCCCGATCACGGCGCCCTTGCCGACGCGAACCGGCGCCACCAGCTGGCTGTCCGATCCGATGAACGCGCCGTCGTCGATGACGGTCCGAAATTTTTCGTAGCCGTTGTAGTTGCAGGTGATGGTCCCCGCGCCGACGTTGACCCGTTCCCCGATGGTGGCGTCCCCGAGGTAGGAGAGGTGGTTGGCCTTGCTCCCACGGCCGAGCGTGGTCTGCTTGGTCTCGACGAAGTTCCCCAGGTGGGCGTCGGGGCCGAGCCGGGTGCCCGGCCGGAGGTGAGCGAACGGCCCCACCCGCGCGCCGGCGCCGATGGTGGCCTCGGTGGCGACGGTGTAGGGCCGGATCTCGGCGCCGGCGCCCACCTCGACGTCGGTGAGGATGACGCCGTCGCCGATCCGAGCGCCGTGACCTACCTGCGTGCGCCCGCGCAGCGCGATGTTGCGGCCAAGCTCCACGTCGACGCCAATCTCAACGTCGGGCTCGACGACCGCGGAAGCCGGATCGCGGAAGGTGACGTGTCCCATGAGCGCCCGGTTGATCCGCGCGCGCATGACCGCCTCCGCCTCGGCGAGCTGCCGCCGATCGTTGATGCCGGAGACATCGCGAAAGTCGGCGTCTATGGCGGTGACCCCGATCCCCTCGGCGGCCCGCGCCACGATGTCGGTGAGGTAGTACTCCGCCTGCGCGTTGCGTGCGCGGAGGCCGGCGGTCGCCTCGCGGAAGAAGTCGGCCGGGCCACAATAGATCCCGGCGTTGACCTCGGTGATCGCGCGCTCCTCGGGCGACGCGTCCTTCTCCTCGACGATGCCAATCACGTGGCCGCGCTGGTCGCGGAGGATCCGTCCGTAACCGGTCGGATCGGGCGGCGTCGTGGTCACGATGGCCAGACAGTCATAGCGGCGCGCGGTGCCCACCAGCTGTGCCAGCGTTTCGCGGCGCAGGAGCGGGACGTCGCCGTAGAGCACCAGCACCAGCTTTCCGCGATAGGCCCCGAGCGCCGGCATCGCCAGCCGCACGGCGTGGCCAGTTCCGCGCTGCTCCGTCTGCTCGACGACTGTCACCCCGCCTGCACCGAAGCGCGCCAGCAGGATCGCCTCGACCGCCTGCCGTTGATGACCGAGCACGACCACCACCGGATCGGCGCCGATCGCCCGCGCGAGCTCGATCGGGTAGACGCCGAGCGGCCTGCCCAGAAGCTCGTGCAAGACCTTGGCGCGCGACGAGCGCATCCGCGTCCCCTGCCCCGCCGCCAGCACGATCGCCGCGAGATCGTTGACGCGACCCCGGGCCCCGCCGCGGGATTTTGCTTTTTTCGCTGCGCGCGCCGCCATGGTGGCCCTAATCTCCGGCAGCGCCCCGCGATTGTCCACGTGCTTCGCGTCTGCATGGCTCTCGAACGTCCACGAACTTCGTGTCCGCCATATGCTGGTAGACTGACGCCCGCGCGATGCCCGGCTACGTGCTGATAGTCGAAAAGGACGCCCAGCTCCAGCGTCAGATCGGGGCGGCGCTGCGGGAGGCCGGCTACGAGCTGGCCTCCGAAACCGAAGCCTCCTGGGCAAAACGGAGCATCGCCGTGCGGTCCCCCGACGTCGTCATCCTCGACACCCGCCTCGGCGACGGCGACGGTTTTCAGCTCGCCGAGGATCTGCGCCGCGATCCCGACACCCGCGCGACGCCGATCATCTTCATCGCCAGCACCCACCGCGGGGCGGGCCATCGGGCGGAGGCGCGCCGGCGATTCGCGCCCGCCGAATATCTCCCCACGCCGCTCGACGCCAAGACGCTGGTGCCCCACGTCGCGGCGCTGACCTCCGGGGCGACGCCACCGCCGGCGGCCGAAGAGGAAGCGCCGCCGACGCCGCCCCCCGTCGCGAAAGGAAGTCTGCGCGACCCCGCGCAGCAGCGAGAGCGGCGTGACGTCGAGCGCAGCGCCAAGAGCCTGGTGGCCGATCCCGCACAGGCGGCCTTCTCCGGCACGCTCAAACGGACACCGCTGGCCCGCCTCCTCCAGCGGATCTACACCCAGCGCGCGACCGGCTCGCTGCTGCTGCTTCGCGACGCCACCAAGAAGATCGTGATGTTCGTCGAGGGCTATCCGGTCTCGGTGCGCTCCAACGTCCTCGGCGAATGCCTGGGGCAGATCCTGCTCGAAAAGCGGCTCATCACGGCCGACGCGCTCGGCGAGTCGGTCCAGCGCATGCAGAAAGAAAAGCGCCAGCAGGGACAGATCCTGATCGAGATGGGGGCTCTGTCCCCCTACAACCTGGAGCGCGCGCTGGTCGAACAGCTGGAAGCCAAGCTGTTCGAGATCTTCGACTGGCCGGACGGAAAGTTCCTGTTCAAGGCCGGCGACAGCGCGCCGGGTGGCGCGAGCCGCCTCGAACGTCCGCCGGCCGCGCTGATCCTGGAAGGGATCCGGCGCCACTACGATGAGGCACGACAGAGGGCGACGCTCGACCGCCACGCCGATCAATATTTCGCGCTCAGCGCCGACCCCCTGCTGCGCTTGCAAGAGATCACCTCCAACCCGACCGAGCTGGCCTTCATTCGCAGCATCGACGGTACCCGCCGGCTCGAGGAGATCCTGGCGCGCGCCGAGATCCCCCGCGAGCAGGCGCGCCTGCTGCTGGTCGCGCTATCGGAGGCGGGGGTGATTCAACCCCACGAGGCCACCTCGCGGCGCAGGGCAGCGGCGCCGGCCACCGCACCGGCACCGGCGGCCCCGGGACCGGCCGCCCCTCCGCCGCTCGGCAGCGGCGAGCTCTCGATGATGCTGCAGATGGCCCGCACCCAGGACTCCTTCTGGGTGCTGGGCATCGAGCGCGACGCGCCACCGGCGGAGGTCGACCGTGCCTACGAGGCGCTGGCCCGCAGCTTTCACGCCGATCGCTACCGGCTGGCCCCCGACGACGACCGCAAGGCCGCCAAGGAGATGTTCGACATCCTCGCCGAGGCCCACCGCGTTCTGCAGGATCCGGCGCGACGGCGCGCCTACCTCGTCAAGCTCGGCCGCACCGACCCCGCGCCGGAGAGCGACGGCGGAGCAGCCGACCGCCCGATGCCGGTGGCGGCGGCGCCAGGCTCGAATCCCCCCTCGCCCTCCAATAACGCGGCGAACTCGCTCTACGAGGTCGGCCTCGAGCACCTGCGTGCGCGCCGTCACCACGAAGCGGTCGAGGTGCTCCGTCAAGCGGCGCGCCTGGTCCCCAACCAGGCCGACTACCGCGCCGCGCTCGGCTGGGCGCTCTTTCGCCAGGCGCCCGCCGACGCCCGGGCCGGCCGCGCTGCCATCGCTGAGCTGCGCCGCGCCACCCAAATCGACGAGCGCCACCGCACCGCCGCCCAGCACCTGGCCGAGATCTACGCCCAGACGGGACAGCCCGACCTGGCGATCGTGGAGCTGGAACGGCTGCTTGCCGTCGATCCGGGAGCCCACGAGCTCGCGGAAGAGCTGCACCGCCTCAAATCGCAGTAGCGGTGGGTTTCGCGGCCTGCCGGATGCGTGATTCTCCGACGGTGGCATGACAGCGGTGTCAGGGTGCCCATCGGATTTCACAGGTGCCGCGACCCGGATGCCAAGTCGCCGACGCGATTCCATTGGCCGCAACGCCGGGCACGACGTTTGCTGATTCCCCGGACATGGCATTTCACACCTTCGCTCGTTCGCGTTACGGGACGGATCTGCTCGGGCGCGTCGCCGCCGGCTGGCGCCGGATCGCCGAGGACCAGCGTCGAGGCGTCATCAGCGCCTCCCGCATTGCGGCCGACCTGGCCGCCCTGGACGCGCCCCCGGCCCTCCTGATGACGGCGGGCCATGTGATCCAGGAGGAGATTCATCACCTGGAGGTCTGCGCGCGGGTCATCGAGGGACTGGATCCGCGGTCCACTCTGCCGCAGGCGACCGAAGCGGACGACCTGCAGTCGACCGCTGGATTGGAACGGGGGCTCCCGCGCGCGTCGATCACCAGCGAGACCCGGCTGGCCCGCACGCTGGTCGCCGACTACGCGCTCGGAAAGCCGGTCACCGCGGCGGCCTTCGCGGCGGCGCGGGCGTTGATTCGCGAACCGCTGCTCGCCTGGGCCTACACCGAGCTGCTGCACGACGAGACCCGCCACGCCACCTTCGGCGCGCGCGCGGCGGTCTGGGTCATTCGCAACTGGACGGCGCGCGAGCGCGAGGCCCTCTGGACCGCCTGCCTCGCGGCCCCCGGCCCCGGCGCGGCCACGCACTCGAACGATCCCGAAGCCGAAGCGCTGGGCCTGCTCCCCGCCGACGTCGACTGCGCCCTCCCCCGCTGGATCCTCCCCCACCTCGAGCCGCTGGGCGTCCACCCGCGGCCGGCCAACGAACAGACACTCCTACACTAGCCGTTGGGGCGGTTCCCCCGGCGCCTCAGTCGTAGTACTCGGCGCCGAGGTGGGTGATGAGCTCTTCGCCGCGCAGGTGGCGGAGCGTGTTCTTGAGCTTCATGAGCTGGATGAAGAGATCGTGCTCGGGATACAAACCCGGCGCGCTCTGGGGGCTCTTCCAGTAGAAAGACAGCCACTCCTGGATGCCGGACATCCCGCAGCGCTGCGCGAGGTCCATGAAGAGCGCCAGGTCGAGCACGATCGGCGCCGCCAGGATCGAATCGCGGCAGAGGAAGTCGATCTTGATCTGCATCGGGTAGCCCATCCACCCGAAGATGTCGATGTTGTCCCAGCCCTCTTTGTTGTCGCCGCGCGGCGGGTAGTAGTTGATGCGCACGACGTGGCACATGTTCCCGTAGAGGTCGGGATAAAGGTGCGGCTGCAGGATGTGCTCGAGCGAGCCGAGCTTGGACACCTCCTTGGACTTGAACGACTCCGGATCATCCAGCACCTCGCCGTCGCGGTTGCCGAGGATGTTGGTCGAGTACCAGCCCTCGACGCCCAGGAGGCGCGCTTTGAACCCCGGCGCCAGGATGGTTTTCATCAACGTTTGGCCGGTCTTGAAGTCCTTGCCGCCAATCGGGACATTGTTCTGCTTGGCGAGCGCCATCAGCGCCGGCGTATCGACGGTGAGGTTCGGCGCGCCGTTGGCGTAGGGAACGCCGCACTTGAGCGCCGCGTAGGCGTAGATCTGCGAGGGCGCGATCTCCGGATCGTTCTCCGCCAGGCCTTTTTCGAAGGAGGCGATGCTGGCGTGCACCGGCGCCGTGCTCCGGTAAACCTCGGTCGATCCGCACCAGACCATCACCAGCCGCTCGCAGTTGTTGGCCTTCTTGAAGTCCTTGATGTCGTCGATGACCTGCTGCGCGAGGTCGGCCTTCGACTTCCCGGTCTTGGCGTGCGTCGCGGTCAGCTTCTTGACGTACGACTGATCGAACACCGCCTTCATCGGCTTGATGGTGGTGAGAAAATCCTTCAGCTCGGTCAGGTGCTCCTTCGAGAGCACGCCCGCCTTGCTGGCCGCGACGAAGGCATCATCGGGGAAGAGATCCCAGGCGCCGAACACCACGTCTTCGAGCTTGGTGAGCGGCACGAACTCGCGGATGAGCGGGGTCCGGGCGTCGGTGCGCTTGCCGAGACGGATGGTGCCCATCTGCGTGAGCGAGCCGATTGGCTTGGAGATGCCGCGGCGGATGGCCTCGACGCCGGCCATGAAGGTGGTGGCGACGGCGCCCAATCCGGGGACCAGGATACCGAGCTTGCCGGTCGCGGGACGGATGTCGATCGGGGTGGAAGCAGACTTCGTGGAAGGCATGGGCGCTCCTTTTATAGACGAACCCAGGCCGCTGCAACCCCGATGCCGCACCTTTTCGCACCCCATGGGCCGCGGCCGGCGCGGGCTTGGACTTGCCCCGGCCCGATCTGTGGTAGAAACCCCCCGCTCTTTTCAACACCTCACCACCAACACCACACGCCTGTCGAGGCGGCCGTGCGTGCCCACGATGTCGTCCCGCTGCAATTGCTTTGGGACGGCGGCGCGGGTTGCGGCCTCCGATGACGCGGGCGGCGGAAACAACGCTAAAGGAACCCGCATGGAAACCAGCACCGAGACCCCGACCACGATCCCTGCCGCCGCTCCCGATCTGGACATCGCCCAGCCCGCGCCCGGCGATGCGCCCATCACCATCCGCGAGATGATGGAGGCCGGTGTCCACTTCGGCCACCAGACCAAGCGCTGGAACCCCAAGATGAAGAGCTTCATCTTCGGCGCGCGCAACGGCATCCACATCATCGACCTGC
>CAYTTF010000107.1:0-12706 GCA_964440665.1 uncultured Myxococcales bacterium | reverse complement strand
AAGACGACGTCCACATCGGCGGCCTGGTGGCGCAGGTGTTGCGGGAAGCGGGCTACGGGCCGGTGCTGGTCCGCGACGTCAACGCGGCGCGCGCCTGGGCCGAAGGCGGAAACGCGCCCGCGGCCGTGCTGAGCGATCTGATGGTGACGGGATCGCCCGGGCCGGACCGGCTCGCGGCCGAGCTGTCCCAGATCTTTCCCGGGGCGCCCGTCGCGCTCATGACCGGCGTTCCCCGCAACCGCCGCGCCGCGCTGGGGGTGACGCACGATCGGATCATCGAAAAGCCGTTCGAGCTGGAGACTCTCCTCGACGCGGCGAGCGGGATGCTGGCCGCGCGCGCGTCGGGCGGCGGGGGGACATGAGGATCGTCTCCGGCGCGGCTGCCTTGGCGGCCGCCCGGGTGCCCGGCGCGGCGGGCGCCCCTTTGTCGGTAGCCATCGGGAACTTCGACGGCGTGCACCGCGGCCACCAGGTGCTGCTCGCCGAAGCGCGGCGGCGGGCCGAGCGCGGGGGGGGATCGTCGGCCGTGCTCACCTTCACGCCGCACCCGGCGCGCCTGTTCGCGCCGGAAAAGGCGCCGCCCCTGATCATGTCGCTGGCGCGGCGCCTGGAGCTGTGCGCGGCCGCGGGGATCGAGGTGGCGATCGTCGAACCATTTTCCCACGCCTTCGCGGCCATCGAAGCCGATGCATTCGTGCGCGACGTGATCCGGCGCGATCTCGACGCCCGCGACGTGGTCGTCGGATACGACTTCAGCTTCGGCCGCGGACGTGCGGGGGACGCCCGGCGGCTGGCGGCGCTCGGGGCCGAGCTCGGCTTCGGCGTCGCGGTGATCCCGCCGGTCGCCGTCGGCGATCTGGCCTGCTCGTCGACCAAGATACGCGAGCTGGTCTCGACCGGGCGGACGCTGGAGGCCGGGAAGCTGCTCGGCCGGGCGTTCGAGATCGAGGGGCCCGTGGTGCGGGGCGCCGCGCGCGGGCGACAGCTCGGCTTTCCGACGGCGAACGTGGTCCCCGAAGGCGAGCTCGTCCCCAAGCTCGGCATCTACGCGGCCCGAGCGCGACTGCTCGACGGCCCGGCGGCCGGCGCGGTCCATCCGGTCGCGCTCAGCGTGGGGCGCAACCCGACCTTCGCGGGGCAGGCGGGCGCCGGCGGCGTCAGCGTCGAGGCGCACCTGCTCGACTTCGACGGCGATCTCTACGACCGGCGCCTGCGGCGCGAGATCGGCGAGCGCCTGCGCGACGAGCGGCGCTTCGATTCGATCCCCGAGCTCTGCGCGCAGATCCAGGCAGACGTCGCGCAGGTTCGAGGGCTATCATCATGACTGTGTTCGACACCGAGACCATGGCCGAGCTCTTCGTCAACCAGGGGCTCCTCGATCGGGCGATCGACATTTTTCGCCGGCTCGCCGAGCAAGCGAGCGATCCGGGCGAGCGCGGGCGCCATGAAGCGCGGATCGCCCAGCTTGCGGGCCGTCCGGCGCCGACGTTGCCGGAGTCGCCCCCCATCGAGGTTCCGGGGCTGCGGGTGACCGAGCGGGCGGGCACCATCGAGATCGAATGGCGACTGCCGCCCGACACCCGGGGGCCGACGCTGCAGCTGCTGCTCCTGCGGCGGACCGCCGATGGGATCGAGACCGATCCCCGCACCCTGCCGCTCGCGGCGGCCGAGGGCCGGACCGTCGTCACTGTCGCCGATCTCTGCGGCGTCCGCGCGGCCGCCGGCCGGCTCGACGGTGAGGCCTTCGTCCCGCTGGTCCGTTATCCCGATCGAATTATTTAGTTCGGGACCCTGAGGAGGTCCGAGCCGTCCCTCCCCCACGCGATACGCTCGCGCACTGGCCGGCCACCCTCCCCCACGGCGATCCGGTGTGATATACGAAAACGCGATGTTCACTGGGGCTATTACCGCGCTCGTGACCCCCTTGCGGGGCGACGCGGTCGACGAAGAATCATTGCGCCGCCTGGTCGAGGAGCAGATCGCCGGCGGCATCGACGGGCTCGTTCCGGTCGGCACCACCGGTGAATCGCCGACGCTGACAAACGAAGAGCACCTGCGCGTCATCGAGATCGTCGTGCAGGCGGTGAAGAAGCGCGTTCCGGTGATCGCGGGGACTGGATCCAATTCGACCCGCGAGACGATCGAGATGTCGGAGGCGGCGCGCCGGGTCGGCGCCGACGGCCTCCTGCTGGTCACGCCCTACTACAACCGACCGGGGCAGGAGCACCTCTTCCGCCACTTCAAGGCGGTGGTCGAAGCGGTACCGCTGCCTTCGATACTTTACAATGTCCCCAGCCGCACGGCCTGCGATCTGCTTCCCGAGACCATCGCGCGTCTGGCCGAGCTGCGACCGGTGGTCGGCGTCAAGGAAGCGACCGGTTCCGCCCTGCGGGCGTCCCAGGTCATCGCGCGGGTCGGGGATCGGCTGGCGGTGCTCTCCGGCGACGACGCGACCGCCTTTCCGCTGTTCGCGCTGGGTGGCCGGGGCGTCATCTCGGTGGTCAGCAACGTCGCGCCGGCGCTCATGAGCGCGATGTGGGACGCGGCGGCGGCCGGCGACTGGAAAAAGGCGCGAGAGCTGCACTACCGCTTGCTGCCGCTCGGCGAGGGGCTGTTCGTCGAAGCCAACCCGATCCCGGTCAAGGCGGCGCTGGCCATGATGGGACGGATCGCCGACGAGATCCGGCCGCCGCTCTACCCGCTGGCGGCGCAGTACCGCGATCCGCTCCGCGCCCAGCTCCGGGAGCTCGGCCTGGTCTAGCGATGGCCGGGCGATCGGACACGGCGAACCCGGCGGTCCGCATCGCCGTCCTGGGCGCCGACGGGCGGATGGGGCGGGCGCTCACCCGCGCGGTGCTCGCCGCGGCGCCGCGCGCGACGCTGACGGCCGCCAGCGAGCGGGCCGGGAGCGCGGCCATCGGCAAGGACGCCGGGGTGCTGGCCGGCACGGGGGCGGTCGGCGTCGCGGTGAGTGGCGAGCTGCCCGTCAAGGGCGCGGCCGACGTCTGGCTCGACTTCACCTCGGCCTCTGCCGCCGAATCGGTGGCCGTGGCGGCCAACGCCGCCGCTGTGGCTCTGGTGGTCGGCACGACCGGTCTGGGCGCACATGCGCGGGCGGCGATCGAATTTGCGGCGCTCAAGATTCCCGTCGTCTTCGACGCCAACTATTCGGTCGGGATCAACGTGATGCTCAAGCTCATCGCCGACGCCGCGCGCGCTCTCGGCCCCGACTACGATCTCGAGATCATGGAAACGCATCACCGCGCCAAGCACGACGCCCCGTCGGGAACGGCGCTGCGCCTGGCGGCAACGCTGGCGGAGGCGACCGGCCGCGATCTCACCACCGCCGCCCGCTACGCGCGCCACGGTGACGTCGGGCCGCGCACCGCCAGCGAGATCGGCATTCAGACCATCCGCGGCGGCGACGTGGTCGGCGACCACACGGTCTTCTTCCTGGGCGGTGGCGATCGGATCGAGATCACCCACCGCGCCAGCACGCGCGAGACCTTCGCGGTCGGCGCCGTCCGCGCGGCGTTGTGGGTGGTGGGCCGCGCGCCCGCGCTCTACGACATGCGCAACGTCCTCGGGATTTGATGGCGGCCGCGCGGCGCAAAGCGGTGGACTTCGCGCGGCTCGCCACCGAGGCGACGCACCCGCGGGCCGCCAAGCTGGACACGCTGGCGCCGGCCGCCATCGCGTCGTTGATGCTGGCCGAGGAAGCCAAGGCGGTGCGCGCGGCGCAAGACTGCGCCGACGAGATCGGGCGCGCGGCGCGCCTGGTGGCCGATCGCCTGGCGGCGGGCGGCCGCCTGGTCTACGTCGGCGCCGGCACCTCGGGTCGCCTCGGCACGCTCGACGCGGTCGAATGCGTCCCGACCTTCGGCGTGCCCCCGTCACGCCTGGTGCCGATCATCGCCGGTGGGCCCTCCGCGCTCACCCGTTCGGTCGAAGGGGCCGAGGACAACACGCGCGACGCCGAGCAGCGGATGCGGCGCGCTGCGGTCGGTCCCGGCGACGTCGTGTGCGGCATCGCCGCTTCGGGCGTCACCCCGTTCGTGCGCACCGCGCTCGACTACGCGCGCTTCCGCCGGGCCGCCACCATCTTCGTCACCTGCGGCGAGATCGAGGGGGCGGCACCGGCCGACGTGGTCATCTCGATCGAGACCGGCCCCGAGGTGATCGCCGGCTCCACCCGTCTCAAGGCCGGGACGGCGACCAAGATCGTGCTCAACGCCATTTCGACGGCGGCGTTCGTGCTGCTCGGCAAGACGTACGGGGGCCTCATGATCGACGTGCGGCCCACCAACGCCAAGCTGTGGGCGCGGGCCATCCGCATGGTCTCCGCGCTCTCGGGGCTCGACGACGGGGCGTCGCGGCGCCTCATCGAGAAGGCCGGCGGCCGGGCCAAGGTCGCCCTCGTCATGCACCGCCTCGGCGTGTCGGCGGCGCGTGCCCGAGAGCTGCTGGTCACCCACAAGGGCTCGCTGCGGTCCATCGTGGGCGACTTGCCGCTTGCCGTGCCCGCCGAGGCGCCGTGAGCGCCGGCGCGGGCGATGCGCTGCAGCGCCTGCTGGCCGCGCGCGATCGCCCCGGTCGCCTGGTGATTGGCCTCCTCTCGGGAACCAGCGCCGACGGCACCGACGCCGCGCTGTGCGCCATCGACGGGTCGGACGAGACCACCCGCCTCACGGTGCGCGCATTCGTGAGCACGCCGTTCGTGCGCCCATTGCGCGAGCGAATCTTTCGCCTCTCACAGGCCGACGCCTCCGAGCTGTGCGACCTGGACGTTCTGCTCGGCGAGGCCTTCGCGGACGCCGCGCGCGCCGTCTGCGACGCCGCCGGCGCGAAGCTCGAAGACGTCGACCTGATCGGCTCGCACGGTCAGACCGCCGTGCACCACCCGCGCTCGGCCGGTCGCCTGGGCGCCACCCTGCAAATCGGCGAGGCGGCCGTCATCGCCGAGCGCACCGGCCGTCCGGTGGTGAGCGATTTCCGGGTGCGCGACGTCGCTGCCGGCGGCGAAGGCGCGCCGCTGGTGCCGCTGGTCGATCACCTGCTGTTCCGGGCGCCGGGGCGCAAGCGCGCGCTGCAGAACATCGGCGGCATCGCCAACGTCACCCTGGTGGGCGATCGGGTAGCCGACATCGTCGCCTTCGACAACGGCCCCGGCAACATGCCGCTCGACGCCGTCGCGCGGGCGGCCTCGGGCGGCCTCGAGGCCTTCGACCGGGACGGCGTTCGCGGGGCGCGCGGCGCGATCGACGCCGCCCTCCTGGCCGAGCTGCACCGCCATCCCTACCTGGCGCTACCGCTGCCGAAGACCACCGGCCGCGAGGACTTCGGCAAAGACTTCGTCTATCCGCTGCTCGCCCGCTACGAAGGCCGCCAGGACGATCTCCTCGCCACGCTGACCCGCTTCACCGCCGAGGCCATCGCGCGCAGCTACCGCGAGGTTCTGCCGGCGCTGCCCGACGAGGTCTACGTATCGGGTGGCGGCGCGCTGAACCCGACGCTGATGCGCCACCTAGTCGAGCTGCTGGCGCCGATCCCGGTGGAGAGCACCTCCGCCCTCGGCGTCGATCCCGAGGCCAAGGAGGCGATCGCCTTCGCCGTCCTCGCCAACCAGACGCTGTTTGGCGCCGCGGGCAACGTCCCGGCGGTCACCGGCGCGCTTGGTCCCCGCGTGCTCGGCAAGATTTCGTTCTGATTGGAGGTGCCGCCCGGATTTGAACCGGGGAATAAGGGTTTTGCAGACCCTCGCCTTACCACTTGGCCACGGCACCGAGGTTACTGAACGAGTTGATATCACAAAGGCCCGGCGTGCGCTGGGGGCGTAGTCTTGGCGCCGATCTCGGTGATACATTTCGGTCCATGCGCATCACCTTGACCTCACATATCTCGGCATTCGTCCTAACCTCGGCCTTCGCACTCGGCGTTGCAGCCTGTTCGGGAAGCAGCAATGACACCGGCACCGCAGGCACCACCGGCGGCGGCACCGCAGGGACAGGCAGCGCCGGACAGGCCGGAACGAGTGGCGGCAGCGCAGGCACCAGCGGCACGGCCGGCACCACCGGAACCGGCGCCGCGGGCACCACCGGAACCGGCACCGCGGGCACCTCCGGAACCGGCACCGCGGGCACCTCCGGAACCGGCACCGCAGGTCACGCCGGCGGCACCACGGGAACCGCCGGTGCCACGGGGGGAGGCGGCACGGCCGGCACCGGCAGCGGCTTCACACCGTTCGCCTGCTCGGGCACGTTCAGCTCCCCGACCTCATTCCCGGCGGGCAGCTCGGCGACGCGGATCGCCGGCGCACCCCCCTCCGACGCGTTCAACAACAACGGCAACAACTTCACCACTGTCGAAGGTCCGGTCTGGATCACCAACGCGCTCTATGTCTCCGAGTTCGGCTCGATGACCACCCCGCCGCCGTCGCGAATCATCAAAATCGACGCGAGCGACAACGTCAGCGTGGCGTTCCCATCGGTCGCCGACACGGGCTCGAACGGTCTCGCCGTCGACGGGAACGGCAACATCGTCAGCGCGAATCACGGCGTCGGGGGAATCGTCGGAATCAACCTGTCGACCGGCGCCAAGACGACGCTCACCGATGTGTTCAGCGGCAAGCGCTTCAACTCACCCAACGACCTCACCATCCGCAGCGACGGAACCATCTATTTCACGGATCCCTGTTGCTTTCAGGGCACCATGACGCAGGCCAACCAGGGCGTCTACATGCTGCCACCGGGCTCGTCCACGGCGACGGAGATCCTGTCGACGCTCAACGGCCCAAACGGCATCACGCTCTCGCTCGACGAGAAGACGCTCTACGTCGGCGACAATGGCGACGGCGTCTCGAAATACACGGTCAACGCGAACGGATCAATCGGGGCGACCGGCACGGCGATCGACACGACGGACCTCGCCCACGAGAACACCGATGGGATGGCGATCGACTGCGCCGGCGACATCTACGTGGTGCGGGTCAACGAGCACGACATCATCGTCGTCAACCCGGCGGGCACGAAGATCGGCGACATCACCGCCATTCCGGGCGGCGGCCAGCTCTCGAACGTGGCCTTCGGCGGTACCGATCACAAGACGCTCTACATCACGGTGCAGGGGACCGGCACCCAGCGTGGCGTGTTCAAGCTCCCGATGTCCGTACCGGGTATGCCCTACTAGGAAGCCTCACGCGGCCTGGCGCACCTCGACTTCGCACCCGAGATCGGCGAACCGGCGGACAAGACGGTGAATCGTCTTGGTTTTATCGCGGCGGTCGAAGTGGGCGGCACCGAGGTCTCGGTAGTCGACGCCGTCGCGGAGCATGTGGAAGCAGGCGGTGAGCATCGAAGCGGCGACGGCGAGGATGGCCTTCTTGGCGCCACGCCGGGATTTGATGCGAAGGAATTGGGCCTTGAGGTAACTGTCTTGCGAACGGCGGACCAGGCGGCGGTGACGAGGGTGGTTTTGAGCCAGTTGGCGCTCTTGCGTACCCGGGTGGAGCGTCGCTTGCCGGCACTCTCGTCGTTGCGGGGGCAAAGGCCGCCCAGGAAACGAGATGGCCGGCGGTCGGAAAGCGCGACATGTCGACGCCGATCTCCGCCACGATGACCTGAGCGACGATGTCACTGACCCCGGGCATCGTCGTCAGGAGGGCGGCGCGCTCCTGGATCGGCGCCAGCAATTTTCCCGCAGCAGCATCCAACTCGGCGAGGGCGCCCTGGAGCGCGCCGATGAGACCGAGATGCAACTTGAGCATTGCGCGATGGTGCGAGGTCACACGCCCTCGCAACGCCTCGACGAGTTCCGCTGGCGAGGCGCACGGGTGGTCACGCTTGCGATCGACGCCTTTGTCCTCCGCTCAACCGGCGCTAGGTTTCGCTGGGGAGGGTCCCGCTGGCCAAAGACGCGGGCGTGACGCCACGCGGGCAGGAGGCGACACGTTTCAGCTCGCACAGGCCTACGTCGCCTCCGGGGGGCGCGGGCCTCGCGGCTCCGTGAATGGCGTGTGGAGGGGGCATTGCCCCGCGCGAAAAGCTCAGGATTTCTGGTAAGATTTGCCAAGGACGGGGCAATCACGAATCGATGGGCATGACATCGGTGCGGGCGGGATCGAGGCTTGGGCACGTTCGCTGGCCGCTCGCGGAGTGGGCGCTGCTCTCGTGCCTGCTCGGGTGTGGGCGGGCGAGCCTCGTCGTGGGCTCGGGTGCCGGAACGGGCGGCGGCAACGGCGGGATGGCCGCGCCCGCCGATGGCGGAGGCGGCAGCCTTGGCGGATCGCTGGGAGGAGGCGGCGGCGGTGCCCTCGGCGGCGGGGGGGCGTCCGCGAGCGGCGGCGCGGCGGGCACGGTCCCGTTCATGCCCGTCGATCCACAGGTCTCCCGCCAGTGGCGCTGGCGGCCGTGTGGATCGATTCCACCGCTCGTGGGCGACGCCGCCCAGGTCATCTTCCCGCCGGCTGGGAACGCGCTGGCCGTTCTCTACGACGACGGCATAGTCATGCTGTACCCGCGGGACGACGGCGCGGCTCCGAAGTTGTTGCGATCTGCCGGCGGCGGCCCCCCCCCGGCCAGCATCGCGTTCTCGTTGGACGGCGCTTGGCTCGCGGAGGTGGCCGCGGGCGTGGTGCGGATGCGCGACGTCGCCACCGGCACGATGATCCGCGACATGAAGGCGAACAGCGCCTGCACCGGCACCACGGTGCGGTTCTCCGCGGAAGGCGACCATGTCCTCGCCTGGGACCAGACGTCGCTGTGCGTCTGGCAGACGGCCGATGGCGCGTTCGTGACTCGGTTGACGGGGACATTCTCTTCGGCAGGCATGAGGCAGGGCCGCATCCTGACCGTGGAGCCCGGCCCTCCGGGCACCAGCGTCAAGAGCTGGTCGCTGTCGGGTGGCGACCACTCCGAGATCGCGCTGGAAACGCAGCCAGCCGGCTTTGAAAGCATCTTCGTCTCGCCACGGGCCGACACGCTCGCCGGGATCACGATCGATGCCGATCAGGTTTGCACCTTGTGGTCAGCGGACGGCACCCTTGTCACGTCGTTTCCACTTCCCCTGAGCGGAAACGTCGCCGCCCCGACGTATGTCGGGTATCCCGTGTATTCCGAATCGGGCGCTGTCGTGCTGTTCGGCACCGAGGTCGTCGACGTCGCGTCGCTGGCGCGATGGACGAACACCGCGGTGGACAGCGATTACCCATCGACGATCGACGAGACCGGCATGCTGATCGCGGGCATCAACGGACCGTTCGCCGGTCGAGCGCAGAGTGGGTCTCCGGATGCGCGTCGCCTGTTTGGGTTCCCCTATCCCTCCCCGCCCTCGCCCTCGTCGGATTTGCCGACGGTGTTATCCGTGTCGCCCGACGGATCTCGACTGGCCGCCGCCACGGCGGGCCTCGCGATGCTCTGGCGTCTGGCCCCAGACTTCGCCGCTTCCGTCCCCATGCGGTGGATGTCGCAAGGTGTTCCCCTTGAAGCCAGCTTTTCGGCGAGCCGCGGCGAGCTGGTGGTCTCGGGGGATGGTTGGTCCCTCTTCTCAGCCGGCGAGGGAGCCCTTCTGAGCGTCCCACCGCTGTTTCCGAACGTTCCCCCCACGAGCAGTTGCGATTTCAATTTGGCGCGTTTTTCCAGCGACGGCCAATGGCTGGCTCTCGGCGGGTTCGGCGCCGTCGTGGTCGTCTTGGCCCGCGACGGCCTGAAGCCGGTTGCGAGCCTCCCGACCGCGTCGTGTCAGGAGCGCGGAAGCTTCAACGGCGACGGAAGCTTGCTCGCGCTGTCGGGACCGGAGCTCTACCGCACCAGCGACTGGTCGTTGGTGTGGCCGGCCCAGATCATTCCGGAACCGCCGCCGACGGGCGCAATCCAGGCCGACATCTTCCGGGACGTGCAGTTCACCCCCGGAGAGAAGACCGTGTTGGTGTCGGGGTGCGGCGCCGGAGGCAACCTGGGAATCAACTGCGCTCACGCGATCTATTCCGTTTCGGATGGCGCGCTGGTCCAGCGTCTCCCACAGCTCAACGGGACGCGCGCGCGCTTTTCGGGCGAGGGCAACTGGATTGTTTCGGGCAACACGGTGCTCCACGTGCCGACGGGCGAGTCGGTGGTCTTCGATCCCAGCGCGACGCTCTCGACCTTCGCGCCCAACGGCGACATCGTCGCCGTTCTCGGCGACTCCTCCCTCGCACGCTACTGTCGGATCCCGTGAGGTTTCGTCTTCTTCAGTCGTCACGACGACTCGTTGCCCGCCAGATGGGCCTCACCCTCCCTGCTCTCACGACAGCCGATCACCCGATCGTGACGAGCTCCCCACGGACCCCACCGTCCGCGATGGTTAACCGACCGACCGTCACCGGCAGTTGATGTCGGCCTTTCGTTTCAGTACGGGTTCGGCCTGATCAACACGGACAACAGCAACAACGCCGACTGCAACTCGTCCGGGCTGAGCTGCTCCGCCAGCGACGTCAACGTCGGCGTCAATGCTCACTACAATTTCTCGGATCGTCGATGGACATGTCGATCACGAGCAAGTCGTTCCACGAGTGGCTCGAGCTCGGCGTTCGCGGCGTCTACGACATCGGCCTTTAACCGAACGATTCGGCCGCACCGCGATGGCGACGATCCCCGCGGCCGAGTCTCGTCTCCCTGCACCGCGCCTTCGCAGCCGAGCAGCGCCACGTTGCGCTCGCCGGTGGTGGCCCAGGTGTGGCGCTGCCGAAGGGCCGCTCCGATGGCGCGCCGGGCGAGCACGCCCGTGAGGCCGCCTCGGACGCCGAAGATCGAGGCGCGGGCGCGCCGCCAACCGGCCGGCCGCGGTGCTCGTCACCGGACGCGCTCGCGCCGACCAGGTACCCGCGCCAGCGCCTCCCGATAGAGCCAGTCGAAGTGTCCCCAGGACGAGGCGAGCTCGACGAGTCGCTCGAGCTCCGGGTGGTGCCAGTCGAGGATCGCCCGTCGGCCGCCGACGTGGGGGATCAGCAGGAACCGCTCCGCCGCGTCTTCGTAGGCCGCGTAGAGGCGCGGCAGCGGCCAGAGCCCGGGAACCGGCGCCGCGGCCTTCATGTTTTCGTGCCACTCGAACGAGCGCAGCGAGGCGCCGCTGGCGTCCCGCGGGAACCGCACCTCGTCGTCGAGGAAGACGACGTTGACCACGAATTTGCCCTTCAAGCAGTGGGGCACCGTGTTTCCAGGTGCCGCGTGCGTCGCCGCTCTCGTCGACCGCTTCGTCCAGCACTGCCACGTCATCGACATCGATGCCGACTCCTGGCGCCAGAAGTCTCAGCCGCCCGCCCCCAAGAAGCCCAAGTGATGGCCACCCCCTCGATGGTCAAATTTCCCCGACCGGATCCTCATGGCCGTCTACACGCGCCCGCACGGAAGAAGTAACGCCTCTGTCTCGTCTGGCCGAAGGCCGTTGCCAAGCTGGCTGCCTGCATGGACAAGGTCTCCGCGTACGAAGCCCTGCTGCACCCTCGGGTCCTGAACGCGGTTCGGGTTAGGCCGACCAGGCCCCTGGTCAGGGTGCGGCGATGAGGCAGGGGCTCGGAAATCGGCGATGCTGTCGGTAGACGTCAGAAATTCGAGGAATGCCGCTCGCAAGGCCTCGTAATCCCGGCCCATGACCGCGTACACTCCTGGCTCCTTGCTTGCTTGGGCATTGAGGCCTGATCAAGCTTCTCAATCTCGCCTCGGTTCTGCTTCTCTTCGCCGGCTGCTTGCTGCCCCTGCGCCTCGGGAGGATCTACGCCGCCCATGAAAGCCGACGGGCCACCGGAGGATGCTGCGGCCGTGCCCGGCGACAACGCGTCCCCGCAGAGAGACGGTCCCGGTCTGTAGGGTGCAGCGGCCTGCTATCCGCTGCTTCACGGTTGCACGAGCAACGACGAGCGTTGCGCGCCGAATCGGTGCCTCAACATCACGGGCACGACGGCCTGCCAGCAGGAGGGGCCGCAGCTCAGCGGGCCCGAGGCTGGCGCGGAGACGGCAACGACCGCCGTCGATGGCGGAGCGTGTACCTGGCCGGTGAGCGTCACTCCAGTCGGCGACGCGAGCACCGTCGGTTGCTGGGCTCAGCCGAGCTTCAACATCTGCGAGGTCCCCAATGGGGGATCTGTCAATGCGCAGGACGGGACGATTCTGGGTCCAGACGGAAAGCCGGTCGCCAAGACAGACGGGGCGCGTGGCCAGCGCCTTTGCCAGTTCGGAACCGTCGAACATCGCCAGGTTC
Organism: uncultured Myxococcales bacterium; assembly: GCA_964440665.1. Taxonomy (GTDB): domain Bacteria; phylum Myxococcota_A; class Polyangia; order Fen-1088; family Fen-1088; genus JADGRB01. The sequence continues at coordinate 478 of CAYTTF010000107.1, read as the reverse complement.
GCGCCCTCGCCGGATGGCGGCATCAGGTACGCGGCATCGCCGAGCAGGGTCACCCCGGGGGCGCGGTCCCATCGATGTCCGGTCGGGGGCGTGTAGATCATGCGTGGAACCCGGGTGTCCCCTCGGCGACGAGCGCAAGGAGCGCCGGCGCCCATCCGTCGAACTCGGCCGCCACGCGAGCCCTCGCGCTGTCGGCGTTCGTAAAGTCGATGCCGGCGATCCACTCGGCGGAGCGATTCAGCTGGGCGTAGGTGTGAAGAACGCCGCCCGCCTCACGGTGCGCGGCGATTCCTTTTCCCGGAGCGGGCGCGAACATGGCGCCGCCGCCGACCGCTTTGGCGGCGGCGGGGTGCCGCTGGTCGACCTCGTGTAAGTAGGTCTCGATGAACGTCGTGCCGACGTACTCGGGCTTCGCGGCGGAGAGCAACGGCCGGACCTTCGACCAAGTTCCGTCCGCGCCGACGAGGAGCTCGCTCGT
>CAYTTF010000106.1:0-12757 GCA_964440665.1 uncultured Myxococcales bacterium | reverse complement strand
CGCCCGGGCTCACCGCGGGGGTGGCCTCGGGTGCGGGCGCTGGCGCGGCCGCGGCGGCCGGCGCCGGGGCAGACGCTGCCGGTGCGGCTGGCGCGGGGGCATTTCCCTGCGCGAGCGCCCGTGACGAAAGGACCGGGAACGACAGGAGGAGACTCGACAGGACCAGGGACAGGTTGAGTTTTCGCATTATCGATCGACCCTTAATCGTGAGGTTTTCGGAGAGTCCCCCACTGCTCTTGCAGGACTCGGTTCGCTACGGGCGCTGCGGGTGCTGCAGGTGTTACTTGGCCGAGCCGCGACGGTGACGGCGCGCGGCCCAATCACTCACGGCATATCAATGATGATGGGAATCTTGAAGTTGTCCCAGGCGGGCGTGAAATTGCTGATGTTCGCGGGTTGGTTCCACAGATAGATTGCCGGATAGGTCATGATGGGTCCGACCTCCGGCTTGACGATCGCCGTAGCAAAGAGTTGAGCGATTGGTGATCCGGTCGTTGGGTCGGTCAATCCTTGCCGCCAGGACGAGAAAATTAGCCAATAGTAAGTATTGCCGTCCCCGTCGGTCGAGACATCCGGTGACCATTTTGCCCAGGTATTGTTGATCATCCCGCTGGGCTTCTGACCCGCACATTGCGGCGGATCATTGGCGGCGAGCCTGGTCGCCGTTCCACCTGCGGTCGGAATAACGAACAGCTCTGCCGCCGGCTGCATATACATGCCGCTCCAGGTGCACGGCGGCGCGCTGCAGGTGCTATTGGGGGCGGTATGCGCAATAGAAGCGGTACTCGCGGGAATCTGGTCGTAGACGATGAAATCATCCTCGCTCGAGAGGGCGCCGTAGTACTGCGCGAAACCTGCCGCCGAACCATCACCCGGAATCGGCGTCGGAGTCTGAGCGGCCGTCTTGGAGTAGGGGACTTGATAGAGGTGCGCGGTGCCGGTTCCGATCCGACCCGACAGGACGTTGCTCGTCGCCGTATAGACAACGAAGTCATGGCCGGGTTTATGGCTCCATGACGGCGCCGCGGCATACTGGCCGCTGGCCGGTGGCACGATCCAGTTCCAGGCGGTCCCTTTAAGGATAGGGGCCGGGTTCTGCCCTTGTGGAGAAGCGGTCGTGCTCTCGAGATCGATCCAGGCCAACCCCGGCTGCTGATCCGCATCGTTTCCGGAAGTCCCGAGCGGCGCGACCACGATGTGGTCGCCCTCGGCCCAGTGATTGGCCGAGAACGTCGTGATCCCAAGCCACGGCTGAATGAATGCATTGAACCCGCCAGCGCCCAGCGGGGGCGAGGGAAGCGGCGTTCCGTGTAGTGCACCCGGCTGACCGGACGCGAGGACACCACCCCAGGGGTAGAAGTCGTTGAACGCGATGTAGTTACCGTCCGGCGTCGAGGTGTGACAGCCGATGCATGAGACCGGACGCCTGTTGAATCCCTGGTCAAGCGTTTGCCATCCCGTGACGTCGGTGGGCACCAAGACCTCCGTCACGGTGTCGTCACCGACCGAAAATCCTGACAGCGTCGTTTTCCCGGCCACCGCAATACCGCCGTTGGTCAAGCCCGAGGGCGACCAATAGACCAGCTTTCCCTTCGCACCAACCGGCGCGACGGTGAAGGTGGTCGGGGTCCCAGCCGACGGTGTCCCACCGTTGCTCGGCGCGCCGCGAACCGTCACCGTAATCGCCATGCCGGGTGTGTGAGCGACCAGAGCAGTCCACATCGCCTTTTGCGACGCTGGCGGGTTGCTCATGTCGTTGTTGTTCATCGTCCAGCTGGTGTTGGTCGTGTAGACGACCAAGTCGTTGGCCTGATTTTCCGCATGCAGCCGCAGCTCGAAAAGGTTCTGACCCGCGGGCGCCATCCAGCTGAAACGCGGACGCAGCCAGTTGTTCGGAAACAGCGTGCCGTTCTGCGGCTCGAAGATGCAGGGACCGCCGCTGCTGTTGCCCGTGGCGCCGAAGATCCCCTGGGCCGAGCCCATGTTGGCGCTGCCGTCGACGATCGGCGTCGTCGGAAAGTCGGTGCACGGGCCATTGCAGGCCATGATCGTCGTGACGGTGCCACCCGCGCCGGTGTTGCCGCTCCCGCCGGCGCCGGTCGACGCGCCCGACCCGCCGTTGCCGGGACCGGTGGCGACTGATTTGACGCCTGCGCAACCCAGCGCCAAGCACAACGAGCCTAAGAGGACCAAGGGGCGTGCGCACATCATCAGGCTAGCCCTCACTTCCATGCCGATAAGCCAATAGATCCTGGTTCCCGTGTGTGGAAATGGGAACGGCCATCACACAACCACAGCGAAAAGGCTGAGTCAAGCTCAGCCCGGAAATCCGGCGGACATCCGGCGGGCACCCGGATCGACCTTGGATCTCAGGGCAGCGTTCCCAGGTTTCGGGCGGCTTCTTGGAAAGTCGCGACGGCGGCGGTGGGGCGGCGGGTCAGGGTGGGATCGTCGAAATCGATCGCGTAGAGCCCGAAGTGTCCGCGGTAGGCGTGTGACCACTCGAAGTTGTCGATGAGCGACCAGTAGAGGTAGCCGATCACGTTCACCCCTTCGGCGCGGGCGCGATCGACGGCGTAGAGGTGCGCGCGCAAGAAATCGGAGCGGACCACGTCTCGCCCGTCGGCGACGCCGTTCTCCGTGACCAGCAGCGGCCATCCGCGGGACGCGTAACGCAGCAGCAAGCGGTAGAGCCCCTCCGGATAGATCTCCCAGCCGAGATCGTTGCGCGGGCGATCCGGCGACGAGGCCGGGGTATAGACGTTCCCGCCCGTGAGGTGGCCGACCACCAGGTCGCGCGTGTAATAGTTGACGCCCAGATAGTCGAGGCTGCCCGCGAGCGGCGGGAAGGGCTCGTCGAGGTCGATGATCCCCGGCAGGACTACGCGCACGCGGCCCAGCGTCACCCCATCCAAGAACGCGTCGTTGTAAAAGGCGTCCGCCGCGCCCGCGACGATGCCGTCGACCGGGTTCCCCGAATACGGATCGAAGATGCGCAGGTTCTGCGCGATCCCGATGCGCGTCGCCCGACCGTCCCCGTCGGCGTCGGCGCGGTCGTTGTCCCGCAGTGCGCGCGCCATCGACCCGTGAGCGCGCATGAGCGCGGCCAGCGCCAGCGCGGCGCGCCGCGGATCGCGCACGCCCGGCGGCCACTGCCCCGCCAGGTATCCCTTGGCCACCAGAACGTTGGGCTCGTTGATGGTGCACCACCAGTCGACCAGATCGCCGAACGCGGCCCCCGCCCGCCCGGCGAAGGCCGCCAGCGCCGCCGGCGCGCCGTCCCAATCCCAGCCCCCGCGGGCCGCGACCCAGGTCGGGAGCGTGAAGTGATAGAGCGTGACCATCGGCGTGATTCCAGCCGCGCGCAGAGCGGCGAACATCTCGCGGTAGCGCGCGGCGGCCGCCTCGTCCCAGGCCCCCTCGGTCGGCTCGAGGCGGCTCCACTCGACGCCCAGCCGGTAGACGTTGCCGCCCAGCATTTGCAGCGCAGAAAGATCGGCGCGCCAAAGATTCCACGAATCGGCGGCGCGCGCGGCGCTGGCCCCATCGAGCACGTGCGGCGTCCCGTCCGGATAGCGCCCCTTTTCCCATTCGGTCCAGTCGTTGTGGTTGCCCCCTTCGATCTGGTAGGCGGAGGTCGCGACGCCGAACAAGAATTCGCGCGGCGCGCCCGCGAGCATCCGGTGCGCCGCGATCGTACCCGCGTCGAAGGCGATTGGTTTTCCGCACCCGGTGGCGATGGCGACGAGCGGGAGGGCGAACGCGAGGACCAGCGCGGGACGATTCAGCGGGCGGTCGCCTCGCAGACGAACGGGCGAGGCGTGACCTCGGAGCGATCGTACCAGGTGCCGTCTTGAGTCAGCACCAGCCAGTGGTCGCATCCACAGTCGATGGGGGCGCCGCACATGTTGCACGACCCGTCCGGCTGTCCCATGTGCCAGTGTTGGTACACCCAGGGTTCGCCGGTGACCCAAGCGTAATTTCCCGCGCCGGTCGGGTCGGTCATGGACTTGCCGTCTGTGGCGCCCACGGAGACCCCCGATCCCTGCGAAAAGAGGTTCGGCTGCGACAGCAGGTTCACGAGAAAGTTGTTTTCCTGCGGGGACAGGATGGTCGCCAACGTTCCCTTTTCGTTCACACAGGTGCTCTCCGAGCTCAGCCAGTCGAGCGGCTCGGCGTGCGTCCAATAGCAATGCAGCAGACCGTCCGTCGGCGTGACGAACGACGACCCCGACGGGAACGACGAGCAGTCGCGAACGTGGTTCGACCCGCCGCTGCCGCCCTGATGGTCGCTTCCGCCAGCGCCGCCAGGGCCACCACCGGTACCGACACCGCCCATCCCCGTGCCGTCCGTGCCGCCGGACCCTGCGACGCCGGCACCGCCGATCGCGCCAGCGCCTCCCATTGCGCCGGCACCACCCTCGGCACCGGTACCCTCGGTCCCACTGGCCCCACCGATTGCCCCGGTCGCACCCGCGCCGCCCGTGGAAAGGACGCCGCCCGTCGCCCCAACGCCGCCGGTTGCACCGACGCCGCCCGTCGAACGGACGCCGCCCGTCGCCGCCGCTCCACCCGTCCCACCGACGCCGGCCGTCCCGCCAACGCCGACCGTCCCGCCAACGCCACCGACGCCGACCACCACCGGCGTGGTGCCGGTGGTCGAGAGCCCGGCATGGTTCACCGAACACCCCATCCCGCCCGCCCATCCCACTGCGACGGTAAGACCAAAAGCCAGGGCCGCCGTTGTTGCGCGGGCCCGGAACAACATCCCGGGTACAATACCACCCTCATGACCTGGCGACGACTCTGGGGGTTCTTCGTGTTCTTGCTGGTGCTCGCCGCCCTGGGCGCGTCCGGATATCTTTATAATTCGCTGCGCCGTGAGCAGGCGGCGCGCGCCGCTCTGGAGCGGGATGTCGCCTCGTTCGGCCCGCGTTTCGACCAGTTCAAGGAGGCGGTGCGCGGCGTCGATCGCAGCCTCTCGGCGACGGTCTTTCAGCAAGTCGATCTGGGCGTATCCGGCTGGCAACCGATTTCCGGGGGCTTCTACGTCATAGATCTGTCGGGGACGCCGGCCGGGAAGGGTCTGCGGATCTCCGGCAGGATCATCAATCCAACCTCCGTCACCCACGAATCGGCGCAGTTTTCGCTGCGCGTGGGCGAGCAGCGGGTGACCTTCACGCTCCCCCACGTGCCACCCGCCGTCGCGCAGCCCTTCGACGTCACGCTGCCCGACGCTCCGGCCGCCACCCGCAAGGTGTTCTTCGCGCTCGACGGATCGACGATCAACTTCGCCAGCTCCAGCACCCGCAAACGCGCGGGCGCCGACCCCGTCGACACCGACAAACTACTTCACTGAGCGCGAACCGATCGCGTCGGGGGAGGTCGGGCTTCGCCCGGCCGAGCCCATCGCGGCAGGGTTTGGGAACCCTCTCAGGGTTCCCATTCTAACGCGTAACGGTATAGGCCGTCATGCTGACGATCGTGTCGACGTTGGCGTCGCGCGGGAGCACCGCCACCGGCTTGTTCACACCCAGCAAGATGGGCCCGATGGCGGTCGCGCCGCCCAGCGCCGACAGCACCTTGTAGGCGGCGTTCCCGGCGGCCAGCGACGGAAAGATCAGCACGTTCGCCGCGTCGGTGAGGCGCGTGAACGGAAACAGCTCGCGCAGCTTGTCCGGCTCGACCGCGATGTCGGCTTGCACCTCGCCGTCGATCTCCAGATCGGGGCGCAGCTTGCGGACGATCTCCACCGCGTCGGCCATCTTGCGTGATTCCGGATGCGGCGCAGAGCCGAAGTTCGAAAACGAGATCATCGCGATGCGCGGCGTGACCTCGAAAGCGCGCGCGGCGTCGGCGACCTGGATCGCGGTGTCGGCCAGCGTCGCGGCGTCTGGGTCGATGTTGACGGTCGCGTCGGCGAAGAACTTCACGCCGTTGTTGAACAGCATCATGTACATGCCGGTCGCGCGCCGCACGTCGGGGCGGATGCCCAGGATCTGCAGCGCCGGACGGATGGTGTCGGGGTAAGGGGCGGTCAACCCAGCGACCAAGCCGTCGGCGTCGCCGGCCTTCACCATCATCATGCCGAAGTGGATGCGCCGATTCATGAGGCGCGCGGCGCTGGCGGCGGTCACCCCTTTGCGGCAGCGCAGCTCCAGATAGTCGTGAGCATAGGCCGCGTGCTTGGGGGAATCGGAAGGGTTCAGGATCTCGGCCCCCTCGAGGTCCAGGTCCAGGTCGGCCGCGCGCTGGCGCAGCGTCGCCTCGTCCCCGAGCAGAATCGGGTGCGCGATCTTCTCGTCGAGCACGATCTGACAGGCGCGCAGCACTTTGATGTTGTCGCCGTCCGGGAAGACGATCCGTTTGGGCGCATTCTTCGCCCGCTGCACGATCTGTCGCATGATCGTCTGGTGCGTGCCGCCGATGCGGCGCTGCAGCCGCTCTCGGTACTCGGCGATGTCGAGCGGCAGCCGCGCGGCGCCCGACTGGATGGCGGCCTCCGCGACCGCAGGCGCGCACCACCACAGCACGCGCGTGTCGAAAGGTTTGGGAATGATGTAGTCGGAACCGAAGCGAAACGCAGGCACCCCGTAGGCCTCGGCGACGGTGTCCGGTACCGGCTCGTGCGCCAGCGCGGCCAGCGAGCGCGCGGCCGCGATCTTCATCGCCTCGTTGATCTCCTTCGCGCGGACGTCGAGCGCGCCGCGAAAGATGTACGGAAACCCGAGCACGTTGTTGACCTGATTCGGAAAGTCGCTGCGCCCGGTGGCCACGATCGCGTCGGGACGCGCCGCCTTGGCGTCGGGGTAACTGATCTCGGGGTCCGGGTTGGCCAGCGCGAAGATGAGCGGCCTCGGCGCCATCGTCTCCAACATCGCCGCCGTGCAGAGGCCCGCCTTGGACAGACCGAGGAACACGTCGGCGCCGCGCAGGGCGTCGGCGCGCGTGCGGGACCCGTCGTCCTTGCGGGCGAAGCGCGCCTTCCAGCTGTTCATGCCCTGCGCGCGCCCTTCGTAGATGACGCCCACCGAGTCGATCATGGTGATCTGGTCGAGCGGCACGCCGAGCTCGACGTAGAAGGTCGCGCAGGCGATCGCGGAGGCGCCGGCGCCCGAGACCACGATCTTGAGATCGGCAAGTTTCTTCCCCGCGATCTCCGCGCCGTTGACCAGCGCCGCACCGGAGATGATGGCGGTGCCGTGCTGGTCGTCGTGGAATACCGGGATCGACATCCGCGCGCGCAGCCCCGCTTCGATCTCGAAGCACTCGGGCGCCTTCAGGTCTTCCAGGTTGATGCCGCCGAAGGTCGGCTCCAGCGCGGCGACCGTCTCGATGAAGCGCGCCGAATCGGGCGCGTCGACCTCCAGATCGAAGACGTCGATGTCGGCGAACTTTTTGAAGAGGCAGGCCTTCCCCTCCATCACCGGCTTGCTGGCGAGCGGACCGATGTTGCCGAGCCCCAGAACCGCGGTTCCGTTGCTGACCACCGCGACCAGATTTCCGCGCGCGGTGTAGTCCCAGACGCGCTCTGGGTTGTCGGCGATCTCGAGGCACGGCTCGGCCACCCCCGGCGAGTAGGCCAGCGATAGATCGCGCTGCGTGACCAGAGGCTTGGTGGGAACCACCTCCAGCTTTCCGGGGCGACCACCGCTGTGGTAGTCGAGCGCGTCTTGTTTGCGGATCACTGTGTTTGGAACCCTAACAGGGTTCCAAGCCTCCCGCGATGGGCTCGGGCGGGCGGAGCCCGCCCTCCCCCGACGCGGTCTGGAACCCTTGCTCTGGTTTCAATCCAGTGGTGATAGCTCCGACCCGCAATGGGCTCGGGCTCGGGTCAGGCGCGGAGGCGGGCTTTGGCGCGCTTGGCTTTCATGACGTAGCGGTAGGTCAGGGTCGCCTTGGGGGGAATCACGAAGTCGCCCAGGGTCTTCAGGGGATTGGTGACGTGGTTGTCGACCCGCACTTCGAAATGCAGGTGCGGCGGTGAGACCTTGACGCCCGTGCGTCCCACGAAGCCGATGGTCTGCCCCGCCGTCACGTGGTCGGTCTGAGCCACCAGATACGACGACAGGTGCATGTAGCACGAGACGATGTGGTGATCGGGCTTGTGCTCGATGCAGAGGTAGATGCCGCCCACGCCCAGACGCCGCCTGGCGTAGCGGGCGATCTTGTCGGGCGGGATCGGCCCTTTGCGCGGGCGCCCCGGCACGTTCGCGCCCGCGAAGATCACGGTCCCATCGGCGATCGCCCGCACGGGCTCGCCGATGGTGCCCGTGATGTCGAGGCCGCGGTGGCGGCGCGCGCCGCCGTCACGTTCCTCGCCCGGGCCGCTGGTCGCAACCCGCGGCGGCGCCTCGAGCGGCGAGACCACCGTGATTCCGATCGCCGCCTCCCGCGTGACATCCGGGGTGCCCAAATACGCCGCCACCATCCGGCGGCGCGCGGTGAGGATCAGATCCTCGTGCCCGCTGGAGCGCACCTCGTCGCCCCAGATGAAGTGGGCGACGCCGCTCCGGTGCGGCGCGCCGCCGAACGCCTCGTCGAGCTCCTTGTGCCGCGCCTGCCACATCTCCAGCAGCACGGCGCCCACCATCAAGCTGTTGGTCGGATCGAGCAGACGGCGCGAGGTCAGATCCGCCTTGTCGACCGGTGCTGGCGGCGCGCCCGGCACCCGGTACATCCCGGGCTCGATCGCCAGAAGTCCGTACCGGCCGTCGGCGTGAAACGCCGGGTTGCACTTGCTACCGAAGTAGGCGAGCGCCGCCAGCGTGAAGGGATCGCTTTTGGCCGCGTCGGCCGCGGTCAAGATGGCGGGCGCGATGGCGGTGGTGGGCGAATCGGCCTCGACGCCGCAGAGGTGCGCGTAGGCCGCCAGAAAGCGGCCGGCGTCGATCGGCGCCGGCACCTCCGGCTCGGCGGGCCAGGTGGCCGGATTGCGAAGCTGGTGCGCGGGCTTTGGCTCCACCGCGGGCTCGCGCGCCGTCCAAGGGCGGGCCGCCGCGACGCCGCCCGCCGAGACGAGCGCGCCGACGACGACCAGAGCCCATGCGCCGCGCCAAAAAACTCTCATTCGGGCCGTTAAATATAGCCCACCCGGACGGGTCGTCACGACAAACCGCCCGGGCAGCACGACAGGCGGTCCTCAATCGGCGCAGACCAGGAACACGCCGCAGTCATACTCACCGCCGGCGATCGCGCTCCCACTCGGCGAAAAAGCCATCGAGACCGTGTCCCAGCTCTCATTGGTATAAGACCCGAGCATGCTGCGCGGTGGCGCCACGTCCCAGATGCTCGCGCTCTGGAAGAAACCGCCCGCAACCGCGATGTAGGAGCTGTTGGGCGAGAACGCGACCATGTCGACGTCATCCGAGGCGAAGGGGGTGCCGATGTCGATATTCGGCGCCGTCGGCGTGACGGACGAGATCGGGAATGGCCACAGATAGACGATGCCGTCGGCTCCCCCGCTCGCCAGCACGTTCCCATTCGGCGAGATTCGGACGGTGTAAGCCCCCGAGTCGGTGGACACCGGCAGCGTGTTCGACGGGCCGACGAATCCGGTGGACGTGAGTGCATAGATGCCGACGTTGCCTTGGCTGCTGCTACCGGTCGCCACCGCCACAGGAAACCCGCTCGCCGTCCCCGCCGCAACCGCAACCGCATTGGGAATCTTGCCGGTGATCGCCAGCGTATGGCTCGGTGACAGGGAGCCACCGGCGAGCGCCGAGTGGGAATAGACGTTCCCGATCGTCCCGTCATTGTCGGCGCTGATGATCTGCTGCCCGTCGGGGGTGTAGGTCAAATCGACGATGGTGTTGGTGACAGCCAAGGTTCGCGACAAGGTCCAGGTGGCGACCGTATAGAGATCGATCTCACCGGCCCCGCCGTAGGCCAGCTGCGTGCCGTCGGGGGAGAACGCGACGATCCCGTAGCCCGATCCGTGCAACACATGCCCTTCGAGCGTCGGCTTGCGGCCGTCGAAACGCCAGACCACCGCTCGCCCGTCGTCGCCAGCGGTGACCAGAAACTGCCCATTCGGCGAAAAGGCTACCGACCAGACGCCCGTATCGCCGACCGCGCCGGCGACGTCGCAGGTCACGGACGGATCGTTGTGCTCGTACTCGGTGCAAGTGTTCAGCGAGGGGGGCGTTCCGGGAGGTGGCGTGCCACCCGTGCCACCTCCGCCGCTTCCGGCAGGTCCGCCGGTGCCACCGGGACCTACGCCACCCCCGGCGCCACCCCGCGCGCCTCCACCGGCGCCACCCCGCGCGCCTCCACCGGCGCCCCCCTGGCCCCCATCGGGCTGGCAAACGGTCGCCTGCTTGATCGTGATGGTCACGGATACCGTCGAGCCGGCCGACGGGATGTTGACCGATTGTTCCCCTTTGTACCCGCGGCAGCCGGTCGGCTCTCCCGCCGACGCGCTCACGTTCACGTCGCCGGTGACGCCCGAGGGCACGTACAGACCGAATTGGGACCCGGCCGTGGTGAGGCCGGTCGACGTCAAGGAGAAGGTCTCCGAGGCGCCCCCGGCCGACAGCGTCAGGGATCTCAAGGTTCCCCCGTTGCTGTCGTCTGTTTTGATGTCGGCGACGATCAACGAGTCCTTTTCCTTCCGGCACCCCGCCAGGGGGGTGGACAGCACCGCGGCAGAGAGCGCCGCGGTCCACCAGACGCGCATCAGCGGCTTCATGGGCACATCACGCCGGCGGGACATGCCGGTTTGGTCGTACCACCCGGGATGAGAAGCGCAGCCGCGACGCCCCCGACCACGACCACGCCGATCGCGGTCCAGAACCACCATTTCTCATAGACCGGCGTCCCGGTCGGGGGTGGCGGCTGCCCGGGCTGGGCCACCAAGGCGCCGCTCGGCGGCGGCTGAGCAGGATACCCGCCGGGCGGCGGCGGCGAATAACCCGGCGGCGGCCCACTGGTGCCCGGCGGTGGGGTGCCGATCGGTGGCGGGGGCGCGATCGGCTGTACCGGCGGCAGGGGCGCCGCCAGTTTGGCCTGCTCGTCGCGGAGGGTCTCCATCTCCTTGATGTAGCCGTCGATCTCGGCGCGCTCGTCGGCGGAGATCTTCTTCCCCTTGGCCAGGTAGTCGTGGAAGGCATCGATGGCCTTCTGCGGCTCGCGCAGCTTCTGATGGCAGCGGCCGATGTTGCGCAGATAGATCGGGTTCAGCGTCTCCGCGTAGAGCTTGGCGAACATCTCCAGCGCCTCGTCGAACCGACCTGCGGCGAACGACTCGCGCGCCTTCATCTCCCCCGCGTGGTCGGCATGCGCCACACCCATCATCCCGGAGAGAGACAACACCACGACGAGAACGGCGCCCGGCGCCGTCCCCCCCCATCTGGTCGAACGATTCATTTGAAGCAAAACAGTACGGCCAGCGCGTGGTCGGAGTCAAAGACCACTGCTCCTTACAGACGCTGAATGAGATCCTGGTTACCATGTCGGCGATGAGCGATCTCGGAAATATCGACCTGCACCTGTTTGCGGAGGGGACGCACGGGCGCGCCTATGAACGCCTGGGCGCCCACCTGAAAACCCGCCAGGGAAAGGCCGGTGTGGAGTTTGCCGTCTGGGCGCCCAACGCCGCCGGTGTCGCCGTGATTGGCGATTTCGAGGGCTGGGGCGAAATGCCAGCGCCGCTGACGCTGCACCAGGGCTCCGGAATCTGGGAGGGATTCGTGGCCGGCGTCGGCAAGGGGACGCGCTACAAATATCGAGTCACCTCGCAGAAAGACGGCTACCGGGTCGACAAGGCCGACCCCTACGGCGTGAGGTCCGAGTTGCCGCCGGCCACCGCGTCCATCGTCTGGGACCTCGACTACGACTGGCGCGACGGCGATTGGATGGGCGTCCGGCGGGGGCGCAACGCGCTCGACGCGCCGATCTCGATCTACGAAGTCCACCTGGGATCGTGGATGCGCGTCCCGGAGGAAAAAAATCGCTGGCTCTCGTACCGGGAAATTGCGCCCAAGCTGGCCGCGCACGTCCGCCGCTGCGGTTTCACCCACGTCGAGCTCTTGCCGATCGCCGAGCACCCGTTCTATCCGTCCTGGGGTTACCAGGTCACCGGCTTCTACGCGCCGACCGCGCGTTACGGGACGCCACAGGACTTCATGTGGATGATCGATCACCTCCACGGAGAAGGGATCGGCGTGATTCTGGATTGGACCCCGGCGCACTTTCCCACCGACGAGCACGGCCTCATGTACTTCGACGGCACGCATCTTTACGAGCACGCCGATCCGCGCAAGGGGATGCACGCCGAGTGGGGGAGCGCGATCTTCAACTACGGGCGAAATGAAGTCCGCAGCTTCCTGATCTCGAACGCCAACTTCTGGCTCGACCGCTACCACATCGACGGCCTGCGGGTCGACGCGGTGGCGTCGATGCTCTACCTCGACTACGGGCGGCGCGGCGGCGACTGGATCCCCAACCAGTACGGCGGCCGGGAGAACCTGGAAGCGATCGATTTTCTGCGGGTGTTCAACACCTCGGTCTACCGCGAGCACCCAGACACGCAGACGCTCGCCGAAGAATCGACGTCCTGGCCGGGCGTGTCCCGCCCCACCTATACGGGCGGTCTCGGGTTCGGCCTGAAGTGGGACATGGGGTGGATGCACGATGCGCTGGCGTATTTCTCGGGCGATCCGATCGGCCGCCGCTACCAGCACCACCAGCTCACCTTTCGCAGCATGTACTTCTGGAGCGAGAACTACCTTCTGCCGCTGTCGCACGACGAGGTGGT